>NZ_JABEVC010000011.1 GCF_013044125.1 Acidocella sp. | reverse complement strand
GCGCGCTGCCGCTGGTGATGCAGGCGACGACGCTGACGTTCTGAGCCGGCGCGAAGCGGGAGAATTGGAAGGCCGGGGGCGTGATCCTCCGGCCTTTTTATGCCTGGTTTAGGTTTTGGTGCCGGGCGGCGATTTATGTTTGGCGCCGGGTGGCGCGGGCGCAGGCCAGCCAGAGCAGGAGCGCCAGGATCGCGATGGCGCAGGCCAGGCGGATATGCGGCGGCGCGTAGCTGAATTTTATGCTGGCATTGCCCGCTGGAACGGCGACGGATTGAAATAATCCCGCCTGGGAGAGCGCGATGGGCGTATTGTTGGCCGTGGCGGTCCAGCCTGGGTAGAATAATTCACGGCGGGTGAGCACGCTTGCCGTTGGGCAGGAGGTTTGGATGTTTTGCCGGGAGATGATGGTTACCGCGCAGTTTGCATCGGCGGTTTGCGCATAGGGCGCGGCCTGGGGGAGTTCGAAAATGGAGGCTGTGGCATCGCGGAAGACAAGCATGGGCGCCGGGCCGTTGGATGCTTCGATCAGGCTGATGACGGGTTTCACACGGTGGATGGGGGCGGGGGCGTACCAGATGGCCAGAGGCGTCCCCGAGGGGTGGCTGAAGCGATAGGTGATTTTGGCGCGCGGCGGAATATTGAGCGGCGTGGGAAAGGTGAAGATGAGCGGCGCGTTGTCAGCCGCGGTGCCGGCATCGGCGGTGGCGGTGACGCAGTTGCCGGCGGCGCAGAGTGTGGCCACCACGGGGCCGCGCGCGGTGCCGAAATAGGTGCCGGCCACGACGGACATGGCGCCGATGGCGGAGAACGGGAAGGTGGTTGTTACGAGTCCGGCAAGGCTGGGGCCGCCGGGGAAGAGGTTCTGGGTGGAATTGCGTGGCGCTGTGTAAACGGGTTGAAACTGGTTGGCCCAGAAGAAATTATCGCCCGGCGTGGTGACGACGTAGCGCACGCCGATGGCTTCATAAGCGGGCAGGCGCTCGCGCAGGGCATCGCGCTGGCCGGGCTGGCTGCCGCTGTAATTTACGACATCAGCCAGGGGAAACAGATTGGCAGTGATGTAGTTTGTCCACAGCACGGGGATGGGCAGGGCGCTGTAGTTGATCGTCGCGATACGGTAGCGGTTGGGGAAGTTGAGGCTGAACGGCCCCAGGCTCATAATCCGATTTGTACCGATGTGGTTCTTGAGATACTCAATCGGCGCCTGATCTATATGTCCACCGCGAACGCCCGCGAGTTGGGGGATCATGAATGTTAGCAATGGCCCGGTAAGCAGCAAGGCCGCGAGGCGATGGCGGTGTTGAGGGCGGCGAAGTTCCAGGCAGAGAATGACCAGGATGGCGAGCGCAAATGCGGTGGCGCCGAAGGAGACGGCCATGTCGTGCGGGCGCAGCCTGTACCATGCGCGGATCAGGCCAAGGACGGGGAAAACGGCGGCGGTCACAAACGCGAGTAATGTGAACAAGACGGCGCTGAGGCGGGCGCGGGAGATAACGGGCAGGCGCATAAAATCATCCAGGCCCAGAGCGGCGAGAGCGTAGATGGCGAAATTTACCGCGGGTCCGCTGAAGCGAGTGCTGTCGGTGGTGCCGAGGCCGGGGATGGTATTGAGCAACCATGTTACCGGTGTGACGCCCAGGTAGCGTGCTTCCCAGAGAAAAATCCAGAGCAGAAGGACCAACCGGAGAGATGGGAGTTTGCCGTGACGCCACAATGCCACGAGCGCCAAAGCCAGCACCGGCAATCCGGCCCAGCCGGGAACACGGACATAGCCAGCGCCAAAAATGGAGGCGAGTGGCGCAGGCGTTACACTGCCGAGTTTGCCGTAGAGGAAGGGCAGGATTTGCAACGGTACGTCCGCCGGATCGAGATGGATGGTCTGGAATAAAACACCGTGGGCGCCGACAGAGGCGATTTGCAAATAACCCAGGAAGGGAACGAGCAGCGGGGCGCATAGGCTGATGCCAATGCCCACGCCGAGGCTGAGTTTGCCGATGAAGTGCAGCCGCGCTTGCGCGGGCATGATGGCAAGCCGCCAAAATGTCCAAAATCCGGCGAGCAAACCGTCAAGATAGGCAACTTCCGGGAAGCCTGCGTAGAACGAATAGGCAACGGATAGGGGAACCAGGGACCAGCCCATCGGTTTGCCTTGCATGGATGCCCGGGCGGATTCCTCAATGCCCAGTAGAAGCAGCGGAAGGAATGGCAGGGGCGTTATCGCGGCATGAGGCGACAGAAAAAAAATCGGGGTAAGCGTGTAAAGCGCAGCACCCAGGAATGCGGCAGTGCGGGAGAGGCCGAGTTCGGCGAACAATATGTAGCTGAAGACCCCGCAACCCATTTGCAGGAGCACGCGCAACAACAGCCAGCCGGTGTTAAAGTGTAGCAGCAATACGAAGGGCAGGAAAAAGGCGGAGGCCTGCATTTCGGCGGCGAGCGGCATGCCCACACCTGCGTAGGGGTTCCACCAGGGGATGATGCCGTGCAGCCAGTCTGATGCCGCGAGATGGCCAACCGGTTGCGTAATGTAGGCGACCGAGGGGTCAACCCAGCTCATCGGGCCGGAGATAAGCCCAGGGCGCATATGTTGGGCAAGGCCGATGAATTGGAGCGTGGGGTCGTTGTTGAACAGCCCGGACAGTGCGATGGCGTTGGCCAGGACCGGCAGCAGGGTGAGCAGCAGCAGCGGGGCTTTGTGCCGTTGCGCGAAGGAGGGGGTGTTCGTTGCTGCATCCATAGCTTCAAGGTAGTTGCCGATCGTCCATGGTCAGTCAATGCGCGCGGGCGGGTTGGCGGGCATGGAGAAAACTTGTGCGGCGTTATGACGTGCTTTAGCGGTGGAACCATGACAAATGCTCGTATTGCCGTGCTGATTCCATGCTTCAATGAGGCTGTCGCGATCGGTAAGGTGGTGGCCGATTTCCGCGCGTGCCTGCCGGGGGCGGAAGTTTATGTTTACGATAATAATTCCAGCGATGGCACGGCGCTGGCCGCCGCCGGGGCGGTGGTGCGGCGCGAGGCGTTGCAGGGCAAAGGTCATGTGATCCGGCGGATGTTCGCCGATATTGAGGCCGATGCCTATGTGCTGGTGGATGGCGACGATACTTACGACGCCGCCGCCGCGCCGGAGATGGTCAGGCTGCTGCTGGAAGAACAGCTCGATATGGTCAACGGGCAGCGTAACGTCGCGGGCGTGGAAACGCAGGCCTACCGGCGCGGGCACCGGATGGGCAACCGCGTGCTCTCGGGGCTGGTGCGGATGGTTTTTGGCGACCGGATCAGGGACATGCTTTCGGGCTACCGGGTGTTCTCGCGCCGGTTCGTGAAGACATTTCCGGCCCTGGCGTCAGGGTTTGAGACCGAAACGGAATTCACCATCCACGCGCTGGATTTGATGATGCCGCTGGCCGAATTGCCGGTGAGCTACCGCGAGCGCCCGGCGGGGTCGGCCTCGAAACTGCGGACCTACTCTGACGGCTTGCGGATTTTGCGGACGATTCTGGTGCTGGTGAAGGAGGAACGGCCGTTGCAGTTCTTCACTCTGGCGGGCGCCTTGCTGATGCTGCTGGCCATCGCGTTGGGTTTCCCTGTGGTGACGGCGTATCTCAAAACCGGGCTGGTGCCGCGGTTGCCGACCGCGGTGCTCTCAACCGGGATCATGATGATCTCGTTTCTCTCCTTCGCCTGCGGCCTGATTTTGGATTCCGTGGCGCGGGCGCGCAAGGAGGCCAAGCGGCTGGCATATCTGGCGATACCGCGCTGGGGGGCGTGAAGCCCCGGCGCGCTACAGGTTAAAGAGCGTTGCGGATGGCGGCCAGCGCGGCTTGCCAGGCATTGCCGTCGGGCCCGCCGGCCTGGGCCATGGTTTTGTTGCCGCCGCCGCCCGCCCCGCCAACCG
>NZ_JABEVC010000085.1 GCF_013044125.1 Acidocella sp. | reverse complement strand
GGTCTGGCTGTGAGGGGAGCATAAACTCGTCACAGCCACGGACCATGTGGCCGGAAACGCCGCGGGCAAAAAACCGGCGGCGGCGCGGATCATCCGGTTGGTTCCCTAAAACCCCGTTCTGCCGCTAGTCTCAACAACATGAGCGGGGCCAAATGCCCCACACATGAACACGCCCCATGGCGTGTGCGCTGCTCTTACCGGAGTTTCGCCCCCAAGGCTAGGAGGACTTGAACACCCAAGCTGGTTACGCAGGCCGGCGCGCCAAAGGCGTTATGCAGGCCGGCGCGCCAAAGGCGTCATACAGGCCGGCGCGCCAGGGGCGCGACGAACTGCGGCTCGGTGTCCCACGGAAAGAGTATCCATGTATCCTGGCTGACCTCGGTGATGAAGGTATCGGCCATCGGCTTGCCGGCCTCCTTGGCATAAACCGTGGCCAGATGCGCCTTGGGCAGCAGCCCGCGCACCAGTTTGGCCGTTGTGCCGGAATCCACCAGATCATCCACAATCAGCCACCCTTCCCCGTCTCCGGCGGCGGCGGGCGGCTTGGTCACCACCGGCTCACCGGGGTTTTCCTCGTCATAGGTGACAACCGAGACCGTCTCGATCAATCGGCATTCCAGCTCGCGCGCGATAATCGCCGCCGGGATCAGCCCGCCGCGTGTAATCGCGACAATGCCCTTCCATGGCCCGAGTGAGTGCAACCGCCATGCCAGTGCCTTCGCGTCGCGGTGCAACTGGTCCCAGGTAACTGTAAAATAATGTTTTGCCATGCGTTGCGGATAAACAAGCCCGCACACTCCGGCAAGAGCGCAAACGGCACGGGGACTCCCCGTGCCGCCTTACACTTCAGCCCGCTGCCGGGAGAATCCCCGGAACGTCCGGCCGCGGCGGCGCCGCGGTGGGCACTGAGGAGCGGCGCTGGTCGGGCATCGGCTCGTCCACCACCTTGCGCACAATCTTCTCGCCACGGATCACCGCCTCGATCTCGTCGCCCGAAAGCGTCTCGTATTCCAGCAGCCCTTGCGCCAGCGACTCCAGATCCGCCCGGCGCTCGGTAAGAATACGCCGCGCCTCGGCATAGGCATGGTCGATGATCGCCTTGATCTCGGTGTCGATCTCGCGGGCGGTGGCTTCCGAGACGTTCTTGTTCTGCGTCACGGAGTGGCCGAGGAACACCTCCTGCCCGTTATCGCCGTATGAGATCATGCCCAGCTTCTCGGACATGCCCCATTCGGTGACCATCCGCCGGGTCATGTCCGTCGCCATTTTAATGTCGCCGGAGGCGCCGTTGGAGACCTTGTCCGGCCCGAACACCAGCTCCTCGGCGGCGCGCCCGCCCATGGCCATGATGAGCTGCTGCAACAGTTTCAGCTTGCTGGTGGAGTAGCGGTCCCCTTCGGGCAGCGACATCACCATGCCAAGCGCCCGGCCGCGCGGAATGATGGTGGCCTTATGCACCGGGTCGCACTCCGGCAGGGTGATCGAGCAAATCGCATGGCCGCCTTCATGATAGGCGGTCATGCGCTTCTCATCGTCGGACATCACGAGCGAACGCCGTTCCGCGCCCATCATCACCTTGTCCTTGGCGTGCTCGAACTCCGCCATGGCGACCACCCGCTTGCCGATTCGCGCGGCCAGCAGAGCGGCCTCGTTCACCAGATTGGCAAGATCCGCGCCCGAGAAGCCGGGCGTGCCGCGCGCGATGGTCTTGGGGTCAACATCGGACGCCAGCGGCACCTTGCGCATATGCACCTTGAGAATTTTCTCGCGGCCCAGCACATCCGGGTTGGGCACCACGACCTGCCTGTCAAACCGGCCGGGGCGCAGCAATGCTGGGTCCAACACGTCCGGCCGGTTGGTGGCGGCGATGAGGATGACGCCCTCATTGCTCTCAAACCCGTCCATCTCGACCAGCATCTGGTTCAACGTCTGCTCGCGCTCGTCATTGCCGCCGCCCAGCCCCGCGCCACGATGGCGGCCGACGGCGTCGATTTCGTCAATGAAGATGATGCAGGGCGCGTTCTTCTTGCCCTGCTCGAACATGTCACGCACGCGCGAGGCGCCAACACCCACGAACATCTCCACGAAATCCGAGCCGGAGATGGTGAAAAACGGCACATTGGCCTCCCCCGCGATGGCGCGCGCCAGCAGGGTTTTACCCGTGCCCGGCGGGCCAACAAGCAGGCACCCCTTGGGGATTTTGCCGCCAAGCCGCTGGAACTTCTGCGGGTCACGCAAGAATTCCACGATTTCCTGCAACTCGCCTTTGGCCTCATCGATGCCGGCCACGTCCTCAAAGGTCACGCGGCCCTGCTTTTCGGTCAGCAACCGGGCGCGCGATTTGCCAAAGCCCATGGCGCGGCCGCCGCCTGACTGCATCTGGCGCATGAAGAATATCCACACCCCGATCAGCAGCAGCATCGGCGCCCAGGAGATCAGCACCTTGAGAATCGGGTTCATGGTGTCGCCTTCGGGCTTGGCATCCACATGCACATTGGCCGCGATCAGCTTGTCGAGCAGCGAAGGGTCGGCCGGCGCGTATGTCTCAAACGCCTTGCCATCCTTGGTCGTGCCGGTGATGTCATGTCCCGCGATGGTGACATCCTGCACCTGACTGTTATTCACCTGATCCAGAAAGCTGGAGTAGGCGATCTGGCTCACCGGGTTGCTGGACGTGCTGGACGGCTGAAATACGTTAAAAAGTACCACCAGAAACAGAGCGACGACCACCCAGAGCGCTATATTTCGACCAAGATTGTTCATCTAGCCTTATCCAATTCTCTACATTAAAACCCAACGCCGCTCCGCCACGGTGGTAGAGCGCCATCTCAGATGGGTATTCTGCACCGATTTTGTAGCATTGCACAAATTTATTGCCCGGCGCTGAAGAAGGGATGCGGCGCGGCGGGCGACGGCGGGGTGAACAAAACCGGGGCGGGGAAGCTGAGCGTGCCGTCCGCCGCGCGCAGGGCCGCCATCGTGCGCAGAACAACCGATGGCAAGTTATTGTATTTTTTATGGTTTTTTGCCTCATCGCCGAGCGCGCCCAAACTCTGCCCCGGCGGGGGCGTGGCCTCCAGGGTGAACCGCCCGTCCCAGAGAGCGCCGCGCCGCGCCGGAACCGGCGGCGCCAGAGCGGCGGGCTCGCGCGCCAGCAGCCAGCCGGGGCCAAGCCGCCCGGCCGCCAGAATACGCACCCCGGCCAAGGTCGCCGGGCGCAGCCTTGCGGCCAGGGCTGCGGTGGCGGGCTGGTCCGGCGCGTAGACATTGCCGCCGACCACGCGCAGCAGCGCCGCCAGCGCAGCCGCTGGGGCCGCGGGCGCGTCCAACAGCGCAAACCCCTCGGGCCGCAGCGCGGCGCGGCGGGCGAGGAAGCACGCCGCTTCCTGCTCGCGCTCCTGGCGGGCGGCGGCGCTGGCGGGCTGCACGCCCGCACCCTCAAAGCGTATCCGCACGCGCTCAAACCTGAGGTTCTGGTTGGAAGGGTCTTCCACCCATGCCATGCCCTGCGCCGCAAGATAGGCGCGCAGCGCGGCGGGGGGCACATCCAGCAACGGGCGCAGCAGCAGCACATTGCCGCGCGCCGCCCAGGCGGCGATGCCCTCCGCCCCGCCGGGACCACGCCGCGCACGCATGGCCACGGTTTCAGCCTGATCAGCCTGATGATGGCCCAGCAGCAGGTGCAGCCGCCCCTGCGCCAGCGCGGCCTGCGCCAGCGCCGCATAGCGCGCGGCACGGGCTTTTTCCTGAACTCCAGGACCCGCAAGGCCAGACAAGTTGATGATTTTACAATCAATCCCCCGCGCCGCCAGGCGCGTGGCCGTCAGCGCGGCTTCAGCACCGGACTCGGGGCGCAGGCCGTGGTCGACAATTAGCGCCAGCAGGCTCCCCTGGTTTCGTACCGCCCAATCATGCGCCAGCAAGGCCAGGGCGGTACTGTCCGCCCCGCCGGAAACCGCGGCGGCCAGATGCGGCGGCGTGCCAAAAGGGCCTAGCCTCGCCATCGCGGCGGCAAAATGACGCGCCAGCGCGGTGCTGGCGGAGTCAGCCGGGGCTAGGAGCAATGCGCCCGGTGGCTCAACGCGTCGATCTTGCTCTTCATGCCGGCTGGGGGCGCCGGGAACTGGCTGTTGAGCGATGAGAGAGTGTCGCAGGCGGCTTGGTCCTGGTTGATGTCAGCCAGCGAGCTGGCAAGCCCGTACAACGATTGCGGCGCCCAGCTTCCCGTGCGGTTGAAGTTATAGGCGCTGTCATACGCAATGGCGGCAGCTTGCGGCTTGCCCTCGGCGGAAAGAGACTGCCCCAGCAGATATTGCGCCCGGTAGGCCTGCGGGCTGCCCTTGGCCGTGGAGAGAATGGCCTTTGCAGCCGTTTCGGCCGCCGTGTAATCATGCCGGGCGTAAGCGGCCAGGCCGTCATGCAACATGGTCTCGGGCGAGCCGGAAACCGCCGGGGCGGGAGCTGCCGGTGGGGCGCTGGTCTGCGGCGCCGGAGCACCCGATGCGGCGCCGGGGGCGCCTGACGCGGCGGAGGTGGCGCCGTTGGTCATCTGGAACTTCAGATCGCCAATTTCTTTCTCGGTCGCGGCGTGCTGCGTATCCACCTGGTTTTGCAGCGTATCCACCCTGCCGCTGAGCTGCTGCACCTGTGTTTGCAGATCGTTCACCTGGTTAAGCAGCGTGGCAACGATGCCGCCACCCGGCGCGGCGCCGCCAGAGGTTGGCGGCGGCGGCGCGGCGGTGCCGCCCAGCACGGAACCGCCATTTCCCCCGCCGCCCGCCTGCAACTGCTGCACCTGGCTCTGCAGTTGCAGAATCTGATTTTCCAGCGCGATGCCCTCCTGGCTTTGCACCAGCGGCTGGCCTTGCGCGGCGCCGATCGGCAGCAGGGAGGCAAATACAGCGAGGGCGAGGAGATTTTGGCGCATATCCGCGAATAATCCTGAACTGTGGGGTTTATCTGATCCGATATAGCCCTACCGGCTCAAAAACGAAACCGCCCAAACACAAAACCGGCGGCCCCTCAACAAAGAGGCACCGCCGGTCAATTATTTTCAGCCACGCCCAACCAGGGTTGGACGGAACCTTAAATTACTTGCAGTTCTGCGGGTTGAAGCCCTGAACCGAAGTGATGGCATTACGGTTCTGCTGGTAGGCAGCTTCGTCATTGCCCGCGGCAACCGGGCAATCCTTGCCGTAGGAGATGGTGGTGATGCGCGAAGCGGCAACGCCCTGGGCAACCAGGTAGTCACGCGCGGTGTTCGCACGGCGCTGAGCCAGCGCCAAGTTGTACGTCTCGGTGCCGCGCTCGTCAGCATTGCCGGCGACCAGAACGTTGACGCTCGGGTACTTGGCAAGCCATGAAGCCTGACGGCCCAGAGTGGCGTCGGAATCGCTGCTCAGGTTCGACTTGTCGAACGCGAAGAACACGCGATCACCAACGTTGGCAACCAGGTCCTGTTCGCTGCCCGGAACGGCGCCCGTGGAGGCCGCGCCGGCGCCAGTGCCGGTGTTGGAGGCGGTGGGGTTAGAAGAGCAGGCTGCCAGCAGGGCAAGGCCGGCGAAAGCGCCCAATGCTTTGAATTTCATATTAAAAAACCGATCCCTGTCCGTGATTGGTGAGCGAGGTTATACTTGGTTGCGAAATCACTATGATTACGCATCCTAACGGGCCATACTCTGCCCAGCGGTGAAGGGTCAAGCACTATAGTTATGCATTTTGCGCGTCTGTGGCCCGATTAGATAGGTAGAGATAGTTTATTTTGTACCTGTGGAGAATTTGTGACACCGCCCACCCGCCGGCCTGCCCCGGCGCCGCGTTGGCGCTTGACTTTTGGGCGGCAAAAATGTCTGCCCTGCGGCCGGATGGATCAGGTGGACCAAATGCCGGAAAACGACCTTAGCTTATTACAGACCCAGGCTGAATCACGCATCGCCATGGCTGACAGCGATGCCCTGGAGGAATTGCGCGTGGCGCTGCTCGGCAAGAGCGGCACCCTCACCGCCGCGCTGAAGGCACTCGGCGCGATGCCCCCAGAGGAACGAAAAGCCCGAGGCGCAGAGCTGAATGTTGTAAAATCAGCGCTCACCCAGGCGCTGGCGGCGCGCCGCGCGATGCTGGACGCGGCGGCGCTGGAGGCTCGCCTCGCGGCGGAACGTATTGACGTAACGGCCCCAGTCCGCCCGGAACTCACCGGCGCCATTCACCCGATCAGCCGCACCACCGAAGAGATCGCCGCGATCTTCAGCGCCATGGGTTTTTCCATCAAGGATGGCCCGGATATCGAAAACGACTGGAACAATTTCAGCGCGCTCAACATCGCCGCCCACCACCCCGCCCGCGCGATGATGGACACCTTCTATTTGCAAGGCGGCGAGGTGCTGCGCACGCATACCTCCCCCGTGCAAATTCGCACCATGCTCGATTGGGCGAAGAGCCATTCCACCCAGGCGGACGCACAGCCGATTCGCATCATCGTGCCCGGCCGCACCTTCCGCGCCGACCATGACGCCACCCACTCCCCGATGTTCCACCAGACCGAAGGCTTGGTCATCGGGCGCGGCATCACGCTCGGCCACCTGAAAGGCTGCCTGATCGACTTCCTGCGCGCCTTTTTTGACATTCCCGCCTTGCCGGTGCGCCTGCGCGCCAGCTACTTCCCCTTCACCGAACCCTCCATGGAGGTCGATATCGGTTGGAACCGCAAAACCGGCGAGCTCGGCGGCGGGACTGACTGGCTGGAGATCGGCGGCTCGGGCATGGTTCACCCCAACGTGCTGGCCAATTGCGGCATCGACCCTCGTGAATTTCAGGGCTTCGCCTTCGGTGTCGGCATCGAGCGTCTGACCATGCTCAAACACGGCATCGCCGATCTTCGCCTGTTCTACGAAAGCGATGTGCGCTGGCTGCGCCATTACGGTTTTGCCGCGCTGAGCCCCGCCATGCTGCACGAAGGAATCTAAGCCATGAAATTCACGCTGTCATGGTTAAAAACCTGGCTCGAGACCGATGCCGCACTGGATGACATCCTCACCACCCTCTCGGCCATCGGCCTGGAGGTGGAGGGTGTTGAAAACCGGGCCGCCACGCTGGCGCCTTTCATCATCGCGCAGGTGATTGAGGCCCTGCCCCACCCCAACGCTGACCGTCTGCGCGCCTGCCGCGTGGATGTGGGCGATGGCGTGGAGCGCTCCGTGGTCTGTGGCGCGCCGAACGCGCGCACCGGGCTGCGCGTGGTGTTCGCCCCGCCGGGCGCTTTCGTGCCCGGCTCGGGCATCACACTGAAAATCGGTGAAATCCGCGGCGTGAAATCCGAGGGCATGCTCACCAGCTTCAGCGAGCTGGGGCTGGAGGGCGAGGGCGAAGGCATCATCGAGCTGCCGGCCGATGCGCCGGTCGGTGCCGGCTACGCCAAATGGGCCGGGCTGGATGAACCGGTGATCGAAATCGCGGTCACCCCCAACCGTGGCGATGCGCTGAGCGTGCGCGGCGTGGCGCGCGACCTCGCCGCCGCCGGGCTAGGCGTGTTGAAACCCTTTGCGCCCGCGCCCATCGCCGGGTCCGGCGCCAGCGCCGTTGTGTGGCGCAACGCCTTCCCCGAGGCCTGCCCCTGGGTGCTGGGCCGCACCGTGCGCCATGTGAAGAACGGCGAAAGCCCTGACTGGTTGAAGCAGCGCCTGGAATCGGTTGGCCTGCGCCCGATCAACACGCTGGCC
Organism: Acidocella sp.; assembly: GCF_013044125.1. GTDB lineage: Bacteria > Pseudomonadota > Alphaproteobacteria > Acetobacterales > Acetobacteraceae > Acidocella. The sequence goes on along the minus strand of NZ_JABEVC010000085.1, from coordinate 3,808 downwards.
GACATCACCAATTTCTTCACGCACGACCTCGGCCGCCCCCTACATGTGTTTGATGCCGCCAAGGTCTCGGGCGGGTTCCTGGAACTGCGCCGCGGCAATGGCGAAACCTTCACCGGCCTGCACGGCAAAGAGGTAAAGGCCGGTGCCGAGGATTGTATCATCGCCGATGCGGCGGGCGTGCAATCGCTGGCCGGCATCGTCGGTGGCGAGGCCACTGGCTGCGATGAGAACACCACCAGCGTGTTCATCGAATGCGCCTTGTTTGACCGCGTGAGGATCGCCCAGACCGGCCAGCGCACCGGCATCTTCTCCGACGCGCGGCAGCGCTTCGAGCGCGGGATCGACTCTCAGCTCATGCCCCAGGCGCTGGATGCCGCAACCGCCATGGTGATCGAACTCTGCGGCGGCGAGGCCAGTGAAATTTCCGAAGCCGGCGCCCGGCCGGACTGGTCACGCACGGCAAAACTGCGCTTCGAGCGTATCCGCACCTTCGGCGGCTCGGACATCGGGCCCGATGAAGCCGTCGCCTCACTGGAGCGCCTCGGCTTTGGCGTGCGCGCGCGCGATGCGGCCAGCGTCACCCTCGCCGTGCCAAGCTGGCGCAACGATGTGGCGCAGCCCCCCGCGCTGGATCAGGCCGATGTTCCCGGCGCCGCGCAAGCCGCCATCGGCGCCGCCGAGATCGAGCCGGAGGTGGATCTCATCGAGGAAGTGCTGCGCCTGAAGGGCATGGACGCCATCACCCCCGTCTCGCTGCCGGTGGAAGGGCTCATCCAGGCGCCGATCTATACCCCAAAACAGGCCCGCACCGCTTTGGCCCGCCGCGTGCTGGCATCGCGCGGCCTGTTGGAGGCGGTAACCTTCAGCTTCCTCGACCACGAAACCGCCACGCTGTTCGGCGGCGCGCCCGAGAGCCTGCGGCTGGCCAACCCCATCGCCGCCGACCTTGACCAGATGCGCCCGACCGCCCTGGCCACCCTCTCCCTGGCCGCGGCGCGCAACGTGGCGCGCGGCTTTGGCGGCCTCGGCCTGTTCGAGATCGGCCCGGCCTATGCCGCCGACACCTCCCAGGCGCTGGTCGCAGCGGGCCTGCGCGTGGGCGAGACCCCGCTCTCCGCCCTCGCGCCCGCGCGCAAATTCGATGCGCTGGACGCCAAGGCCGACGCCATCGCGGTGCTGAGCGCGCTCGGCGTGCCGATGGAGGGGGTGACCACCACCCCCGGCGGCGCCAGCTTCTATCACCCCGGCCAGTGCGGCACGCTGCGCCAGGGGCCTAAAACCGTCCTCGCCGCCTTCGGCACGCTGCACCCGGCCTTATGCGCCAGGCTGGACCTGCCGCTGGGCGCGGTCGCGTTCGAAATCTTCCTCGACGCCATCGCCGAGCCAAAGCGCCGCAAAAAAGCCGCCCCGGCGCTGCCCGCCTTCCAGCCCATCCGCCGCGACTTCGCCTTCCTGGTCAGCGCCGGAACCGCGGCCGAGACGCTGCTGCGCGCCGCCAAGGGGGCTGAGCGCAACCTCATCACCCATGTGGCGCTGTTTGACCGCTACCAGGGCAAGGGCGTGCCGGAAGGCCAGATCTCGCTGGCCATCGCGGTGACCATCCAGCCGGTGGAGAAGAGCTTTTCCGAGGCCGAGCTGGACGCGGTTTCAGCGAAAATCGTCGCCGAAGTGGGCAAAAAAACCGGCGGGGTGCTGCGGGGTTAACCCCCGCCGCGCCGCAACGCATACACCCGCAGCGCCGAGGCCAGCGGCCGCTCGGGCGGGCGCGCCGCGTCAATGCGCGTCACCAATGCCGCCAGCGTCAGGTTTTCCCCCACCGCCAGCGCCGTCAGCGCCGCCCAGAACTCCGGCTCCAGCGCAATACTGGTGCGGTGGCCTGAGAGGCTAAGACTTCTTTTTTCGAGCATTTTCCCGGGCATTTACCACGGTGTACAACAGCGCCGGCAGAAACACCGACGTTGCTATCAGCACCGCCAGCAGGCTGATGAGCAGCAACACACCCATGCTGGCCGTGCCCCGGTCATGCGAGGCGGCCAAGGTGCCAAAGGCGGTTCCGGTCGTCAGCGCCGAGAACAAAACGGCATGGGCGGTGGCCGAGGAAAGGAATTTGCGCATGCCCATGCGGAAATTCATCACGAAATACACATTGAACGACACGCCAACGCCCAGCAGCAGCGGCAGCGCGATGATGTTGGCATAGTTGATCGACAGGCCGATGATTTTTGCAAACAGCGCCGTCAGCAAAACTGACATTCCCAGCGTCGCCAGCACCAGCAGCGGGCCGCGCAGATTGCGGAACACCAGCAGCAATATGGCCGTGATGGCGAGGAAAGCGAGCAGCGCCGCCTCGCGGAAGGAGTTCAGGATCGTCTGCGCGGTGGCGATGGTGGAAATTGCCGGGCCACCGGCATCGGGCGCAATCGCCAGCACGGCCTTGGCAAACTGGCGCAGCCCGGCCGTTGTTTGCGCGGCGGCGGAGGGCAGCGCCTCCACCCGCACCTGCCCGCCGGGCAGGAACCAGTCCGCCGCAATTGATTCAGGCAGATTCTGCACTGTAACCGGCGCCGCGTTCAGGCTGGCGGCCAGGCGGGAGAGTTCCCCGGGCAGAAAGCGCGTGAGCGCCGCGTTCATCGCCAGCAGTTGCGCATCGTCGCAGCCTTCCAGCTTCACCAGCGTCGCCGCCAGGGCCAGCAGCGGCGAATCCTTCGGCAGTTGGGGGGCCACATCGGCAATCGCCTGTTGCGTCTTCACCAGCGCGGCGCGGATGTCCGCAGCACTCACCGGCGCCGTGGGCGGCGTGGCGGCGGCCAGCAGCGTGGGCGCCAGAATACTCTGCGCCTGCGCCAGCATGGCCAGTTTCTGCGTCTGGTCCTCGGGCACGAAGGTAGCGCCCGAGAGCACGCCGGAGACCTGCGGCAACGCCGCAAACCTTGCCCCCAACGCGCGCGCGGCGGCCAGATTGGGGGCCAGCGCATCGGCATAGAACGGGTTGGTCGCCGGGTTGGTGAGCAGCTTGCTCAGCGTACGCATGCTCTCGGTGTTCGGATCCTTCGTGTTCAACGGGTTGGCGTCAAACCCGATGGTTGCGGCGGCTCCGGCGCCGGCCAGCCCCAGCACGGCGAACACCACCAGCACGCCACGGCGGCGCTTTTGCAAAAACCCGTCCATCCGCTCGCCATAAGGCAGGCCGAGCGGCGCCTTGTTCGTGCGCGGCGAAAACACCCGCAGCAGCGCCGGCAAAAACGTGATGGTGCAGAACAGGGCGATCAGCATCCCCGCCCCGGCGATGATCCCAAGCTCCGCCACGCCGATGAACGAGGTGGGGGCAAAGGCAAAAAATCCGCAGGAGGTGGCCACGGCGGCAAGGGCGATCTGCCCGCCGGCCTCGCGCGCGGTGCGCGGAATCGCATCGGAGAGTTCACTCGAGACAAGATGCACATCGCGCAGCCGCACACAGAACTGGATCGCGAAATCCACCGCCAGGCCGATGAACAATATGGCGAACGCCACGGAGATGAGATTCAGCACGCCGATGAAAATCGCCGCGAAGCTGATGGTCAGCGCCAGACCCAGCACCAGCGTCAGCAATATCGGCACAATCAGCCGCCACGAGCGCACCGCCAGATAAAGCCAGAGCGCAATCAGCAGCAGGCTGATGATGCCGCCGGTGACCATCCCCTGGGTCAGCGAGGCGAATTGCTCGTCCGAAAGCGGGATCTGCCCGGTATAGTCCACCGTGGCGCGGCCCGCGCGCACATCGGGCAGAGTCGCGGCTATGCGCATCAGCGCCGCCGTGGCCACCCCGCCG
>NZ_JABEVC010000084.1 GCF_013044125.1 Acidocella sp. | reverse complement strand
GCCCTGATGCGGGCAGTGTCTGCGTGTTCGGGCGCGATGTGCTGGCTGACCCGCTGGGCGCCAAGGCGATCATGGCCTGGCTGCCCGACGAGCCGCTGCTCTATGACCGGCTGAGCCCGATGGAATATCTTGAATTTGTCGCCGGGCTGTGGCGGGTGGACCCGGTGGTGGCCAAAGCCCGCGCAAAGGCGCTGCTGGAGACGCTGGGGCTGTGGGCGCACCGGTTTGAGCGTTGCGAGGGGTTTTCGCGCGGGATGAAGCAGAAAACCCTGCTGGCGGGGGCGCTGATCCACGAGCCGCGATTTTTGTTGCTGGATGAGCCGTTCACCGGGCTGGACGCCGCCTCCGCCCGGTTGGTGAAGGAGATACTCCAGGCGCGTGTGCGGGCGGGCGCGGCGGTTATACTCACCACGCATATCCTGGATGTCGCCGAGCGGCTGGCGGCGCGGATCGGGATTATCGCCGGCGGGCGGTTGCTGGCGGAAGGCGATCTGGCGGCGCTGCAACGCCAGGCCGGGGTGGCGCACGGCTCGCTGGAGGATGTGTTTCTGCAGCTGACGGCGCCCTGATGTTCCGCCCGGCCGGATTCGCCTGGCTGCTGGTGCGTGAGGGGCGTGTGCTCTGGCGCGGTTCCATTTTGGTGCGCACGCATAAATATGTGCTGGCGCCGGTGCTCGTTGTCGGCCTCATGTTCCAAGGCGCCGCGCTGGCCCTGGCGGCGCAGATCGTGCGCCATCCGCTGCCGCCGGGGCAGATGGTGCTGGTGGCGAATCTTAATCTGTTTTTCTTCTTCTGGCTGATGCTTTCGCGCGCCATGACATCGGCGATCGACGTGCTGTACAGGCGCGGGGATGTGGATTTTCTGCTGGCCTCGCCAATTCCGCCGGGGCGGGTGCTGGCGGTGCGCATGCTGGGCGTGGCGGGCAGCGTGGCCGCGCCCTGGCTGCTGCTGGGCGGCGTGCTGGCGAATGCGCTGGCGGTTTATGGCCAGACCTGGGCGCTGGCAATTTACCCGATGCTGTTGGCCGAGGGGCTGGTGGTGGCGGCGCTGGCCTTTACGCTGGTGGTGCTGCTGGCCGGATGGACGGGGCCAAAACGGGCTCGCCGGGCCGGGCACATGCTGGCCCTGGTGGCCGGTGTTTTCATATTCGCGCTCGGGCAGGCGCCGCGCTTCATGTCCCCCGCCGCCTTGGGGCGTTTCTGGCAGGCGCTGTTGCCGGCCGGGGATGCGCGGGGGCTCCGCTACGTTTTTGCCAACGGGCTGCTCGGGCAACCCTGGGCGCTGGCTCTGAGCATTGGTTTCAGCGGCGCGGTATTCGGGCTCGTCTGGGCCGCGCTGGACGGACGTTTCGCCTCAGGCGCCATAACCGCCGCCGCCTACCGCCCCGGCGGCAGCGCGGCGCGCCAGGGCGGGGCGTTCCGCGCCAGCCCGTTTGCCGCCGTGCTGATGAAAAACCTGCGCCTGCTCACGCGATTTCCTGGTGTGGTGACGCAGACGGTGTATCGCTCGCTGACGCTGGTGCCGGTGGTGATGATCCTGGCCGGCAGGCTGCGGGTGGGCGGCGGGGTGGAGGTGGTGGCGCCGCTGCTGGTGTTTCTCACAGGCCAGCTGGCGCTGTTCTTCATCTCGGTCATGGTGGGGTCTGATGAATCACCGGAGCTGGCGGCCAGCGCGCCGGTGGCGCCTGTCTTGCTGCGGCGCGGAGTGCTGGCGGCGGCGGGTTATGCCACGCTGGTGCTGATGGCGCTGCCGGTCATCGGCGTGCTGGCGCGCGACGCCGCCTTGCTGGCGGATCTGCTGCCAGGCATGGCGGGCGCGCTGGCGAGCAATCTGGCGCTTGGCCTGCGCCTGCCAATTCCTCTGATGCGGGCTGATTTTGGCAAGGCTCAGACCGGCACGGTGCTGGGGCTGATCCTGGGCGTGGGCGTGAGCAGCGCGTGGTCGCTCGCGGTGTGGCTGTTGGTGGCGCCGCACGCGCTTGGCTGGCTGTTGCCGGGGTAGGCGTAGAGCGTGATTGCCTTGCGTCAATCACGCTCTACCTTTATTTTTCAATCAATTTAGCGCGCGCCGCCCACCAACCCGCGCTAGTACCCTGCGTCATGAATGACGCAGGGTACTAGGCGACAGGCACGTTATCCAGCAGGCGGACATGGCCGAGCTTGGCGGCGGCGATCAGCCTGGCCGGTTGGGCCAGGGCGGCCAGCGGCTCCAGCGAATGCGCATGCACCAGCGCCACATAATCGGGCACCATCCCGGCCGCCGCCATGTCGTGCCGGGCATTATGGAGTGTCGCCGCAACGTCCTTGCCGGTCACGATTTGCGTTGCCGCCTTGGTCAGCGCCGCGTAGAGCGCGGGAGCCGCGGCGCGTTCGGGCGGCAGCAGAAAACGGTTGCGCGAGGAGAGGGCGAGGCCGTCGGCGTCGCGGGCGATTGGCACCGGGACGATCTTCACGGGCAACAGCAGGTCTTCCACCATTCGCAAGACCACCTGCACCTGCTGCCAGTCCTTCTCGCCGAAATACGCGGCGGCCGGGCGGATCTGGCCGAACAGCTTGGCGACCACCGTGGCGACGCCGGCGAAATGCGTCGGGCGGGCCGCACCCTCCCAGCGCGTGGCCGGGCCTGCAACGTGGATGGTGGTGGCGGCGTGCGCCGGGTACATGGTGGGGACATCTGGCAGCCAGACCAGATCGCAGCCGGAGGCTTCCAACTGGGCGAGATCGCCCGCCTCATCACGCGGGTAGCGGTTATAGTCCTCGTTCGGGCCAAACTGCGCCGGGTTGACAAAGATGCTGGCCACCACCGCCCGCCCGCCGGTCTTGGCCGCCTCCAGCAATGATAAATGCCCGCGGTGCAACGCGCCCATGGTTGGCACGAAGGCGGTTTCTCCCATGGTTTTGGTGGCCGCTTGCAGCTCTGTCAGGGTCCGGGCGATTTTCATACCCGGCGGTTTTGACGATTTTGCGTCGCGCGTCCAGTGCCGCGCATGACTGTTTGAGCAACGCCACTTTGCAGTGGGGGCCGCAGCGGCTATCTCGGGAGCATGAGCGCAGAGACAAAAGCATGGGTGCGGGCGGAGCAGAAACGCGGAAAGGCGGCCGCGCGCCTGCCGGTTCTATTGGGGGCAGGGCAGGTGGCGCTTGGCATCGGCCAGGCCTGGTGCGCCGCCTATCTGCTGGCAGCCGTGCTGCATCTGGCGCAGCGCGGGCTGCTGGTTGCACTTTATGCCACGGGGTTCATCGCTTTTGCCGCCTTGCGCGCGGCGGCCGGCATGCAGGCGGAGCGGCTGGGTTTCGAGCGTGGGGCGGCAGCGCGGCGGCGGCTGCGCAACACGGTGTTGTCCACAATTCTGGCGCTGGGCCCTGTGGGCTTGCGCGGCAAGCACTCAGGCGAGCTCGCCGCCACGGCGGTGGACCGGGTGGAGGCCATGGAGGGCCTGCACGCGCGCTGGATACCTGCAACCGCGCTGGCGGTGATCGGCCCGGCGCTGGTGGGGCTGGTGGTGCTGTGGGTGGATTGGCGCGCGGGCGCGGTGCTGCTCGGCGCCGGGCTGCTGGTGCCCTTTGCCATGGCGGTGGCCGGAATTGGCGCGGGTGTGGCCGCCAAACGGCAGTTTATCGCCCTCACGCGGTTGCAAACCCGCTTTCTGGACCGGATTCGCGGTATTTCCACCATTGTTCTGGCCGGGCGCGCGGCTGATGAGGCAAACGCCCTGGCGGCGGCGGCGCGCGAGTTGCGCCAGCGCACCATGCGCGTGCTGCGCGTGGCGTTTCTCTCCTCCACGGCGCTGGACCTGGCGGCGGCGGCGGCGCTGGTTATCATTGTATTGCGTTTCGCCGGGCCGCTGCGCCACGATCACGCTTTAGCGCCCACGGCCTTGTTCGTTCTGCTGCTGGTGCCGGAATTCTTCGCGCCGCTGCGGGCGTTCTCCGCCGTGTATGCAGACCGCATGGCCGCCGAGGCTGTGGCCGACGCGTTTTGCGCGCTGCCGGCGCCGCCAGCCCAGGTGCCCGCCGCGGAGATCCGCAGCGTCGCCGCGAACGGGTTGACCCTGGCGTTCGAGGATGTCTCCTTCACCTGGGATCGCGCGCGCGGTCCGGTGCTGGAACATCTCTCCTTCCGCGCCGCCAGCGGGGAGATATTGCTGCTCACCGGCGCCTCCGGCGCTGGGAAATCGACCGTCATGGATCTGATCCTCGGCTTCATCGCGCCCGATTCCGGCCGGGTGACCATCAACAGCGTCGACCTGCCGGAGCTGGTCCCCGCCGCGCGCACCAAAATGCTGGCCTGGATCGGCCAGAAGCCGATGATTTTCGCGGGCACCATCGAGGAGAACATTCGCTTCGCCCGGCCCGAGGCGGCGGGCGAGGAAGTCGCCGAGGCGATCCGCAACGCGCAGCTCTCCGAGCTGATAGATGCGCTGCCCGAGGGCATTAAAACGCCGCTGGGCGAGGGCGGGTTTGGCCTTTCGGGCGGGCAGGCGCAGCGCATCGCCATTGCCCGCGCGTTTCTGAAGGATGCGCCCCTGCTGCTGCTCGATGAGCCGACCGCGCATCTCGACCCCGCGGTGGAGCGCGAGGTGCTGGAGAGCATCAAGCGGCTGGCCACCGGGCGGACCGTGATCATGGCCACGCATTCGGCCATTGCGGTGGAGTTCGCGCGTAATTCCGGGGCCAAGCGGCTGGATCTGGACTCGCTGCGCCATGCGCGCAAGCGCGAGGTGTTGGCATGAGCCCGGTATCGCGGATCTTCCTTCTGTGGCGGCGCCAGAAAGGATGGATGCTCCTCGGCGCGGCGCTGTTCGTGGCGGCGCTGGCGGCGGGGCTGGCGCTCATGGGGGCATCAGGCCGTTATATCGCGCTCTCCCTGCTGGGCGGCGGGGTGCTGGTGCCGGCGGTGCTGCAATATATTGGCGCGGCGCGGGTTGTGCTGCGTTATCTGGAGCGTGTCTTCACGCATGAGGCGACGTTCCGCGCCCTGGCGGGGCTGCGCATCTGGCTGTTTACCGGCCTCGCGCGCAGCGCCGCCGGGGGGCTGGGCTACCGCCGCGCGGGCGATGCGCTGGCCCGGCTGGTTAATGATGTCGACGCGCTGGACGGTTTGTTCCTGCGGATTTTCCTGCCCCTGCTGGGCGCCGTGCTGCTTACCCCCGTGCTGGCGGTGCTACTTTGGCGCGCGCAACCCTGGGCGCTGGTTGTGCTTCTGCCGTTTGGGTTTGTCGCGTTCTATCTGCCTGTGCTGGCGGCGCGGGCGGCGGGGCAAAACGGTGTTCGCGCGGGGCTGGCTATGTCGGGTCTGCGCAGCGCCGCGCTGGATGCGCTCTCGGGCCTGCGTGAGGTGAAGATTTATGCCGCCGAGGGGCGGATGCTCGCCGCCGTGCAGGCGCGCGAGGCCGCGTATCTGGCGGCGCAGCGCGAGCTGGCGGGGCAGACCAGCGCGCTCAACGCCCTGGCCTATTTCGTCGCGCAGGCGGGGCTGCTGCTGGCGATGCTCATCGGCCTGGCCGGGGCGCCGGTGTTTGCCGTCATTGTTGTTTTCGTGCTCATCACGGTGTTTGAGACCGTGCTCGGCCTGCCGCGCGCAGGCTTGCTTTACGGACAGGCGCGCGCCGCCGCCGCCCGGGTGGTGCAAGCCGCGACCTCACCGCCGCAGGTGCCCGAGCCGGCCACCCCCGCGCCGATGCCCGCCGGCAACGCGATTGCCTTCGAGCATGTCAGCTTCCGCTACGCCGATGACCTGCCCTTCGTGTTCGAGAATCTCTCGCTGCAACTGCCGGCCGGGTCGCGCACCGCCATCCTTGGCCCCTCGGGTGCGGGAAAATCCACCATCGCGGCGCTCTTGCTCAAGCTCGTGGCCCCGTTGCGCGGGCAGATACGTCTGGGCACGGCGGATCTTGCCGCGCTGCCGTCCGAGGCGGTGCGCCACCGGATCGCGTATCTCGGCCAGACCACGCATTTGTTCGCTGATACCATCCGCAACAATTTGTTGCTGGGCGACCCCGTGGCGAGCGAGGAAAAGCTATGGGCGGCGCTGGAGGCAGCGCAGCTGGCGCAAACCATCATGAGCCTGCCCGAGGGGTTGGATACCTGGCTGGGCGAGGGCGGGCAGAATCTCTCCGGCGGCCAGGGGCGCCGGCTCGCGCTGGCGCGCACGCTGCTCTCCGAGGCGCCGATCCTTTTGCTGGACGAACCCTGCGCCGGGCTGGATGCCGATACCGAGACCGAGTTCATGAAGGTGCTCAACACCGCCACACAGGGCCGCACCGTGTTGCTGATTGCTCATCGCCTCACCGGAGCGGAACAGCTTGATCGTATCTGGCGGCTGACCGGTGGCATGCTGATGGCGGCGGCGGGTTGAGCGCGCGCGGCGGAAAAAAATCTTGAAGCGCGAAAAAATCTTCCTATAATACTTATTGCCTGGACGCCTCACCGAGGGTCCGGGCAATCGCCTAACCGGTTTGCCAGATGGGAGCCGGAAAACATTTTAACCTTGCTTGCTTCAGGAGGTTTCCTCATGACTTATGATTTTGCGCCCTTATTCCGCACCGCGATCGGCTTTGACCGTCTGGCCCGGCTGGCCGACACCATTCCGCAGGACGCGGGGGCTTACCCACCTTACAATATTGAGAAAACCGGCGAGGAATCCTACCGCCTCAGTCTTGCGGTCGCGGGATTCTCGGCGGAGGATATTGAGTTGACGGTGAAGGATAACGCGCTGATCGTTGCCGGCCGGCTGGCTGAAACCGCGGCGAAGGGCGAGTTCCTGCATCGCGGCATCGCGGCGCGCGCGTTCACCCGCCGGTTTGTGTTGGCTGACCACATGGTTGTGGAAGGCGCTGATATCGCTAACGGGCTTTTGCATGTGGCGATCCGGCGCGTGGTGCCGGAATCGGCGAAGCCGCGCCGCATCGCGGTTGTCGATTCCACCAAGGCGGCCAGCGCTGCGGTGGAACTGCCGCAGGCGGCGTAATCAGGGTGGAGGGGGCTTGCGCCCCCTCTATTTTGGAACCGCAACTAGATCAGTGCCGATAAAAGTCGGGATTGCGAGCAGAAGCTGGCCATGGTGCATCACGGTCAGCGTCGGTCCTGGCTGCAAACTCTTGAAATATGGTGCGTAGAACGCGCTGATTTTTGTGGCGTTGCCTGGCATCGCGATAAGCAGGACGTTTTTTCCCAGCAACGAGGATGGCGGCGCGCTATCACCGAATTCATGCGGATCTGAGCCGAAAACCGTAACAATGGTGGAACGGCCGCGCAGGGCGTAGCCGATTTTTCCCGCGTCATACCAGCGCAAGGTTGCCACCGCATTGATGCCGGGTGGAATTTCAGGGGCGATTGAATCCCAGTCCACCACCTGCAGCAAGGGCGATTTTCCTGGTTTGGCGGGGATCGTGGAATCAGGGATCACGTCGAAGGTTACCTCGGCGGCGATCAGCATGGCGGCGCTTGCCAGCAGCAAGGCCGAAAATATGGCGGCCCCATTGCGCCAGCGCGGGCGCCATCCGGCGGCCCAGTGGCCGAGCATTGGCAGCAGCAGTAAATATCCGGGCGCCGCCCAATGATAGAGGATGCGGGTGGAGGACCAGATACCGACCACCGAGAACAGCACCACTGGCAAAATCGCCAGGCAGCTCAGCATCCAGCCGCGCCGCTCTGTTGGCCCGCGCCGCAGCGCGCGCAGCAGCAGCCCCATCATCGGCAGCCACAGCCAGGGCAGCACGAACAACGCCTCGCCGCCCCAGATGCTCAATGGCGCGAGCGGATGCAGCCGCAGTCCCAGCGCCCGCCCGCTCTGGTAGTCAAATGACTGCCAGCCGTGCCGCGCGTTCCAGTACAGCACGGGTGTGAACATCAGCACCGCCAGCATGCCCGCCCCCCACGGGGCTGCGCGGCGCAACTGCGGGCGCGCCTTCGGGTCTGTCAGGAGCACGAACACCGCCCCCAGCAGCACCAGCGCGGCGCTGTATTTGCTCAACATCGCCAGCCCGGCGAAAAACCCCGCCGCCGCCCACCAGCGAGGCTGCGGCTCAGCCTCGCCATCGGCCACGCCCAGCGCGCGGCTCAACGCATAGGCCGCGGCCAGCAAGGCGGCGTCCAGAGGGCCATCGGGCAGCACCCAGCTGCCGAAGGCAAGCGAGAACACGGGTGAGATATTATAGGCCACCACCGCCCAAAAGCCCGCCCGCGCGCCGTATAGCCGTGTTGTGAGCAGGTAGAGCAGCCAGGAGGACACGGCCGACAGCATGATGAACGGCAGCCGCACCACAATCGGATCCGCGCTGCCAAACAACCACCGGCTGCCCAGTTCCAGCCACCAGGAGGCCAGGGGATGGTCAAAATACGAGATGGCAAACTGATGGCTGGCCGCCACCATGTAGCTCTCATCAATTCCCAGCCCGGTATAGCGGGCGAAGATAAGGCGCAGTGTGGTGGCCAGCAGCACGACGATGATGGTGTTCTTCATGCCCGTTTGCATGGCGCGGCGTGGCGGGCTTGGCAAGCGGCGGGGCCGGGAACGGAAATTCCAGAAGCGTTGCGCGGGCTGGCCTCAGGAGCCGCTGAACCAGTTGTAGCCCTGATCCTCCCAATAGCCGCCGGGGTAGATGTTGGTAACGGCCAGCTGCATGATGGATTTCGGGTTTTTGAACCCGAGCTTGGTGGGGATGCGCAGGCGCACCGGCGCGCCAAAGGGCGGGGTAAGCGGCGCGCCCAGGAATTTCAGCGCCAGTATGGTTTGCGGGTGCAGGGCGGAGGGCATGTCGATGCTCGAATAATATCCGTCCGCGCATTTGAAGGAAACATAGCGGCAGGTGGTGTCGGCGCCGATGCGGCGCAGGAAATCGCCTAGCGGCACCCCCTCCCATTCGCCGATCACGCGCCAGCCTTCGACGCAGGTGAGCCGGGTGATCTGTGAAGTCTGCGCCAGCGCGTTCAGCGCCGTCAGGCTCCAGGGGGATTTGTCCTGAATCTGGCCGCCGAGTTCGAGCTGGTAAGTTGCTGGGTCCACCACCGGAGCCTGGGAGATGTCATAGAAGGCGTTGAAGCGCGGCGGGTTGGTGACCTGGTCCGCCCGGAAGGTCGGCGCCAGCGTGTGCGGGTCGAACAGCGCCTCCTGCACGCGGTCATTCCAGGCGGACATGGCATGGAGGAATTTATCGGCAATGTCCGGGTGGGCCGGGTCCTCATAGTCGCAGCCGGGCAGGGTACTCACAGCTCCCAGCGCCATGGCGCGAAAGAGCATGGAACGGCGGTTGATATTTTTCACGGCTCGATCCTTCCGCCGGTGATCATGGGGGGCAGCACCTTGGGCACCATGGCGACCAGCAGCAGATGCACCGCGAAAAACCCGGCGATAGCCGTCATCGCGAAAAAATGCACATAGCGGGCGACGACATAACCGCCGCACAGATCGCAGAAAAACCAGAGCTGCACCGGCTTCCAGATCGCCAGGCCGGAGATGACGATGACCACGCCCGCGAACAGCACACCCAGATAGAGCAGTTTTTGCACGGCGTTATAAACGCCGGTTTCGTGCGGAAGTTTGAAGCTGAGGGCGGCGGTGAAATCGCGCCAAACCGCGCGCGGGCTAAGCGGGAAAAATTTGGCGAAATGCCCGCTGGCGGCACTCCAGATGAAATAAACCAGACCATTGAAGACCAGCAGCCACATGAACGCGAGATGCCACGCAATGGCGGCGCCCAGCCATTGGCCGATGGTGATGAGCGGCGGGAAGGTGAAGGCGAACAGCGGCGAGGCGTCATAAATCTGCCAGCCACTGCCAATCATCATCACAATGGCCAGCGCGTTCAGCCAATGCATCAGCCGCAGCGGCCAAGGGTGAATCACCCGGCGTTTTGGTTTCTTTTCAACCATGACACTTCCCCTTGTTTTATCTCCGGCACAGGCTGCACCTGGGGCGGGGTTGCGTCCAGGCATGAAATTGATGCCCAAAGAGCATTGGCCCGTGTTGCCCATGGCGGGGCATACCGCTCTCACCGGAGCTTGTCCGGTCATATAACAGGAGATTTTCCCATGAAGTCACGCATTTTTTCCGCGGCTGTTTGCGCTTTGCTGCTCAGCTCAGGCCCCGCGCTGGCGCAGAGCACCAGCGCCATGAGCAGCAACGCCATGGGCGGCAATACGATGGCGCCCAGCAGCATGAGCAGCAACGCCATGTTGCACGGCACCATGGCGCCGGCTGCTAAAAAGACCGATGCGATGAAGCCGGAGGCAATGAATGCGAAGCCGATGGCGCCGGGCGGCATGTCCAGCAATGGCATGCAGCAATAATCCATTGTCATCGCGCCGGCATGGCGCGATAACCTCGCCAGAGGCGGGAGGGAGGGTCTGAACATCGAAACGCTGACATCCCGCCTCGATGCGCTGCTCGCCAGCCGCCGCCAGAGCGCGGAATGGGACGCGGCGTATCAGGAAATCCTGGTCAGGTTGAACCGGGAGGGGTTTCTCTCCGGCATTGCGCAAACCGGCGCGATGTTTCCTGATTTTGTGCTGCCCAGCGCTGAAGGCAGGCTGGTGGCGCTGGCGGAACAGTTGGCGCGCGGGCCGGTGGTGCTCTCGTTTTTTCGTGGCGAGTGGTGCCCGTTCTGTAAGCTCACGCTCGACGCGCTGAGCGAGGCGCTGCCACGTATCGAGGCGGCCGGGGCAAGCCTGCTGGCGCTGACACCCGAGACCGGCGGGCTGCCGCTGAGCATGAAAACCCGCCATGGCGCGGTGTTCGAGGTGCTGGCGGATGTGGATTTCGGGGTGGGTCTTTCCGCCGGCGTGGTTTTCAAGATTCCAAAACTCTACCGCGCGCGGCTGGATGCCGCGGGGCTGAACTTTCCGCAGCGCCACGGCAACGCCGCCTGGTGCCTGCCGGTGCCGGCCACCTTCATCATCGCGCCGGATGGTTGCATCGCCTGGCGGTTTGTCGATGTTGATTTCACCCACCGCGCGGAACCGGATGGTATATTGGCCGCGCTGAGGCGGATGTAGCGGATGGAACTCGCACAGGTCCGCTATTTCATTACTTTGTGCCGCGCGCTTAATTTTTCGCGCGCGGCGGAACAATGCAATGTCACGCAACCGGCGTTCTCACGCGCCATTCAGCGGCTGGAGGATGAACTCGGCGGCGCGCTTTTGTTCCGTGAACGTCATTTAACCCAACTCACCGAGCTGGGCCGCGCCATGCGCCCGCATCTGGAGACGATGCTGGAAGCTGCCGATGCCGCGGCCGCGCTGGCGCAGGCAAAACGCGGGAGTTTTCAGGCAAGCCTGAAAATTGGCCTTGGCCCCGGCGTGGGCGCTGCCAGCATTGCCGGCGCGGTGCGCGAGGTCACGAAAATGTTGCCGGGTTGCGCGCTGCATTTTGATGAAGCCAGCCCCGCGGCGCTGATTGACGCCATGTTGACCGACCGGCTGGACTGCGCACTGCTGCCCGATGATTGTGATCTGCCCGAGCGGTTGAACCGCTGGCCGCTGTATACCGAAACCGCGGTTGCCGTTCTGCCGGTGGACCACCCGTTGGCCGCACGCAATGCGCTGTGCGGGCGCGATGTGCTGGAGGAGACCATTCTGGTCGGTGACGCCTGCGGCGGTTTCGCGCAAAGTCTTGCGCGGATCAGCGGATTTTCGCTGCGCCTGCAACGCTGCAACGGCGCGGTGGGGCAATTGCTGGACCTTGTGGGCGCGGGTCTCGGCATCGCGTTGCTCTCCGGCCGGCTGGGCATTGCGCCGCCGCTGGTGGCGCGGCGCTTCACGGACCCGGAACTCTCGCGGCGAATTCTGCTTACCGCCGCCGCCGGGCGCCCGCTCAACCCGGCGGCGGCGAGTTTCGTGAAACTCTGCCGCGCTCAGGCGTTTTTATAACCCCGGCGCAGCATGCGTTGCAGCGGCTGGTCCACGTTGAACGCCAGCCAGATCGCCACCGCGTAGATCAGCAGCAGCAACACGCCCTCCACCAGAATGTTAGCGCGCAGATGCGCGGGCAGCAGCGTATCGGCCGCCAGCAGCAGCGGCGAATGCGAAATATACAGCGGATAGGAAAT
>NZ_JABEVC010000083.1 GCF_013044125.1 Acidocella sp. | reverse complement strand
GTGGCGCTGCATTTTGAGTATTCCACCAGCAAGGGCATGCCGGTTTGAGGACGGGGAACGCTCCACGTGGAGCGTTTCTGAAGAAGTTATTATAACGCGCTGTTAATGCAGCTTAATTTTTTGCTTGCGCCCCAATTTGTGCGGATTTGGTGCGAAAAAGCAACGATATGGCCGGTGGTACGGCCGCGCCCTCTGTCTTTATAAAATAAATTAGAGCCGTTCGGCGGTGAGTTCGCCGGGTTTTTGCATCTCGGTGTTAAGGAAGATGCCGTGCGGCGAGCGGCCGACGGGGATGGTGTCAAAAGCGCCGGTGAGCGGGTCCAGCACGGCGACGGCTTCGTTGAAGCGCAGGGCGATCCAGATTTTACCGTCCGGGGCGATGCCGATATCGTCCGGGCCGCCGGGGATGCGGTAGTCGCGTTTGACTTCCAGGCTGAGCGGGTCGAGCGCTGAGAGTGTGCTGCCGACGCGGTTGGAGACGTAGAGGGTTGAGCCGCCGGGCGAGAGGAAGATGTTGTGCGCGCCCTCGCCGGTGGCCTGGCGGCGGGTGATTTGGCCGGTCAGCGGGTCAGCCTCGACGATGCCGTTCTCGCCCATGATGCAGACCAGCAGCTTGCCGTTGTGCCAGAGTACGCCGGCGGGGGTTTTGCCGATGGGGACGCTCCAGCGTTCGGTCATGCTCGCGAGGTCGAGACAGACCAGCGTGTTTGATTTCTGCATGGAGTGGAAGCTGAAGCGGCTGTCGGGCGAGAAATCCAGATGGCTTGGGAATTTGCCGGATTTGAAGCGTTTGACGAGTTGCAGGGTGGTGGAGTCGTAAACGTCGACATAATCGAGCCGCAGGGCGTTCACCACCAGGTATTTCTGGTCTGGCGTATAGGCGAGCTGGTAGGGGTCGGCGATGCGGATATGGCCGAGCGGGGCGGCGGTGAGGGGGTCGAAGATGAAAAGCGCGTTGCCGCTGGCGTCGGAGACGTAGAGTTTTTTGCGGTCAGGCGTGAGGGCCCAGTGGCTGGGCTCGCGCAGCATGGGCAAGGTGTTGATGACTTGCTTGCTTGTCATGTCAATGACCGAGACTGTGGCTTCGCCGGAGTTCATCACCATTGCCAGGGGCGGCGGCGCGCCCGCCTGCGCGGGGGGGGATGTTTCCGCCAGGGCCTGGGCGGGCAGGAGCGGCAACGAGAGAAGCGAGAGGGCGGTGCGGCGCGTGATCATGCGCGCTGATTAGCCTTTTCCGGCCGGGTTGCGAAGTGCGTGCCGCCGGTGGTGGGGGCTCGCTGTGTTCATGGCTGCTGTTCGGGCGGGCGCTTGAGATTATTCGCCGTTGCGGCGAAGGTGCCTGCATGATTCTGAACACATTGATCTCGGGCGAAGGTCCGCCGCTGGTGCTGCTGCATGGTTTGTTTGGCGCGGCGAAAAATCTGGGTGTGCTGGCGCGCGGGCTTGGTACCCAGGCGCGGGTGATTGCCATGGATCTGCGCAACCACGGCGATAGCCCGCATGGCGCGGCGATGGATTTTGCGGCCATGGCGGGGGATGGGGCCGAGACGTGCGCGGCGCTGGGGGTGGCGCGCGCGCGGGTGGCCGGGCATTCGCTGGGCGGCAAGACGGCGATGATGCTGGCGCTGTTGCGCCCGGAGCTGGTGGAGCGTCTCGCGGTGCTGGATATAGCGCCGATGCGCTATGAGCATGACTACGACGATTATGTGAAGGCGATGCAGGCGATTGTGCTGCACCCGGGCCTGAGCCGGGGCGAGGCGGATGCGGCGCTGGCGGGGGTGGTGAAGGCGGCGGAGATGCGGGCGTTTCTGCTCAACAACCTGAGCCTGGGTGCTGTGCCGCGCTGGCGAGCGGGGCTGGCGGAGATCGGCGCGGCGATGCCGCAGATATTGGGCTGGAGCGAGCCGCCGGGGGTGGCGCCTTATGGCGGGCCGGCGTTGTTTTTGCGCGGCGGAGAGTCAGACTATGTGCCCGCGCAGGCGGGGGCGGAGATAGCGCGCTTGTTTCCGCGCGCGGTGGTGGAGACGGTGGCGGGCGCCGGGCATTGGCTGCATGCCGAAAAGCCGGCGCAGGTGCTGGCGAGTTTGCGGGGGTTCTTTTTTGAATGAGTCAGACGTTTGATGTGATTGTGATCGGCGCCGGGATGGCCGGGGCGAGTGTGGCGGCGGGGCTGGGGGCGACACATAATGTGGCGCTGGTGGAGGCCGAGGCGCAGGCGGGCTACCACACCACCGGGCGCTCGGCGGCGATTTGGGTGCGCAATTATGGTCCGGCGGATGTGCGTGTGCTCACCGGGTTGTCGCGCGCGTTTTTTTTGAATCCGCCCGCGGATATTGGCACGGACCGGCTCGCGGTGGGGCGCGAGATTATTTATTTGGCGCCGCCGGAGCAGACGGAGGCGCTGGACGGGTTGATCGGCCAGGGGTTGGGGATTGAGGAGATTTCCCTGGCCCGGGTGAAGGCGATGGTCCCGGCGCTGATAGAAGGCTACGCCGTGCGGGCCGGGATAGAGCGGGACGGTTTTGATATGGATGTGGCGGCGCTGCACCAGTTCTACCTCCGCCGGGCGCGCGCGGCGGGCGGGCAGCTGATGTTGCGCAGCCGCGCGGGGCGCATTGAGCGCAAGCATGGCGCCTGGGAGGTGGAGACGGCTGCCGGTGTGATTTTGCGGGCGCCGGTTGTGGTGAATGCCGCGGGCGCCTGGGCGGATGAGGTGGCGCGGATCGCGGGGGTGGCGCCGCTCGGCCTGGTGGCGTGCCGCAGGACGGCCGCGATTATCGACCCCGCGCCCTATGCGGTGGAGCACTGGCCGATGGTGCAGTCAGCCGTGCATGACTGGTATATTCGCGCCGAGGCCCGCACCAGGCTGATGGTGACCCCGTGCGATGAGACGCCGATGCACGCGCATGATGTGCAGCCCGATGAAATGGATGTCGCCATCGGGATAGACCGCATGCAGAAGGCGCTGGACATTCCGGTGCGCCGGGTGGAGCGCGCGTGGGCGGGGCTGCGCACCTTCTCGCCTGACCGGAGCCTGGCTTTTGGCTGGGAGACGGCGGTGCCGGGGTTTTTCTGGTGCGCGGGGCAGGGCGGCTATGGCATACAGACCGCGCCGGCGGCAGGCGCGCTGGCGGCGGCGATGGTGAAGGGGGAAGATCCCGGGCCGGCCGCGGGGATTATTGCCGCGATCGACCCGATGCGCTTCCGGGGGAGGACATAGGGTAGAGCCGGGAAAAATCCCTCAGGATGGCGCCGGTTCGCGGGGGAATGACCGCCCGGCTGGGTATGGAGTTCAGAGGGCTGCCTCAAGATCCAGCGCGTAGCCGGCGGCGCGGATGGTGCGCACGATGTCAATTTCGCCGGGGCCGTTGATGGCTTTGCGCAGGCGGCGGATGTGGACATCGACGGTGCGGGGTTCGACGTGGATGTCGCGCCCCCAGACGGCGTTGAGCACATCCTCACGCGAGAAAACCCGCTTTGGGTGGCGCAGGAAGAATTCCAGCAGGCGGAATTCAGTGGGGCCGAGGTGCAAGGTGCGGCCGTTGCGCTGCACGCGGTGGGAGGCGGGGTCCAGCGAAATGTCGTGGAAATTCAGCTTCGCCTTGGTGGGCACGGAGCCTGCGCGGCGCAGCAGGGCGCGGATGCGCGCGATCAGCGCCTCGGTGGAGAAGGGTTTGGTGATGTAATCGTCGGCGCCGGTGTCCAGGCCGCGCACGGCGTCCTGTTCCTCGGCGCGGGCGGTGAGCATGATGACCGGGAGCGTGCGCGTGGCGGGGCGGCGGCGGATCTGGCGGCAGACTTCGATGCCCGACATGGTGGGCAGCATCCAGTCCAGCAGCACCAGATCGGGCGCGGCCTCGGCGATGCGGTTCAGCGCTTCGCCGCCGTCGCCGGCATCTTCCACGCGGAAGCCCTGCTTTTCGAGATTGTAGCGCAGCAGGGTGACCAGTGGCGCTTCATCCTCGACGATGAGGATGTAGGGTTTGTTTTGATCGCTCATTGTTGCCCGGTGGGGTTGGCGTGGACGTAGGCGGAGGTCTGGTCGCCCTTGGGGCGGAAATCGGGCAGGGATTCGCCGGTGACGGCGTAATAGGTCAGCTCGGCGATGTTGGTGGTGTGGTCGCCGATGCGCTCAAGGTTTTTGGCGATGAAGAGCAGATGGGTGCAGGCGGTGATGCTGCGCGCGTCTTCCATCATGTAGGTGATCAGCTCGCGGAAGATGGTGTTGTAGAGGTCGTCCACCGCCTGGTCGGCGCGCCATACGGCGATGGCTTTCTGCGGGTCGGCCTCGCCCACCGCGTCAATGCTGGATTTGAGGTTTTGCTGGACCAGGGCGGCCATCTGGCCAAGGCCCGAGAGCGAGAAGCGGCTGGCGGCCTGGCTGATGACGATGCTGCGCTTGGCGATGTTGGCGGCATAGTCGCCCACGCGCTCCAGATCGGTGACGACCTTGAGCGCCTGGATGACTTGGCGCAGGTCATCGGCCACGGGCTGGCGCAGGGCCAGCAGGCGCACGGCGAACTGCTCGATGGCGCGCTCTTCGGCGTCAATCTGCGGATCGTGTTCGATCACGCTGGCGGCGAGATCGGCATTACGGGTGAGCAGCGCGGCGGCGGCGTCGGCCACGGCGCGTTCCACCAGCCCGCCCATGACGGCGATCATATCGCGGAGTTTTTTCAGGTCAGCTTCGAAGCTGGCGACGATATGCTTGGGTTCATCGGGCATGATGCTGCTCCTTTAGCCGAACCGGCCGGTGATATATTCCTGCGTTTTACGTTCACGCGGGGCGGTGAAGATCTGCGTCGCGGGGCCGGCTTCCACCAGCTCGCCGAGATAGAAGAAGGCGACCTGGTCAGCGCAGCGCCCGGCCTGCTGCATGTTGTGGGTGACGATGACGATGGTGAAGTCGCGCTTCAGCTCGTCAACCAGCTCCTCGATCTTCAGCGTGCTGATGGGGTCCAGCGCGCTGGTGGGCTCATCGAGCAGCAGCACTTCGGGCCGCACGGCGATGGAGCGCGCGATGCACAGGCGCTGCTGCTGGCCGCCGGAGAGGCTGAGCGCGGAGGCGTGCAGACGGTCTTTCACCTCGTTCCAGAGGGCGGCGCGGGTGAGCGCCCATTCCACACGCTCATCCAGCTCGGGCTTGGAGAGTTTCTCATGCAGGCGCACGCCGAAAACCACGTTCTCGTAGACGGATTTGGGGAAGGGCGTGGGTTTTTGGAAGACCATGCCGACGCGCCGGCGCAGCTGGTGGAGGTTCAGGCCCGGGCCGATGATGTTCTCGCCGCTGAGCAGCACCTCGCCCTCGGCGCGCTGGCCTGGGTAGAGGTCGTACATGCGGTTGAGCACGCGCAGCAGGGTGGATTTGCCGCAGCCGGAGGGGCCGATCATCGCCGTGGTCTGGCGGTCGGGGAAGTCTATGTTGATGTTACGCAGGGCGTGATTGGCGCCGTAGTAAAAATTGAGATTGCGAATGGAGACCCGCGCGGCGCTGGTTGGAGCGTTGGGGGTGAGTGGCTGGGGCAGCGCCGCTTCAGGCATAATGGGACTCGCTATTTCCATCTGCGCCTCCATAGGCGCGTTTCATGACAGTAAGATGACAGTACCGTGAAGTTTCCGTGACAGGAAGGGGTGGCTTACGGGGGGTTGGCGCGTCTTTGCCACAGATAGGCGGGAAGGGCCACGATCCAGAGCAGGAGAACAGCCAAGGCCCAGGCAAGAGGGCGGGCGGCGCCGTGGCGTTTGGCGTCACGGTGGACCAGCACGGCGCTGACCAGGGCGATCCAGAAGAAGGGATGAGTGATCATCGGATGGCGTCCACGGGGAGCGGCGGGTGTGCGTGTGCCGCATAGAATGCCAGCAGCGGCGCGGGGTTGAGGCCGGTGAGGCGGGCAATGAGGCGGATGGCGTGGACCCAGTTCTGTTCCAGCCGGATGTTAAGCCCGCGTTGCTCGGGGGCGGGCATGCGCATGAAGGCGGCAAGCTGGACGGCAT
>NZ_JABEVC010000082.1 GCF_013044125.1 Acidocella sp. | reverse complement strand
TCATTGAAAATGCCGTGTCCCACTAGCGTCATATTTAGCGCGCGCCGCCCACCAACCCGCGCGCAGTACCCTGCGTCATGAATGACGCAGGGTACTAGCCGAGCAGCGCGGCAACCGCCTCACGTTCTTCCAGCAGCTCGTTCAGCGTGTGCTGAATACGGCCCTTGGAGAACTCATCGACCGGCAGGCCTTCAACCCGCTTGTACGCGCCACCCTCGCAGATAACAGGCACGCCGAACATCACATCCTCAGGCACGCCGTAGGAGCCATCGGAGGGGATGCCCATGGAAACCCATTTGCCATTGGTGCCCAGCACCCAGTCGCGCACATGATCAATCGCGGCATTGGCGGCGGAAGCGGCTGAAGACAAGCCGCGCGCCTCGATAATGGCGGCGCCACGCTTGCCGACAGCGCTGAGGTAGGTCTCACGATACCAGGTCTCATCGTTGATCTTGGCCGGGAGCGACTCGCCCCCCACCGCGGCAAAACGGTAATCGGCATACATGGTGGGCGAATGATTGCCCCACACCGCGACCTTCTCGATATCCGCAACCGCAACCCCGGCCTTTTCCGCCAGCATCGAGACCGCACGGTTATGGTCGAGCCGCAGCATCGCGGTGAACGCGCTCTTGGGCAGGTCCGGCGCGGACTTCATGGCGATATAAGCATTAGTATTGGCTGGATTGCCCACAACCAGCACTTTAACCGAGCGCTTGGCGACATCGTTGAGCGCCTTGCCCTGCACCTTGAAGATCTCGGCATTGGCGGCCAGCAGGTCGCGGCGCTCCATGCCGGGGCCGCGCGGGCGCGAACCGATGAGAATGGCGATATCGACATCCTTGAACGCCACATTCGGGTCATCGCTCGGCACCACGCCGGCCAGCAGCGGGAAGGCGCAATCCTTCAGTTCCATGATCACACCGTTCAGCGCCTTCTGCGCCACCGGCAGGTCGAGCAGATGCAGGATAACCGGCTGGTCCTTGCCAAGCAGATCGCCATTGGCGATGCGGAACAGGATAGCATAACCAATCTGACCGGCAGCACCGGTAACGGCAACGCGAACGGGGGTTTTCATATCTTTGTCTCCGTGAATTTGCGTCCCCCCCTTATCCCTTCGCCGGAGCGGCCTCAACCCCTGCGCCGCAACCCTACCCCACGATCAACGCAATCGGGCAACTGGCATCCACAATACAGGCCGGCGTGCCCTCCAGGGCATCCCCGTCGGATTGCGCCATAATCACGCCGTTCTCCGGCAAAAAATCAATATGGCTACCCGCGATCACCCGCACCCCCGGGCAGCGCGGCAACAACCCCAGCGGCAGCGCGGCGCCTGTGAGCAGGGCCGCCAGTGTTCCCGGCGTCTCGAACAGCGCCACCTGAAAACCCGGCGCCGTGGAGGCGGCATTGGGCGCCAGCATATAGGGCCCGCCATAGAGCCGCCCCTTGGTCACCACCACGCTGGCCGCCTCATAATCCCGGCCATCAACGCTCAGCCGCAACTTCGGGAAGCCGTACGCCACCGACTCCCAAAGCGACTGCCAAACATACGCCCCCCGGCCAATGGCGCGTTTGAGCAGCGGCGGCAGCCCGCGCACGACCGCGCCATCAAACCCCAGCCCGAGCATCTGCACAAACACATGCTCGTGCCCCAAAATCCTGGCCACCCCCGGCCAGAGCAGCCGGGTGCGCCGGTAGGCCAGCGCGTTGGCAATCGCGCGCGGGCTGGTGGACAGGCCATACTCCTTGGCCAGCACATTCGCCGTGCCCAGCGGGATCACCCCCAGCGCCGTATTGCTGCCCAGCAGCCCGTTCGCCACCTCCGCGATGGTGCCATCGCCTCCCGCCGCCACAACCATGGCACGCCCCTCGCACGCCGCCGCGCGCGCCAGCTCGGTTGCGTGCCCGGCATGGCGGGTCTCAGCCACCTCCACCATAACCCCGTTTTCAACCAGCAGATCCAGCACATGCCACAACGCCGCCGCCCGCCTGCGGCCCGCTACCGGATTAAAAATAACCAACATCACAAAATCCCCGGCAGACCAGAGTAAACTCCCCTTCTGCCGCGCTCATGTGTCACTGGAATGACCATGCCATGACATAATCATGATACCTTGTTTTCAAAAACTTCCAGCCTGAGTCATGGAAACTTCACTGTTTGCGGCACGCGCTCCCGGCCTATTGCCTGAGTCATGAACGCAACAGCGCCCGCCCGCCATGTGAATACGACTTCGTATCGCAGTGTTTTCATCTCCGACACGCATCTCGGCACGCGCGGCTGCCGCGCCGAATTCCTCGCCGATTTCCTCAAATCGGTAACATGCGACAATCTTTTTCTCGTTGGTGACATTATCGACGGCTGGCGCCTGCGCCGCTCCTGGTTCTGGGACCACCACCACGACGAAGTTCTGCGCCTCATCCTGCGCGCGGCCCGCGGCGGCACGAATATCATCTACATCCCCGGCAATCATGACGAGATGATGCGTAAATACATCCCCCTCGGCGTGGAGGTCTGCGGCGTAAAAATGCAGATGGAGGCCGAGCACACCACCGCTGACGGCAAACGCCTCCTCATCACCCATGGCGACGCCTTCGACTCCGTGGTCCGCCACGCCAAAATCCTCGCTTTGCTGGGTGACTGGGCCTACACAGTGGCGCTTGGCGTCAACCGCTATTTCAATAACATCCGTGTAAAACTCGGCTATCCTTACTGGTCGCTCTCCGCCTGGCTCAAGCTGCAGGTAAAGGAAGCTGTCAAAGCGATTGATCGTTTCGAGGGCGCACTCGCTGATGATGCCCGCGGCCGCGGGTTCGACGGCGTGGTCTGCGGCCACATCCACCACGCTGAAATGCGCATGGTCAACGGCATCATGTACCTTAACGACGGCGACTGGGTGGAAAGCTGCACCGCCCTGGTGGAACACCCCGACGGCAGGCTCGAACTCGTGGACTGGGTGGCCCGCAACAAGCTCTCGTTGCTCAGCAGCGCCAGCACCAAGGCCAGCGCCTCAAAATCCGCTGTCCTGGAAAACTTCGCGGCGGAAATCGCCTCCCTGCCGCGCACGTCCGAATCCACGCGCGCCCTGTCTGCCGGAGCCTAAGCCGCTGCTCGCGTTTCCTGGTCTGCGCCGCATCCTCATCGTATCCGACGCATGGGAGCCGCAGGTTAACGGCGTGGTCCGCACCTTGCGCATGATCGCGCAGGAAATGCGCGCCATGGGCAATATCGTCGAAATCATCGGGCCGGATCAATTCTTCTCCGTGCCGATGCCATCCTACCCGGAAATCCGCCTCGCTGTTTTTCCACGCCGCCGGCTGGAGAATCTGATCGACAATTTCGCCCCCGACGCGCTGCACATCGCCACCGAGGGCCCGCTCGGCATAGCCGCCCGCACCTACGCACGGCGCCGCAAAATCGCCTTCACCACCGCCTTTCATACACGCTTTGCCGAATACCTGCATGCACGCATAAAAATACCGCTGCGCCTCACCTATGCCTGGCTGCGCTGGTTCCATGGCGCAAGCTCCGGCGTCATGGTCGCCACGCAATCGCTGCGCAACGAACTCACCGCCCGTGGCTTTCGCGATGTCCGCCTCTGGTCACGCGGTGTTGACCTTGAAGCATTCCAGCCCGAACCAAAAGAAAACTGGAATCTTCCGCGCCCGATTTTCGCCTATGTCGGCCGCGTCGCGATAGAAAAAAACCTGCCCGCCTTTCTGGACCTTGAGCTTCCCGGCACCAAACTCATCGTCGGTGACGGTCCGCAACGCAAAGCCCTGGAGCGTGATTATCCCAACGCGCATTTCGCCGGCGCGCGCCATGGCGCAGGCCTCGCCGCCGCTTATGCCGGGGCGGATGTCTTCGTCTTTCCCTCCAAAACCGACACCTTCGGCCTGGTGATTCTCGAAGCCCTCGCCTGCGGCCTGCCCGTCGCCGCCTACCCGGTCACCGGCCCCATGGACATTCTGGGCGAAGCCGCCATCCCCGTCGGCGCGCTGAACGAGGATTTACAAAAAGCCGCGCTAGACGCCCTGGCAATAGACCGCGCGGCCTGCCGCCCGCATGCCCAGACCTACTCATGGACCGCCTGCACGCAACGCTTCATGGATAATCTGGTCCCCGCGCGGGCGTTTGCACAAGCCCACCCAGCCCCCCTCATTCCAAGCTGATCGCATCCTCGATCCCAAAGGCACCCGGCAACCCGCCCTTGGGAAACAACCGGGTAAAATGCCCCATTTTCCTGCCCGGCCGCGCTTCGGTCTTGCCGTAATGGTGCGCAATCAGCCCCGGCGCCGCCAAAATCTCCGGCCACAGCGCCATATCCTCCGGCCCCACCAGATTCTTCATCACCGCATCGGAATGGCGCACCGCCGGCGGCAGCGGCAGCCCCGCCACTGCGCGAACATGCATCTCAAACTGGCTGCACCCGCAGGCATCAATCGTCCAATGCCCGGAATTATGCGGCCGCGGCGCGATCTCATTCACCAGCAGCCCGCCGGTTGAGGTCACGAACATCTCCACGCCCAGCAACCCGGCCAGTTCCAGCCTCTCCGCCACCCTGCGCGCAATCGCCCCCGCTTCTTCCAGCAGGTCCAACGGCAGCGGCGCCGGCGCATAGGTCAGGTCCAGAATATGCTGCTTGTGCTTATTCTCCACCGCGTCAAACGCCACGATCGCGCCATCAACCCCGCGCGCCACCATCACTGAAATTTCCGCGGCAAAATCCACAAATCCCTCCAGCACCAGCGGCTTCGGTGCCAGCGTGGCAAATGCCCCCGCCATGTCCTCGGGCGCGCGCAGCATCGCCTGCCCCTTGCCGTCATAGCCCAGCCGCGTCGTCTTCAGCACCGCGGGCAACCCCAGTTCAGCCACCGCCGCCGCCAGCTCCGCCTCGTCATGCACTGCCACCCAGGGCGCCGTCGCAATCCCGGCATCGTTCAAAAACCGCTTCTCCAGCAGCCGGTCCTGGCTCACCGCCAAAACCCCCGGGCCCGGCCGCACCGGCCTCAGGCTCGCCAGTAGCGCCAAACTCTCCGCCGGAATATTCTCGAACTCAAACGTCACCACATCCACAGCCTCGGCGAACCGCCGCAACGCCGCCTGGTCGGTATAATCCGCCACGGTGTTATAAGCCGCCACCTGCGCCGCCGGCCCAAACACCTCGGGCGAGAATATATGCGTCAGATACCCCAGCCGCGCCGCCGCCATGGCGGACATCCGCCCAAGCTGCCCGCCGCCAATAATCCCAATCACCGCCCCCGGAGCCAGCCTCATTCGAACGGGGACTCCGGCACGCCAGCCGTTTGCTCCGCCCGCAACGCCGCCACCCGCGCGCTTAATTCCGGGTCGGAGAGCGCCAATATCGACGCCGCCAGCAACCCGGCGTTAATCGCTCCCGGCTTGCCGATCGCGAGCGTCCCCACCGGGATTCCCCCCGGCATCTGCACGATGCTCAGCAGCGCATCCTGCCCCTGCAACGCGGTGGCCGCCACCGGCACCCCCAGCACGGGCAAAATGGTCATCGAAGCCGCCATGCCCGGCAAATGCGCGGCCCCGCCGGCACCCGCGATAATCACCTTCAGCCCCCGCGCCTGCGCGCTGGTGGCATAATCATACAGCCGCTTGGGCGTGCGGTGCGCCGATACCACCCTGGCTTCATAAGCCACCCCCAGCCGCTCCAGCATCTCGGCCGCATGCTGCATCACGGGCCAGTCGGACTTGCTGCCCATGATAATCCCCACCAAAGCCTGGCTCATGCCGTGCGGTCCGGAATCAACCGGCTCTCCAGCCGCGAAATTTCATCCTTCAACCCCAGCTTGCGCTTCTTCAGCCGCTGCACCTGCAACTGGTCGAGCGGCCCCTGCTCGGTGACACGGGCGATCACGGTATCCAAATCCCGGTGCTCACTGCGCAGGGCATGCAACCGGCGGAGCAGATTGTCTTTGTCTGTCAACATGGCGCGAGCAATAGAGGGATTTTCGCAAACCGGAAACCGGAAAATTTAGCCAAAATTTTAGATGACAATCCCGTGGCAACGGGATTAGCCTGATATTCCCGGCGTTCACCCGGATGGGCAGCTCCGGCTATGCTATGGCAACCTATTTTGGAGGCACTATGAACCTGCAATCGCATCTCGACGCCTTGAAGGGGCGGCACGCCAATCTGGAAAACAAGATTGCCGCGGAAGACAGCCGCCCAAGCCCGGACAATTCGGTTCTGGCCCGCATGAAAGTCGAGAAATTGCGGCTAAAGGAACAAATCGAGCGCCTAAAAACGCAATAAACCCCAAAATCGCATAAAACATAAGGCGGCCATTGTGCCGCCTTATGTTTGTCAGGCCTGCCTCAGGCCGCTTCGGTTGAGGGCGCCGGCGGCGGCGGCGGAGTCTGGCCCTCACGGGTCAGGCGCTCATTGGCTGCCGCCACGGCATCATTCAGGTCAGACTGCTTGCACAGCCCCAGAATCACCGGGTCACGCGGCTTGATATTGCTGCTGTTCCAATGCGAGCGCTCCCGGATCTTGTGGATGGTATCCTTGGTCGTGCCCAGCAGCTTGATAATCTGTGCATCGGTCAGATGCGGATAGTTGCGGAGCAGGTATGCAATCGCATCCGGGCGGTCGTTGCGCTTGGCCACGGGGGTATAGCGCCCGCCCTTGCCCTTTTTGGGGTGCGGGTCCGCCGCCGCCAGCAATTTGAGCCGCAGCGCCGGGTTTTTCTCGCACCGCGCGATATCCTCGGCCGTCACCTGCTTGTTGGCCACCGGATCGTAGCCATTGATTCCTTGCGCCACCTCGCCGTCGGCAATCGCCTGGATCTCCAGCGGGTGCATGCCGCAAAAATCGGCAATCTGCTCGAAGGTCAGCGCCGTCTTGTCAATCAACCAAACTGCGGTAGCTTTGGGCATCAGGGGTAGGGACATGATTCAAATACCTTTTAACGCCGCAGGCCGGCTGGCCTGGAACGGACACAACTGTTCTCTTGCTGTTCGCAAGTTAACCTTGCGCGGGGTATGGAACCCACGCTACCCATCGGTCAAGATCGTTTTATGACAAATCCTGAAGAAGACCTCCCTCGCCCGTCAAAAAAACTTCTAGTTCCCCCGGTGCTGGATAAGCTCGGGGTGGATGAGCTGGAAGCCTATATCGGCGATCTGCACGCCGAGATCGCCCGCGTCAAAACGGCCATTGCCGCCAAACAGGCCCACCGCAACGCCGCCGAGGCTTTTTTCAAGCGCCCGCCCCCATAGCGGTATCCCCACCGCCGCTTTGCTGTAAGACAATCAGGCGGCCGACACGGCCGGAAGGGGCTAATCGTTTGAAAATCGCCGTCGGCTACGAACTCATCTATCAATTTCCGCAACCGACTCCGATGGTCCTGCTCCTGGGTGTCCACTACACCCGCGCGCCGGACATTCTGGTCCCCGACGTCATGACCATCACCCCCAGCGTGCCCCGCACCTCCTACCGGGACAGCTTCGGCAACTGGTGCACCCGGCTGGCCGCCCCCGCCGGGCGCGTGCGCATCGCCAGTGCCGGCACGGTGGCCGATTCCGGCCTGCCAGACCCCGTTTTCCCGCAGGCCGTGCAACACGCGGTACAGGATTTGCCGGACGAAACACTCCTGTTCCTGCTCGGCAGCCGCTATTGCGAGACCGACGAGCTGAGCGAAACCGCCTGGAAACTCTTCGGCGCCACCCCGCCCGGCTGGGCGCGCGTGCAGGCGGTGTGCGACTTCGTGCATCACCATATCAAGTTCGACTACATGAAGGCCCGCGCCACCCGCACCGCCCTGCAAGCCTATAACGAGGGCACCGGCGTCTGCCGCGACTACGCGCATCTGGCCCTCACCTTCTGCCGCTGCCTCAACATTCCCGCGCGCTACTGCACCGGCTACCTGAGCGACATCGGCGAGCCCCCGCCCTATTCCGCGGGCGATTTCGCCGGCTGGTTCGAAGCCTATCTGGGCGGCGCTTGGCACATGTTCGACCCGCGCAACAACAAGCCCCGCCTAGGCCGCGTGCTCATCGCCCACGGGCGCGACGCCACCGATGTCGCCATCTCCACCACCTTCGGCCCCAACACGCTGGAGAGCTTTACCATCTGGACCCACGAGGCAATCTGACTCAATATCGGCACCCAATGGAGAGTGTTGATGTTGCAAAGCCTCGCGGCCTTTAAGGAGAACGCCACAAGCGCAATCGGCAATGCCGGGCTGCAGCGCGCGCTGGCCCGCGCGAAGCCCCATTTCGCCAAAAAGCGCCAAGCCGCGATAGATCTCCTGCCCGAGTTCGAGGCGCTGCGTGAAGCCGCCAAAAACATCAAGGACCACACCATCGCCCATCTGGATTTCTATCTGGAAATCTACGCGGCGGCGGTGGAAGCCTCAGGCGGCACCGTCCACTGGTGCTCAACCGCGCAGGACGCCCGCGCCGCGGTCCTGAAAATCTGCCAAACGGCGGGAGTCAGAACCGTGACCAAGGGCAAATCCATGGTCACCGAGGAAATCGCCCTCAACCCCTTCCTTGAAGCCAACGGCATCACCCCGGTCGAGACCGACCTCGGCGAATACATCCTGCAACTGCGCGGCGAGACCCCAAGCCACATCATCGCCCCCGCCTTCCACCTCAACCGCGAGGATTGGGAGGAAAGTTTCCGCAAATCCCATGCGGACCTCCCGGCGGATCGTGTTTTCCGGGAGCGCCGGGACCTCCTCACCGAGGCGCGTGGCAAATTGCGTGAAAAATTCCTCACCGCCGATGCCGGCATCACCGGCGCCAACTTCCTCATCGCCGAGAGCGGCACCAGCGTCATCGTCACCAACGAGGGCAACGGAGACCTCACCCAAACCCTGCCGCGCGTGCATATCGTGGTCACCAGCATCGAAAAAGTGGTCCCCACCATTGAGGACACGCTAACCCTGCTGCGCGTCCTCGCCCGCTCCGCCACGGGGCAGGAGATGTCGGTCTACACCACCTTCTCCACCGGCCCCCGCCGCGCCGCTGACACCGATGGCCCGCAGGAATACCATGCCGTCCTGCTCGATAACGGCCGTTCCGCCATGGCCGGCACCGAATTTCAGGACATGCTGCGCTGCATCCGCTGCGCCGCCTGCATGAACCATTGCCCGGTCTACGGCGCCATCGGCGGCCACGCCTACGGCTCCATCTACCCCGGCCCCATGGGCGCGGTGCTCACCCCCATGCTCTCCGGCATCGAGACCGCCGGAAACCTGCCGAATGCCAGCACTTTCTGCGGCAAATGCGAGAGTGTCTGCCCAGTCAAAATCCCCCTGCCCAACCTCATGCGCCACTGGCGTGAGCGTGAATTCGAGCGCCATCTCTCCCCGCCCGCCCAGCGCTACGGCCTGGCCATCTGGGCCTGGTTCGCCAAACGTCCCGCACTCTACCGCGCAGCCACCCGCGCCGCCGCCCTTGGCCTTAGCCTCATGGGGCACAAACAAGGCCGCTTCACCTGGCTCCCCTTCGCCAGCGCCTGGACCAAAACCCGCGACTTCCCCGCCCCCGAGGGCGACACCTTCTTCGCGCAATACGCCGCTCGCCAAAAGGCACGCAACCAATGAGCCGTACCGCCATCCTTTCAGCCATCCGGCGCGGCCTCAAGCGCGGCCCGCTGCCCGCAGACCAGCAGGCCATGCTCACCAGCCGCCTCAAAACCCACCCGCGCGGCCTCATCCCAGCGCGGGGCCAGCTGGACCTCCCCGGCCGCATCGCCCTGTTCACCAATCAGGCCGAACGCGAGTTCGCCACCGTGGCGCATCTCGCCGCCCCGGCGGAAATCCCCGCCGCCATCGCCGCCTATCTGGCCCGGCTGCACCTGCCGCCCACCCTCACCATCTCGCCGCACCCGGCGCTGCGGGCCATCCCCTTCGCCGCCACCCCGGCCCTGCAAATCCGCTCCGGCACCGCCCTACCCGCCGAGTCCACCTGCCTCACCCTCGCCTTCGCCGGCATCGCCGAAACCGGCACCCTGCTCCTGCCCTCCGGCCCGCAAACGCCCACCACCAACAACATCCTGCCTGATAATTCTCTCGTCCTACTCCCCGCCGCACGCATCACCGCAAGCTATGAGGACGCCTTCGACCTCCTGCGCGCCGAAGCCTCCCTCCCCCGCAACGTCATGCTCATCACCGGCCCCTCGCGCTCTGCCGACATCGAGCAAACCCTGGAACTGGGCGCCCACGGCCCGCGCCGCCTGCATATCCTGATCCTCGATGGCCAGGGCTAAAGCACTCTCCGCGGCGGATATGAAGCTCTGGGCGGCCTACAGCCAGACGCTCTCACGCCTGATGCCCGGCAAAACCCGCCTGCCCGTGGAGCCCGAACCCTTAGCCCAAACCGCCCCCGCACCAGACCCGGCACCGCTCAAACCGCGCGCCCCAGCCGGCCACGCCCCCTATATCAGCCTGGACACCACCCCCACCGGCCTCGACAAATCCACCTGGAAAAAATTCGCTACCGGCAAAATCCGCGCCGTTCAGCGGCTGGACCTGCACGGCCACACCGCCGCGCGCGCGCATCACGCGGTCATTCATTTCATCGAGCGCTCCTATTCCAGCCAGCTCCGCTGCATCGAGATCATCACCGGCAAAGGCGAGATCCTCTCGCGCGAGCTGCCGTACTGGCTCAACGCCCCCTCGCTGCGCCCGCTCATCCTGGCCATCGCCCACCCGCACGCCGCCAACACCGGCTCGGTGCGCATCCTGCTCCGCCGCCTGCGCGCATGACCCCCTTTGGTGAAAAACTTCGATGCCTGCGCACCGAACGCGGCATCCTGCAACGCGACATGGCCACCGCCCTGGAAGTCTCCCCCGCCTACCTCTCAGCACTTGAACACGGCCGCCGCGGCGCCCCCGGCTCCGGGCTGATCCACCAGATATGCTCCTACCTCGGCCTCATCTGGGACGACGCCGACGAGCTGAAAGCCCTGGCCAAACTCTCCCGGCCCCGCTTGAAACTCCATACCGCCGGGCTGACACCCGAACAAACCGCGCTCGGCAACCGCATCGCCCGCGCCTTACGCGACCTGGACCCGCAAACCGTCACCGCCATGCACAAACTCCTGGACGCCGCCCAGGAATCTACGCCCGAATCGCCCCCGCCGCGCGCAAAAATCCGAGCAAAGGCAGCAGGTTCAACCCCAGAATCGTGAAAAAATCCCCCTCGATGGCCGAAAACAGCTGCGCCCCCAGCCCTTCCAAGCGGTACACACCCACGCAACCCAGCACATCCTCACCCTCGGCCTGCAAATACGCCGCAATAAATTCATCCGAGAGCGCCCGCATGCTCAGCCGCGCCCGCGCCACGTCGGACCATACCATCCGCTCACCCTCATACACGCAAACCGCCGTCACCAGCGTATGCGCCCGCCCGCGCAGGCGCCGCAGTTGCGCCACCGCCTGGGCCATGCCGCCGGGCTTGTCAAAAACCTCTCCCTCGCACTCCAGCACTTGGTCTGCCCCGATCACCAGCGCACCCGGCTCATCCGCCGCCACCCGGGCGGCCTTGGCGGCGGCCAGGGTCAGCGCCAGCGCCGGCACCTCGCCCGCAAACCTCCGCTTCAGGGCCGACTCGTCCACATCAGGCCGCACCACCCGGCAAACCAGCCCGGCCTGGCGCAACATCGCCTGCCTCGCCGGCGAGCCGCTCGCCAGAATCAGCCGCATCCGCGTCTCCATCACCATTTCTCCGGCATCGCCGCCCCTCCAAGAAGGCAAGCGGGCAACTGCAAAATTCAGCTCTGTTTTATCCGCATTGACTTCTCCGCGCCATCGCATTACCCCGCTGCTGCACTGCATGGCGGCGTAGCTCAGCGGTAGAGCAGGGGAATCATAATCCCTTGGTCGGAGGTTCAAATCCTTCCGCCGCTACCAGCAGAACCCTAGCAAAAATTGAAATTGTCAACATTATATCAATGGCTTAGCCCCTCACAATCCGGGGGTGCCATTTGGCTTAGTGAGCTCTAACGAGCTCCAACGAGCGCGGATGTCGCGGCTTTTTTGACCCCCAGATGACCCCCAGAGATTTGACTGACCCCCAGGAAGGCGCTGAATCACGAAAAGCGTGACTTTCAGCTTTTCGGTGTGGAATAGAATTGCAATGACCAGCCAATCATGCGTTGCCCGACCGCCTCCCGCTCCTCTTCGTATTAGTATGGGGGATGCCCCTGCAGGCGATCCCAAGCCTCAGAGGGTCGTGAAGACCACGCCAAAAGTGAAGGCGGCAGACCGCACCAAACTGACAGACTCGGCAATCTCGTCCGCCATCAAAATCTACGGTGGCGGCGGTGCCCGCGCTGAGCTGGTTGACCCTTCGACAAAGGGGCTGCGGATCCGTCCCCTGAAGGACGGCAAGGCGGTCTGGTCAGTCCAGCTCCGCGATCAGTCCGGCGAGCTGGTCAGGTACAATTTGGGTGAGTATCCGACGATTGGTATTGCAGCGGCCAGGCGCCTCGCTGAGACCACCAGATACAAAGTCCGGGAACAAGGTGAGGACCCGAACCAAGCCCGTCAGGACAAGCGTGAGGCAGCCAAGAACCCCCCTGCCCCGGCGGTCACGCTGAGAGGGGTCATTAACGATCACTATGGCAAGACCGATATTGCGAAGGCCAAGGATGGCTGGGAGAGCTATGAGAAGCGCATCAAACTCGTTTTTGGCACTCTATACGACCGGCCGGCCTCAGAAGTGACCAGAGTCGATCTCCAACTCGCCGCTGATAATTGGAAGTCCGGTGGCACCGCCAGCGCAGCAGTCCGGTATATCCGGCCAGTCCTGAAATGGGCCGGCAAACGAAATCTTGTGGCCATGGACACGGCCATACTGGATCAGCCGCGGCCGGTGGCCAAGGGTGAACGGTTTCTGTCTGACGATGAGCTGGCCAAGCTGCTGCCCGTCCTGAAGACCTTCAAGAGCCGTAAGAAGCCCAGCATGCACGCCGCCGCCCTCCGCTTTATCCTTCTGACTGCCACACGCCTTGATGAGACCTGTGGCGCCAAATGGGGCGAGATCAGCGATGATGGAAGTGAATGGACCATTCCGACGCGGAAGCAAGTTAAAGAGCTGGCGCAGGAAAAGGGCGTTAAACGTAAGCTCAAGAGCAAAACTGAACATGTCATTCCTCTATCTATTGAAGCCCAGGCGCTGCTGGCAGAAATCCGTCCAGCGAATCCAAAACCCGACGACCTAATTTTCGCCAATCGTAAAGGTAATCCGGTTGATCAGTGGGACCGTGTGGCAAAGCAAATTCAAACAAAGGCTGGGGTGTACAATTGGACGCGGCATGATCTTCGTCGAACTGCGGCAACAATCATGGGCAGAAGGGGCGTCGCGCCCTTTGTGGTCGAGGCTGCACTGAATCATAAAGACATCCACTCCGGCCTGGCCGGCATTTATAACAAAGCTCGATACACTCAGGAAGTTGGCGGCGCATTCCAGATTTTGGCGGACTGGCTTGATCATATCGTCCAGCAGAAAGAAGCGGCTGACGAAAGGGGGGCGTAATTTAAGGTCTGCTTTTTGAACAAAAATTTGCAAAAATTTTGTTAGATAAAATATCGGAAACACCATGTACTTGACGCGCAGATCGAAAACACGAAAAAAATTGACTTCAAGGATTCGGGGCGATTAACGCTGGATTATGTCCAGCAAATCCCATCAACTCACACCACAGCTCACACAGACCGATGAAGCAATCCGTATCATGCGGATGCCCGAAGTTCTCGTCATGACGGGACTCAGATCGAGACGCTATATATATACGCTTGTGAAAAATGGCGAACTTCCGCGCCCAGTCAAGCTGCGGAAAGGCGGGCGGGCATCTGGTTGGCCAGCGGCAGCGGTACATGAATTTGTGAGACGAATGGAGATTGATCCACTGGCTCCGCCGGTGAAGCTGAGATGATGAATGGTTTCTGGTATGCCGATAAACCAGATACGGTCAGACTACCGTAATACTAAACAAGGATAATCTATAGTGGGATTGAACAAAATGAATATCGATGAAGAATGGGCAGAGATTTCAGATTTCGACGCTTGGGATACTGAGCAGGCGATGGTTCAGCATGTCCTTGAGATCAAGCATGGGGCTATTTTCTCATTCCGCGCTGAATGCCGGCAAGATGTATCCGAATTCGAACGTCGATGCCATATCGCCGGATTGCAGCCATTGTTGACAATTCATAAAGTCGAGAATTATCCCGACGTTCATATTGAAATGCGGACCGTGGCGTCAATCGAAAAGCTCAAGACCATTATGCGACGGGTAATCGACAGCCATGTGATGATTGAAACGCTCCGGGAATGCCCGCTGGCTGAGAATTCTCTGGAGCGTGAATATGAGTGTGACAATGATGGCGCGGCACGCCGGGCGTGAATTAGCGTGCGAACAACCAATACGCCAAAACATTAACAACTTTAGGAATCACTATTATGGCAAATATCATTTGGAAGACCTGTCTCGTCCGAGCAGATGAACTCTCGCAAACCGTGCGTCTCGAAAAGGAAAGCGCAACTCGATTGCAGCGTCGCGTTCTTGATTTGACGAGAAAGTACTGGATACCCGAGTATATTGAACATTTGATATACTCCACGAGACCAGACATCATTATTGTCGACAGTTATGTGGATATCCAGATCGTCCGAAGTGTTTGCACTGACTTGCTTCCAGAGAAGGAATGCCAAGTAGATATCATTGCGGTATTTCGCCAAACAGCGTCTGGAAGGCAGGGCTTTGAACGATCCCGTATGGAGCCCGAGCAAGTGACGGAACTGGTTCGTAACTCCGGCATGACCATCGCCGGCATTATTAGACAATTCAACGCAGAATTGTCTTCGAAGACACCAGAACGCGATATTCCAAATATTGGAATTCGTCCCAGTACACTGAGTTCGTGGCTACGCTACGGCAATCCGCAGCAACGAATGGTCGACTTCCTGAATAAGGTCTGCGAACAAAATGCTTCCGCTAAATAGTTTCCAATCTTTGTTCCTTATTGTATGGGCTATGCCCGTCAACATTTCGCACGAAATGTTTGGCCAACACTCAAATAGCGAATCCAATAAAGGAATGCCGAATCATGGCGAAAGCCGCACCGAAGAAGTCCACCAAGCCTGCAGCCAAAACGACCAAGCCAGGCCGTAAACCTGCCGCGCAGAAAACGACCAAGGCTGTCAAAGCCGCAGCTCCAGTAAAGAAACCAGCCGCGGTCAAGGCGCCGGTGGTCAGCAAAGATGAGCTACGGGCTCAGTTGGAAAAGGCGCAAAATACGATCGTCACATTGCGTACAAAGAGCCGTGAAGCCGTAAAGGCCGCCAAGGTATCGGCGGCTCAGATTGCCGAATTGGCGGCAACGGTGGCGCAGCTGGAGAAGAAGCTGGGCGGCCAGGCAAAGCCCGCCAAACCGGAAGTGCCCGCTGCTGCAAAGCCCGTGAAGCAGCGTGGCCGTAAGACTGCCGCAAAGGGCGATGTCGTGCCGGATGAATCTGATGATCTTGCGCCGGCAGCTGACGAAACCGCCGGCGAGGAATAAATCTATCTGAATGATATTGGCCGGTGTCGCTTAACTGATTATGCGGCGCCGGCCATAACGGCATAACTGTGACGCACTCGCTACCTCTTAGGCCAAATCTACCGCGAACTTATTCAGGTCGTCCAGTCTGCACCACTGCAATGCACCCATCTCGGTGGCTCGGAGAAAAACCCGTGGCGCCGCCCCTGCCAGAAAAGCCTCATGCCATCGTGGTGCACACAGACACCAACGGTCACCTGCCTTCAGTCCGACAAACCCGTATTCGGGCCGAGGTGTACTGAGATCATTTCCCTGCGCCTTGCTGATGGCCAGGAACGCCTCCGTCATTTCAACGCAAACCGTATGGCTGCCGGCATCCTCCGGCCCTGTGGCACAGCATCCATCGCGGTAGAATCCGGTGATAGGGTCATACGAACAGGGCTCCAGCATGGTCCCCAGCACGTTTAACGAGCTCTGCCGCCTCCCACCGCCGCCACTGACATCCAAAGGCATTCAATTTCTCCTTGAGCCGAATATCCCACCACCACTACAATCGCCGCCAGCTTTATGGTTCACTGAGACAGGACCAATGGGAGCCCCTTTGGCATGAGCCTCGAACCTGACGAACGCCGCACCAAGCCAAACGCTGTCAAGACATCACGGAAAACGCGCCAGGTCCACAGCCGTCCGCTCCTCAGCCTGATTCGCGGCGGAATACATCGAGAAGACGGATCTGGAGTCTTGATCCTGGTAATGGTGTTGGCCGCGCTGGCCCTGATCGGCAGGCTGTTAAAGGTGATTTAGCGTCCGTGGTGGCCGCCAGCCAATTGTGCCCTCTACTGCTGGTTTGCGCTCAACCTGGTCGTAGAAGCACTCGCGCGCCGTTCCTGAAACCCGCCATTCAAGTCGAACAAAAGTAAATGGCGTGCCTTGACGCTCCCGGGATATTACTGCCGTTCCCGGCGCATCCCTTAAGCGTCGGCTTCTGGCAGGACAGGGGCCGTTCGCGGCGTCGTTTGTACTGCGCCCTTAAGCGCGTAAAGCTGGTCGTATCCGGCTGGCAGGCGCCCGCCTTAGGTTCAGAGGGGAGACATGTCATTGACGAGGGTTGATTTCGGGGTTCTCGCATCGACCGTAGTCGCGGCGGCCGGCGCGATCGCCGCATTGAAGTTCGACAAAACCATCGGCGTCACCATCACCGCCGTCGGCGCGTTCGCAGGGAGCCTAATCAGCTACCTCAAGGCAAGGCGCGTAGAGAAACACGCCCTCGAACTCGCGCACATCCCCGCGACCGCGACAATTGAGACCAATGCCAAGACCGTGCTGGTACAAACCGTCACCAATGAGCGCGCGAAATGGCGCAGCGAAATCCGTGAAGCGGCCGCTGAGCTCATATCATTGCTTCGTGCCTCAAGCGCCCAAACGATCGAATACGAGCAACAGCGTGGGCTCGATAACCGAAATACGACTGAACCCCAATATTCTTCGAGACTTGGATGTCACTTGATAGACAAATATGTCCGATTCCAAAATTTGACACGCATAGACTTAATTGACAGTTTCGGCAGCGCGGATGGAGGTAAAAGGGGGTAAGGAGTGGGAAGGTTAGAAGAAAATGCCGAGGCGGACCTGCCGCTGGAGGCCAATTTTGTTGAACAAGCCGAATATATAGAGGAAGCAGCGTTTACCACCCTGAGCGCTGAATTGCCCGATGAAGACAGCATCGTGCGGCGACTTTCGGTCGGCGGAGCAAAGCTTTTGGTAGGTCCGAGAGGCTGCGGCAAGACTACACTCATGTTGAAGGCATTCTATCAACTGCTTAGAGATGTCGATTCGAACACGCTGCCTGTCTACGTGAATTTCAAGATTTCACTAAAACTTGAGCCCCTTTATGTAAATACTCCGAATGCCACATTTTGGTTCCGGCTCTGGCTCAATTTGAAGATCTACGAAGGCTTGTATGAAGCTATAGCTCTGTCTCACCGCTACCGGCTCCCGGAGGGTCTGCCACCAAAGACAGAGATCACCGCGATGCTTAGCGCTATAGAAGCCGGTCACGTTGATGCTGCTAAGGCGGGCGATTTGTACAATATGGCGAGTCTCTCCCAGAGTGTGTCCCTCATTCTTTCGGAAAATAATCTTATTAGATGTGTCCTTCTTCTTGACGACGCAGCTCACGCGTTCTCACCACGCCAGCAGGAAGATTTTTTTGAATTCTTCAGGCAAATTAAGAGCCGGGAAATTTCACCTAAAGCTGCAATTTATCCAGGTATCACGACACACTCCCCCACATTTCATGTGGGGCATGATGCAGAACAAATTGACGTATGGGCTAGACCAGATAGCAGCGCCTACTTGAATTTTATGCGATCCCTTGCTGTGAAGCGATTCAATGGAGATTTACCAAAAAGTCTGAAGGTTGCACCAGAAGCGTTAGACTTTCTCGCGTATGCCTCGTTTGGAATACCTCGTTCTTTTCTAAATATGTTGCGTACAATATATCACGAGGAAGCCGAGCCCGGATTTAAAGGGAACATAGATCGTCGAAAACTTCTGGAAGTTGCAAAACAGAGTCGAGAATTGTCTCATAGCGTTTATGACTCCCTCATTTATAAGCTTCCGGCTTATAAACATTTTGTCGAAACTGGTCATGGAATATATCAAAATATTCTTTCTACTTTAAAAGAATACAACCGAAGCCGCGATGAAAACAACCAAGCTCGTGAAATTGGCGTGAAGAGACCAATCACTCCAGAAATGGAAAAGGTATTTGGGTTTCTTCAATATGCTGGGCTGATGATGCCGACGGGAGCCAATAGCCGCGGCGTGAAGGGCGTGTTCGATTTGTATTTGGTACATTTCGGGGACCTGGTGACGGAAAATGCAATGATCGGCCGCCGGACGAAAAGCGTACCAGCATTTGTAAAAGCGTTTGCGGCGCAAACGCATCAAGCTTGGCCACGCATTTCACCTGACACGCTAGTCGCGTCAAACGAATCTTCGACGCCATTCAGCCTGATTTTGCCGCACTGTCAGGCATGTGGAGCTGAACGTGCGAGTGAAAACGCTCGTTTCTGTCAGAATTGCGGAGCCCAGCTTAAAACCGCTTCGTTATATGACGATTTAACGAAGCAGGATATTTCAGTCTTGGCGCTCAGCGGGAAAATAATCTCTCGCATTAAACAGCATTCAAAGATTAGGACGATCAAGGACATTTTAATGGACAGTGATCGTCAGAAGTTAAGAAGTATTCCGTTTATTGGCCCCATCCGTGCAGCTCGTATCAGCAACTATGCCGAGGAATTCGTAGCATAATGACGGATATTGCTGATTATGCAAACACACTGCCCCCTAGCTCGCGGCTAGGCTCTGTCGCAGACATGTTAAGCGAGGAGGACCTTCCTTCGCCGGTTGATATGTTCCGGCGATCCATTATACAAATCCTACAATATGGAACCGAGCCACGCCTTGAAGAGAATGGCTTCATCGGCCGTTTACTTGCTTTAGGCGTGGTTGCCGCTGCAGAAGCATATTTTCGAGCGGTGCTCTCGGCCTGCATAGAACTTTGCCCTGTCGCACAATCGGGAGCTGCTTCCAAGCAAATCAATTTAGGCGGCCTTCTTTGGCATGGGAAAGAAGGTTTTAGCCGGAGCGCTTTCGAGCACGCATCGTTTGCCTCTGGCGATGAACTAATCCGAGCGTGTAAAGATTACCTTTCCATTAAGCTCGAAGATTCCAAATTCAAGATATTGCTAAATGAATACGAGCGAGTATGTTTAATACGACATGGAATTGTTCACGCCGACGGGCTTTTGCCGGGGCGTAACGCTGTTCAGTTGGACGTACCCCGATACGCTAAGCCAGTTCGCATTGTCATCCGCTATGCACAATTGCAGGATATAGCGGCAGTGATAAATACTTTGGTTTTAACCCTTAACCGAGAACTCTTTGTTAAAATGTGCGAGCGCTGGGCTATCAATTGGAGAACACGAGCGGACTGGGATCCTGCCCTTGAACGCACCACCTTCAGGAGACTTTGGACAACGTTTCATTCAGCCGATGAGATTACCGCTTCAGGGCGAAGCAAGATCACAAATACGAAATGCATGGCAGAGGTGAAGGCACAATATGGCATATAAGTACGCTGTGCTTTTGACCCTAGCTAAACTCGTCTTTACATTGGAACAGTTGAACCTCTGTCAAGGAGTTTTACGATTGTCTGCGATCGTGTGAGGGCGAGATGTCGTTTGTATTTGTAGGGGTAAAGGGATTGACCCAGACTATAGGTAATGCCTGCTAATGATCGCCTGATGGCAGGCGGTCGAGGTGCTCGGTTGAACTGGTATTTGCAGGAATCCTGCCCATATAAGAGTGCCTGCTTTTCCCCGTCACCTACCGGAAGCAGATCGACAGCTTTCGGCCCACTCTGGCCGATATCGGACGGTTTGGCCGCGCCTTGGCACCGACTGGCGGAGAACACCCAAGCTCACTTCTTCCTCAAGACCAGAACGAGGTTGTTGGCCGGCATGGCTACACGTTCTGCCAAATCCAGGCCATGCCGAGCCGCAAGCGCCGTGACGTCATCCAGATGGCGAATGCCCCAGGCCGGGTTGCGATCCTTGAGGCTCTGATCAAATGCCAGGTTAGACGGCGCCGTCTCGACGTCAGGCTCCAGATAAGGGCCGTACAGCAAAAGCAGACCGCCTGTCGGAAGCAACTGGTTGGCACCCTTCATTAGCCCCTGGGTCGCAGTCCAGGGGGAAATATGGATCATATTGATATTGACGATCGCGTCAGCCCGCTTAACCGGCCAGCTATCCGGCTCAGCAGCATCCAGACGGAGCGGAGGCAACAGGTTCGGCAGGTCGGCATGATCCCGCCAGGCGGCTATGCTGGCCAATGCCTCGAGGTTCGGATCGGTAGGCTGCCATTGGAGGCCCGGCATGGCCGCGGCATTATAGATGGCGTGCTCTCCGGTACCCGCTGCAATTTCAAGGACCAGACCGGTCTCCGGAAGGCGCGGCTGCAAAACTGAAAGGATGGGTCCACGGTTGCGGGCCGTGGAAGGGGAGGTTCGGGCTCCAGGAGGGGGCAGATCAGACATGGCCGATAGTAACGTTCTGCGGCAACATTATCAAAGCCGGCCCATGGCAGGTTTATTGCCCGGCAGGGACGCAATTGTGAAATGAGTGGGTTATCCCGGCGTGTCCATCTCAGAGCAAAAGGCTGCATTTTTTTTGGTGAGACCGTCGCCGACTCCTTGCGGCACCAGATCTTCCTTGCTGTGAATCCCCCGTCCTCGGTACCATGCGCCTGGAGGCATGGTCCATTGAAGGTGATCGACGATACCCAGAAGGATCTGGAACGGCTAATAGCCGCCGATTTCGGTGTTTCACCGACCGGCGATTACCAAGCTGATTTCGTCAATTGGATCCATTTTCGGGCAAGGCGCGTGCCACGGCTGCCTCGGCGTGTATTCGTCTCCCATGAGGTGAAGCTTCACCAGATCAAATATCCAGCCATCGAGCAAATCCGCATGGTCCTGCAGGCTGGCGGCGATGTCGGCCCATGGTTGAGCGAGAAGACCCGGAAAGATAAAACCAATCATCGTGCTGACATGATGTTCAACGATTGGCAGGTTCTGCACTTTCACCTCGGCGGCTTTTTTCAGTCGTCGACGACAATCCGCCGGAGCGGCCCGCTGCTCTTTGTCCATATCACGGCCGAGGCTGCCACACTTCTTGATGTGCAACCACATGGCAGTTGGACCATGACGGCGCTGTTAGAAATTCTGCTTCGCACAAATCCGCCAGGTTTAGAACGATATGAAGGGCGGAAAGTAACACCTATGCGGTTGACCGATGATCAATACAGCAATCTGCGAAAAAAAGGGGCGAATACTTTCATTGAGATCGCGGGACGTGCATTCATGTCGCCTGGTATGGGATTGTTGGCATCGGGTCATGCTGCCCGACTATATTTATATCGGGATCATTTTTTTATAACACTTGAAACGATTCAGAAAAATATGGGTGGCGACCTGGTCGAAGCACATCTGCGATCTGCCATATATGCCCACCTTGGAGTACCAGTTCGTCTTGGTGCCTACTATGATGACCGCGGCATGGCTATCATTGACAAAAATCGGAATGGTTTGGTGCTTCATCAAATGAAGGCGTTGGAATAAGGTGAATTCCAAAACGGAGATCAACATCGTGTTCAGCGATTGGATATTGGAAATCCACCAGAAGATCGACGGCAGATCCATGGCCGCACAGTTTGGTGCCGACGAAAAGAATGTCCGTAATCTGCTGACCGGCAAAGTCAAGAATACACGGCAAGATCCCGTGAATCTGGCTGTTTCGTATTTCGAAGCATTACCTGAAGGCTTTTTGGATATACCTAAGCAGGTAGCCCGCGCCCTCGCCAGCGATCTGATACAAGCTGCCAAGGATTCAATTGGCCCATTGAACTCGTTCTTTCTGGCCCAAGACCGAGAAATGCTGACCTACCCCGAAACAATCAAATTAGCCACGTTGATTGACAAAATTTCTGATGACCTTTTCCGTCTATATAGACCTGACGATTTGACCGGCCTGAAGGATTACCTTTTATCATTAGATGAGCTGGATGATGATTATTGGCAGTGTCCATCAACAAATCGGGATATGCGTTTGGAATGGAGTAAGGCCGAAACCTGGGATGATATGCAATTGGTATTGGGACGCATAAGGTATAATATCATTCTCTCAGTCGTTGCCATCTGGGATATCGAGTATGTATCGGCGAGATTCGATCGGATTCAGCCAATCCCTTTGCTTTTGGCGTTGGCGCCTCAGGTAAAACCTGCACTGACCATAAAACCAACCAATTTGACTGGCGGCGCTGAAATAGAAATACCACATGGATACCGCGGCTTTCGGGATGTCGTAGATACACCGATGAGCCTATTTATTGACCTGCTGGCATGTTTAGTCCATCGAAGTAGTAAATGCGATTG
Source organism: Acidocella sp. (assembly GCF_013044125.1). Taxonomy (GTDB): domain Bacteria; phylum Pseudomonadota; class Alphaproteobacteria; order Acetobacterales; family Acetobacteraceae; genus Acidocella. Next base: position 1,941 of record NZ_JABEVC010000082.1, on the reverse strand, counting down.
GCCAGAACGGCTGCCAAAAGTCTCTCAGATGATGGAAATTTTTTCTGGGATCGAATACCAGAATTTGGTCAACATTCGTGCCGGCCTGGAGAATCTGACGATTTATAAAATTGACGAAATGCTAGTATCGTCCGATGTCGGCGTAGGCGATATATTCCCCTTGATTGCCGCGGCGCACATCTGGGAAAAATTCCTGGTACCGGAGACCGCCGGCGGTGAGCATAAGGTGCTTATTCCTGACGATGATTATCTTCGGTTCTGGAGCCGCCATCGCGAAAGACTGGCCAACCAAGGGCGCAATATAGAAGGTGGGCAGGAAGCATGGCCGGCGTACCTGGCCAGACGATCCGCCCGACAGGACCGCCTGGGAGGCGAACAGGAGAAGCTGTATTAGGTCAACCTCTCCTGTTGGTGGTGTGGTGGATCAATCCTTGCGGGGAGTTGGTCCGGCACCGGCATTCTTGGCGGCCGCGGATTGTGCACGGGCTTCGAAGCTGCCGGGCTTGGTCTGACCATTGCCTGCCTTGGCGCCGGCGCTCATGATCCGGGCCGCGGCGGCGGTGGTCATTGAGCTTTTTGCGGACCCTGACGAACGAGGTGATTTTGACATTTTAAACTCCATTCTGATGTTCCGTGGGGCGGGACAATCCCTCCCCCGGGGAACCCAAAGTGCGATTTCAGGCCGAAATTATCCATTCGAATTTCCGGAAAGATCATCGGCTTTTCCGCATTAATCTCGCGTCATCGCTGTCGCCAGATATGCCGTTTGCTGCATCAACTCGTCATCGGTGATGGTACCATCGGCCCATTTATCCATGAGCTGCTCCATATCCTGGCTGACAGCTTGTCACGCGATCCGGGTCGAAGCAAGGGAAAACCTGACTGCTTCCCGCCGCGTCGGTGGCGGCAATGGCTCCCTTTTAATCATCATTTCCGGCATTGCGCGCTCCAAACATGACCAGATTAATATAGCCTATTCTCCATCAATGGCACCATGAGGATTATGGCCCGGCCGCCGGTCCCATGCTAATCGGCTGGCCATGAAGGCAAGCGTCTATAAATTGACCCAGGGGGTTTTTCTGGCCGATCTTGCTGGCCAGCGGGTCATGCGAGGCACCGTCGAGGATCTAGCTGCTGCCCTCTTCCAGGCCGGCCTGACCGCCGATGACCTCCTGCTTGGAGACTGGCGCGAAGACGCCGAGCTCCTGACCGCGGTCGAACAGACTGAGCTACGCCAGGCCATGACGTCCGGTCAGGCCGCGGCCGGCCAAGCCTTCACGGCCCAAACCCCGGCCATCACAGCCGATCAGGCCGCCTGAATCCAACCCACGCCCGGTTTAGCGAAGGTCGTCAGCCAGCAAATAATGATTGACAAAAACAACATTTAAACATTTATACGACCCATGATCGGCCGCCTTAAAACGGCCTTGACGATTGGCAGGCATGCCCGTCGTGACAGCTGCAGGCTCAGCCCGGTAGAAGCCTGTAGCGATTGGTCATAACAAATGTCGCCGGGCTTAGGTTCTGAAGTACGTCTTAGCTGTGTCGGCTGGGGTGATGATAAGAACTGAAGCCATGGCAGACGCGCATTAAACAGCGTCATCATCTGAATTTCTCTGGATGATGAAGGTGGTGCTGTGTCTGACGATTCTGACGATCTGAGCTCGAAAACAAAGACTGTCGCCGATCCATGGGACGGTGCCGTTGATCACGCGCACGCCGCCGAAGCCGCGCTCGGCGGACAAGACGACTTGTTCGGCCCAGGTGGTGTAATCGACATTCAATCACCAGCGCGCATCGCCGAGATTATTGACAAAAATTCTCAGCCGACAATCGCGGAATTGCTTTCCGGTTCACCCTGGCGCGGCGGTAATTTCGATCTCGATATCGCCGAGTTTGCTAGATTGATTCTGCTCGATAAGGATCTGATCCATTCGGCGT
>NZ_JABEVC010000081.1 GCF_013044125.1 Acidocella sp. | reverse complement strand
GAGGGCGACGGCGCGTTGCAGATTGGGCGCGGTGGTGAAGGTGAGATTCTGGTGCGCCTTGGCGGCCAGGGAGATCAGATTGTCCGGGCCGGAGATGTAGCCCACCTTCCAGCCGGTGAGCGAGAAGGTTTTGCCCGCGCTGCCGATGCGCAAGGTGCGCGCGGCCATGCCGGGCAGGGTCATCAGCGGGATATGCCGCGCGGGCGGGAAGACCAGATGTTCGTACACCTCGTCGCACACCGCGTAGGAATCGTGTTGCGTCAGCAGCCCGGCGATGAAATCCAGCTCATCGGGCGTAAAAACCTTGCCGGTGGGGTTCATCGGTGAGTTGAGCAGCAGCAGCTTGGTTTTGGGGCTGAAGGCGGCGGCCAGGGCGGCGCGCGGCAGCTCCCAGCCGGGCGGCTCCAGCCGCACCAGCCGCGCCGTGGCGCCGAGCATTTTCACCACGGGGAGGTAGGTGTCATAAAGCGGTTCGATGAGGATGGCCTCGTCGCCGGGGTTGAGCAGGGCCATCAGGCAGGCGGTGATCGCCTCGGTGGCGCCGGAGGTGACGCAGACGCCGGCGGCGGGGTCTATGGGAAGGCCATAAAACCGCTGGTTGGCGGTGGCGACGGCGGCTTTCAGCTCGGGCAGGCCGGTGAGGGGCGGGTATTGGTTGCGGTGGTCGAGCAGCGCATCCGCCGCCGCCTGCACGATATCGGCCGGGCCTTCGGTATCGGGGAAGCCCTGGCCGAGGTTGATGGCGCCGTGTTGCAGGCTGAGCGCCGACATCACGGTGAAGATGGTGGTGCCGGTTTGTTCGAGCAGCGTGTTGGCTGGTTTCACGTTGATTTCCTTGAGCGACGTGCCGGAGCGTAACGCGCGGCGGGGGCGGGCGGCAAGTATGCCGAAAAATTAGGCAAAAGCCGCTGCCCGATAGGCAAATCGAATCGTGATACGCGCTAAACCCCTGTGCAACATGGTTCTTGCTTGTGGTTTGCGCGGCTGGCACGGTGCGTGCAAGACTGTATCCCGTCAGCCCGTTGGCTGGCGCGCAATTGCGCTGTCCGAACGAACACTTAAGGAGGACGCCTGGCCGTGGCGGGCGTGGACCAGATGAAAAAGATCGAAGCGATCATTAAGCCGTTCAAGCTTGACGAAGTGAAAGAGGCTCTGCACGAGGTTGGGCTGCAAGGCATTACCGTTGTGGAGGCGAAGGGGTTTGGCCGGCAGAAGGGGCATACCGAGCTCTACCGCGGCGCCGAGTATGTGGTGGATTTTCTGCCCAAGGTGAAAATTGAAGTGGTCTGCGAGGACGCGGTGGTTGAACGGGCGGTTGAGGCGATCACCAATGCCGCGCGCACCGGGCGGATTGGCGACGGCAAGATTTTTATCTCCACGGTTGAAGAGGCCATTCGCATCCGCACCGGGGAAAAAGGCGACGCCGCGATCTGAACAGGCATTGTCCTGGCGATCATGCACGGTTAACATGCTGCGCTTGCAACAGGGTTGTTCGGGGCCGCGTGGTGCGGCGCCGTCGATAGACGATGAGCTTGACGATTAACTTATTGACATTACGGGGATAAAGCATGGCGAAGAAGCCCGCTGAGAGCGCCGACGGCGTAGCGAAGGTTCTTGAACTGATTAAGGAAAACGGGGTCGAGTATGTGGACCTGCGTTTCACCGACCCGAAAGGCAAGTGGCAGCACACGGCGCAGCATGTCTCCACGGTTGATGCCGACACGCTGAAGGACGGCTTCATGTTCGACGGCTCCTCCATCGCCGGCTGGAAGGCGATTAACGAGTCCGACATGATTTTGCAGCCGGACCTGGATACGGCGGTGATGGACCCCTTCGCGGCCAAGCCGAGCCTGATCCTGTTTTGCGACATTATCGAGCCCGCGACCGGCCAGGGCTATGCCCGCGACCCGCGCTCGACCGCGAAGAAGGTGGAAGCCTATGTGAAGTCAACCGGCATCGGCGACACCATTTTCATCGGCGCGGAAGCTGAGTTCTTCATTTTCGACAGCGTGAAGTTTGGCACCGGCGGCAATTTCGGCACCTACCAGCTGGATTCCATCGAGGGCCCCGGCTCCTCGCTGAAGGATTATCCGGAAGGCAACATGGGCCACCGCCCGGCGGTTAAGGGCGGTTATTTCCCCGTTCCCCCCGTGGATGGCGATAGCGACCTGCGCGCCGAGATGCTCTCCGCCATGGGCGAGATGGGCCTGCCGATTGAGAAGCATCACCATGAGGTGGCGCAGAGCCAGCACGAACTGGGAACCCGGTTCAACTCGCTCACCAAGATGGCCGACCAGATGCAGATTTATAAATACTGCGTCCACAACGTCGCGCATTCCTATGGCAAGACCGCGACCTTCATGCCCAAGCCGATTTACGGCGACAACGGCTCGGGCATGCATACGCACGCCTCGATCTGGAAAGCCGGCAAGCCGCTGTTCGCGGGCAATGGCTATGCGGATCTCTCCGAGATGTGCCTGTATTTCATCGGCGGCGTGATCAAGCACGCGAAAGCGATCAACGCGTTCACCAACCCCGCGACCAACAGCTACAAGCGGTTGATTCCGGGTTTTGAGGCGCCGGTGCTGCTGGCCTATTCGGCGCGCAACCGCTCGGCTTCGTGCCGTATCCCCTATACCACGAGCCCGAAGGCCAAGCGCGTGGAAGTGCGCTTTCCCGATCCGACCGCCAACCCCTACCTCTCCTTCGCGGCGATCGCGATGGCGGGTCTCGATGGCATCAAGAACAAGATCCACCCCGGCGACCCGATGGACAAGGATCTCTACGAGCTGCCGCCCGAAGAGCTGAAGGGCATCCCGACGGTTTGCGGTTCGCTCCGCGAGGCGCTGCAGTCGCTCGAGGCCGATCATGAGTTCCTGTTGCAGGGCGATGTGTTCAGCAAGGAGCAGATCGAGAGCTACATGGAGATCAAGTGGAAGGAAGTGTACCGCTTCGAGCACACGCCGCACCCGGTTGAGTTCGAGATGTATTACTCCGCTTAAAAGACGGATTGTCACGGGAAACGGCGCCTTCGGGCGCCGTTTTTCGTTGGCGGGCGGTTCAGCCGGTGCGGGCGAAGGCGGTGGCCTGCTCCACCTGGGCGGGCGTGGGGGTTACGCCGGTATAAAGCTCAAACTGCGCCAGCGCCTGCAATACGGCGACCTCCCCGCCCGTGATCAGGCGCTTGCCGGCGGCGCGGGCGGCGGCGAGCAGGGGCGTTTCCAGCGGCACGGCCACCACGTCGAACACTACGGCGGCGGCGGCGATCTGCGCCGGGGTGAAGGCCAGGGCCGCCTCGTCCGCCCCGGCCATGCCGAGCGGGCTCGCGTTGATGAGGAATGGCGCGCTCAACCCTTCGGCCGCCGCCTGCCAGCGAAAACCGTAGCGCGCCGCCAGCGCCGGCCCGCTCTGCGCATTGCGGGCGAGGATGGTGCCGTTGTGGAACCCGCCATCGCGCAGCGCGGCGGCCACCGCCTTGGCCATGCCCCCGCTGCCGCGCAGGATAAAGGGCGCGCCCCGGTCCAGCCCGGACTGCTCAGCCAGCGTGCGGACCGCGCTGTAATCGGTGTTGTAGCCGGTTAGCCGCCCATCATCGTTGACGATGGTGTTGATGGACTGGATGGCGCGCGCCGAAGCCTCCAGCGTGTCGATGAGCGGAATCACGGCTTCTTTGAAGGGCATGGAAATCGCGCAGCCGCGAATGCCCAGGGCGCGGATTCCGCCAATGGCGGCGGGGAGGTTTTGGGTGGTGAAGGATTTATAGACGTAATCCAGCCCCAGCGCCTCGTATAAATGATTTTGGAAGCGCGAGCCGAAGTTACCCGGCCGGGCTGAGAGCGACATGCAGAGCCTGGTGTCCCGCCCGATCGGTGGCTTCATTGCGAATTATCCTTTGTCATCTGAATATGAAGGTTTATTTATGCTGCCGCCGCGGTTGTGCAACGCGCAAACCCGCGTTTTTTGCGCCGGACGGCAAAGCGGGTACATTCTTAAGGCGGAGCAACAGGCGGGAGCGATGCCGGGTAGAATTTTTGTCATGGGACATAGCCATGCCTGCGCGCTGGAAGCGGCGCATGACCGGCGCGTGCCGGGCGCGCAAGTGCCCGAGATGCGTTTTGTGCTGCTCAACGATTCGCGATTTGAGCCGCCGATGGCCGGAGGCGGGCTGAGCCCGGCGCTCCTGGGGGAGCTGCGCGCGGCGGCGGCCGAGGTGCATGTTTCGATGCTCGGCGGGAATGATCATTCGATCATCGGCATGTTGAACCATCCGCGGCGTTTCGACTTCGTGCTGCCGGAAGCGCCGGAGCTGCCCGTGGACGAAGCGTGTGAAATTCTGCCCGCCGGGCTGTTGCTTGGTGAGCTTGCCCGCCGCGTTGCGCCGCATTTGGCGGTATTGGCGGCGTACCGGGCGGCGGTGCCGGGGCGGCTTGTTCATATCGAATCTCCCCCGCCGGTGCCCTCGGCGGAGCATATCCGAACCTATCCGGGGATTTTCAGGGATATGATCGCGGCATACGGCGTCTCTCCGGCACTGCTGCGTTATAAGCTCTGGCGCCTGCATTCGGCGCTGTACCGGGAGGCGTGCGCGCGGCTTGGCGTTGCGTTCCTTGGCGTGCCGATGGAGATGCAGGATGCTCAGGGCATGATGGTTGAAGCGGGGTGGAACCCGGACCCGACGCATGGCAACCCGGTTTATGGCGCGCATGTACTGAAAAAGCTGGTGGCGAGCCTGGGCGGGGCGGCGCGATGAGCGGTAATCCGTATCAGAATCTGCCCAACCACGCCTTCTGGCGGCGCGCCGTGGCCCAGGTGGCGCCGGGTGCGGTCGATCCGGCGGTGCAGGCGCCGTTCATGATTGCGCCGGGGGATGCTGTTTTTACCGCCGGGAGCTGTTTCGCCCAGCACATCGGGCCGATGCTGCGGGCGATCCAGTTCAATTTTCTCGTTGCCGAGACGGCGCATCCGCTTGCCTCGGCGGAGTTGGCGCGCAGCTTCAACTATGACGTGTTCAGTGCGCGCACCGGCAATATTTATACGGCGCGGCAGCTCTTGCAGCTTTTCCACCGTGCTTACGGCAATTTCAGCCCCGCCGAGGATGTCTGGGAGGCGGACGGGCGGTTTATTGATCCGTTCAGGCCGCAGATCCAGCCGGGCGGGTTTTTGTCCAGGCGCGAGTTCGAGATCGACAGGGCGCGCCATTTTGCCGCGTTGCGCCGGGCGTTCGAGACGCTGGATGTGTTCGTGTTCACCCTGGGGCTTACCGAATCGTGGCGCTCGCGGGCCGATGGGGCGGTTTTTCCGCTCTGTCCTGGGGTTTCGGGCGGGACGTTCGACGCGGCGCGGCATGAATTCCATAATTTCACCGTGGCGGAGGTCGCGGAGGATTTGAGAGGTTTCATCGACGCGCTGCGCGGCGTCAACCACGGCTGCCGGGTGATTCTCACCGTGTCGCCGGTGCCGCTGGTGGCGACGGCGCGGGTGGATACGCATGTTCTGGCCGCCACGATCTACTCCAAATCCGTGCTGCGCGTGGCGGCGGAGATGGTGGCGCAGGGGGTGGCGGGGGTGGCGTATTTCCCGTCCTATGAGATTATCACGGGCCGGTTTGATGGCGGGACCTATTTTGCCGAGGACCGGCGCAGCGTGACCGGGGCGGGTGTGGCGCATGTGATGCGGGTGTTTGCGCGCTGTTACGCGAATATCGTGGCGGCGCCTCCGCCTGCGGCGCCCCCGCGCGAGACGCGGAGCGAGGCGTATATGCACCAGATGGAGGATCTGATGCGGGTGCATTGCGAGGAGGTGGCGCTGGACCCGGGGTGAGGTTTTGCGCCGTATGCCATGAGATCGGGCGCCGCGGCGAGAAACTCCTTGCCGCCAGCGCGGTATCGGCGTATGAGGGCAAAAAACAAAACCCGCGTTTTCCAGGGTGGCCCTAACCGGCCGCCCTTTTTATTGGATTTTTGCCTGAATGACCGCCAACCGCCCGAACCACACCGGCCTTGAAGGCCGCATTGCCGAGCTGATCGCCGAACCGCTGGAAGCCCAGGGGTATGAGCTGGTGCGTGTGCAGATCATGGGTACGGAATCGCCCACCGTGCAGATCATGGCCGACCGGGCGGACAACGCCGCCTTCACGCTTGATGACTGCACCGCCGTGAGCCACCTGCTCTCCGCCGTGCTGGACGTGGAAGACCCGATCACCTCGGCCTGGACGCTGGAGGTGAGCTCCGCGGGGATTGACCGGCCGCTGACCCGGACCAAGGATTTTGTCCGCTACGCCGGATTCGAGGCGAAGATCGAGCTGAATTTCCCCGGCCCCGGCAACCGCAAGCGCTTTAGCGGTGTACTGGTGGGGGCCGATGAAGAGAGCGTGCAGCTGAAGGTGGAGAGCGGTGAGGTGCTGAGCCTGAAGCGGGCCGACATCAAGAAAGCCAAGCTGATTCTCACCGATGCGCTGATTGCGTTCTCGATGCCGGAAGCCCCTTTGCAGTGAATCAACTCATGACACGTCTATTTATTGGAGACTGACGATGGATACCGCAGTTAACCGTCCGGAATTGCTGCTTGTTGCCGATGCCGTCGCGCGCGAAAAGCAGATTGAGCGCGACGATGTGCTGGAGGCGATGGAGCAGGCGATTCAGAAAGCCGGCCGCGCCAAATATGGCCACGAGAAGGACATCCGCGCCACCATCGACCGCAAGACCGGCGATGTGAGGCTCTCGCGCTGGACCGAGATCGTCGAGACGGTGGAGAACGAGGAGACGCAGATCCCCGTTGCCATCTCGAAGAAGTTCGCGCCCGAGAAGGAGGTTGGCGATTTTATCGTCGATCCGCTGCCGCCGATCGACTTTGGCCGGATCGCCGCGCAGACCGCCAAGCAGGTGATCGTGCAGCGCGTGCGCGAGTATGAGCGCTCCAAGCAGTATAACGAGTTCAAGGACCGGGTGGGCGAGATCATCAACGGCGTGGTCAAGCGCACCGAGTACGGCAATTTGATGGTGGATCTCGGCCGCGCCGAGGCGCTGCTGCGCCGCGACGAGACCATCCCGCGCGAGAATCTGCGCAATGGCGACCGGGTGCGCGCGTTCATCTATGATGTGCGGGAAGAACAGCGCGGGCCGCAGATTTTTCTCTCGCGCACGCATCCCGGCTTTCTGGCCAAGCTGTTCGCGCAGGAAGTGCCGGAGATTTATGACGGCATCATCGAGATCAAGGCGGTCTCGCGTGATCCGGGCTCGCGCGCCAAAATGGCGGTGGTCTCGCGCGATCAGTCGATCGACCCGGTGGGCGCCTGCGTGGGCATGCGCGGCTCGCGCGTGCAGGCGGTGGTGGCTGAGTTGCAGGGCGAGAAGATTGATATCATCCCCTGGTCGCCCAATGTCGCGACTTTCGTGGTGAACGCGCTGGCGCCGGCCGAGGTTTCCAAGGTGGTGATGGATGAGGAGGCCGGGCGCGTTGAGGTTGTGGTGCCTGACAGCCAGCTCTCGCTCGCCATCGGGCGGCGTGGCCAGAATGTGCGTCTCGCCTCGCAGCTGACGCGCTGGGATATCGATATCCTGACCGAGGCTGAGGAGTCCGAGCGCCGCCAGGAGGAGTTCCGCCGCAAGACCGGGCTGTTCGTGGAGGCGCTGGATGTGGACGATGTGATCGCCGGCCTGCTGGTAGCCGAAGGATTCGAGACGATAGAGGATTTGAGCATGACACCGTTGGATGAAATCGCCTCGATTGAGGGCTTTGACGAAAACGTGGCCGCCGAGCTGCAGCGCCGGGCGGAAGCCTCGCTGGCCAAGCAGGCAGGTGAGCTGGAAGAGAAGCGCGTGGCTCTGGGCGTGAGCGACGAGGTTGCCGCGATTGAGGCGCTGAGCGCCAAAGACCTGATCGCGCTGGGCGAGAAGGGCGTGAAGACGCTGGACGACCTGGCCGACCTGGCCGGTGACGAGCTGGTGGAAATCGTCGGCGCCGAGGCGCTGACCGAGGAAGCCGCCAACGAGATCATCATGGCCGCGCGCGCGCACTGGTTCGAGGGAGATGGCAACGCAGCCTGAACCGGACATCGCTGAGAGCGAAGACGAGGCGCCGGAGCGCGGGCCGCTGCGGCGCTGCCTGGTCAAACGCGAGAGTTTCGCGCGTGAGGCCATGCTGCGTTTCGTGGTGGGGCCGCAGCGCCAGCTGGTGTTCGATGTCAGCGCAACCCTGCCTGGGCGCGGATTGTGGTTGAGTGCGTCCAGGGATGTGAT
>NZ_JABEVC010000080.1 GCF_013044125.1 Acidocella sp. | reverse complement strand
GCCGCGGGCATCAATGATGCGGCCAAGCAGGGCGCTGCCCATCAGCGGGGCGGGGGCGCGTGATTCGACATGGATGCGCGCCCCGCGCATGACGCCGCGGGTGCCTTGTTCGGGCATGACCAGCAGGGCGCCCTGCTCGAAGCCGACAACCTCGGCGGAGAGAAATTCGGCGCTGCCTTCGGCCGCGATGAGGCAGCGCGAGCCGATGGGGGCGCGGATGCCGCTGGCGTGCAGCACCTCGCCGTTGGAACGGGTGATGCGCCCGAAGCGGCGCACCGGATCGCGCGACAGGGCCTCGCGCAGGCGCTCGCGCGCCAGGCCGCGGATGGTATCCATGTTCAACCGTGAATCCAGGTTCATGGGAGGTCACCGGGGGGGAGCGCCAGGGCGGCGCGGATGGTTTCCAGCCGGCTGGCCAGGCTCGCGTCCCACTCGATTTTGTCCAGAGGATCGCCGTCCGGGGCGATGATCTCAACCAGCGCGCCACCTTGGGCGACGGTTTCGTCCGCCAGCAGACTGGCGGTCTCGGCGGGGATGAGCGCGAGGAGGTGCGCGTGGTCCGCCGGGTTGAGGCGCAGAAGCAGGCTCTGGCGCGGGCCGCGCTCGGCGGCGGCCTCCGCGATGAGGCGGGTGACCAGGGATTGCAGGCTGGCGGGGTTGGTTTGCGACTCGACGCCGGTGATGTGGCGGGCAAGCAAAAAGGAAAGCTCGGTGACGAGATCTGCCAGGTCGCGCTCCTTTTGCGCCAGCGGGGCGGCGAGTTGCGCCCAGGCGGCCTGTAGTGCCGCGATGGCGGCGGTAAGGGCGGCGGCCTGCGGCTCCATGGCGGCGCGAATCTGGGTTTCAGCCTCGGCGCGGGCCTCGGACTCGGATTTTTCGCGCAGGCGGGCGACCTCCTGGCGGACGCGCCGTGCGATTTCAGCCTCGGTTTCCGCGAGGCTGGCGGTGTCCTGCGCCAGGACAGCCTGCACGAAGGTTTTGGCGCGGCCGCGCGATGCGGTGACGAAACTCATGACTCGGCGCCGTGCTGCAGGTGTTGCAGCGCCTGGGTAAAGATGGCGCCGAACACGCCCAGCACGGGGGCGGCCAGAGCCAGGGCAGCGCGGGTGAGCAGGGCAACCGTGGCGGCGCCGAACACCCAGCCGGAGAGGCTGGCGGGGGTGAAAACCGGAGGCTGGTGGCGCGCCGACCAGATGAACACGGCGGCGAGCATCAGCATGCCAGGCCGGAGCAGTTTGGGGGTTGTTTTGCCGCGCTTGGCGGCGGGGGGTTTGGCCATGGACGGCTCCTACTTCGCGGGTTGCGCGGTGGGATCGGGGGCGTGCACCACCACCATCACGCGGCGGTTGCGGGCGCGGCCGATCTCGTCAGTGTTGGGGGCGATGGGAGAAAATTGGCCAAAGCCCTGGGCGGAGAGCTGGCCGCCGGGCACCCCGTTGCTCACGAACAGGCTGACGACGCTGACCGCGCGTTCAGCCGAGAGCGACCAGTTGGAGGGGAATTGCAGGGTGGAGATCGGTTTATCATCCGTGTAGCCCTGCACGACGATGGTGAAGGGGGCCGGCATGTTCTTAAGCCCCACGCCAACCTGATTGAGCAGGGTGACAGCCGCCGGTTTCAACGTCGCGTCGCCCGAGGCGAAGAGGACCGAGGCATCCAGCTCGATGGTGAGGGTAAGCGGCTGGCTCTGGATCGAGACCTCGTGCTTGTCGACCAAGGGTTGCAGCAGTGCGGTGAGCTTGAGCTGCAACTGCTTCAGGGACAGGATGTCGGCCGCGAGCTGATGCGCCATCTCCTTGGGGATTTTGGCGTTGGCCGCAGGCGAGCCCGGCGGCTTGGGAATGGGCGAGGTGTGGTGCTGCAGAATGCCGCGGCTGGCGCCCGAATTATGAACCACCGAGGGCGGCGTACCGTGAAAGGCGGTGATGAAGCTGGCCGCGACTTCCTGCTCCTTGAACTTGTTGCGCGAGGAGGAGGCATAAAGCACCACGAAGGTGGCCAGCAGCAGGGTCAGCAGATCGGCGTAGCTGATGACCCAGCGCTCATGATTGGGCGGTTTTTCAGGCTTTTTGCCCGGTCCGGGGGGAGCGGCGTGGGACATGGTCAGGCGGCCTGTTCGGTTGCGGCGGCGGCGGGTTCATCCGCGGCGGGCTTGGGTTTGGCTTTACCCTCGTCGGTGAGGAAGCTTTGCAGGTTCTGGCGGATGAGAATGCCGGGCTTGCCCGCGGCCAGCAGCATGAAGCCCTGGATGACGACATGGCGCTCGCGCTCCAGCTCCTGCGCCAGCTGCTTGAGCCGGTTGCCGAGCGGCAGGGCGATGAGGTTGGCGAAGCCGACGCCGTAAATGGTGGCAACGAAGGCGGTGGCGATGCCGCCGCCCAGCTCCTCGGGGTGGTTCAGGCGCATCATGACATGGATGAGGCCGAGCACGGCGCCCATGACGCCGATGGTGGGCGAGTAGCCGCCGGCGGCCTCCCAGACCTCGGCCGGGGTTTCCTGGATGCGGCCGGTGTTCTCGGCCATGATGCCGAGAATCGTGGGCAGGTCATCGGGCGAGGTATTGTCAACGATCATTTGCAGCCCCTGTTTCTGGAAGGGGTCTTTCACGTCGCCCAGCACGTTCTCCAGCGCCAGCGTGCCCTGGCTGCGGGCCAGGGAGGACCATTCGGCGACCTGCTCAATAAATTTACGCAAGTCGGTCTTGGGCGGTTTGACCAGCCAGACGATGCCCTTCATGCCGGTCAGAACGCGGGCCAGGCCAAATTGCGTGAGCAGCGCCGCGAAAGAGCCGCCGATGACGATGATGACGGCGGTGAGGCTGAAGAGGGAGGACAGCGGGTCGCTGTCGGACAGGGCGCCGCCGATGATCACCAGAAAGCCGCACAACAAACCAATCAGACTGGTCACGATACGGTCTCTCCCTTCAAGGCGGTGTTCATGTAGATGGCCAGGGACTCCAGCGCGCGCTTGCGGATGCGCGAGGCGTAGCCTTCGCTCATGTCGAGAATGGCGGCGATTTCGCGGTTGTTCATTTCGTCATAGAAATGCAGGGCCAGCACCTGGTATTCGAGCGCGGTCAGGGTTTTGAGAGCTTCGACCAGCAGGTGGCGGGCATCGGCGCGCAGCAGCAGGGCCAGCGGATCGTCGGGGCTGGTGCCGTCCATGAAGGCGGCGGTGTCGACCTTGTCGGCGTCGAGCATGAACTCGCCGCGCCTCTGCGCGCCGTCGCGGCGCAGACCGTCGATCATGGCGCCACGGATGCGCCTGGCGGCGAATGCCTCGAAGGCGACGCCGTGGGCGCGGTCAAACCGGCTCATGGCCTCCAGCATGCCAATGGCGCCCCATTGCAGCAGCTCGTCCAGCTCGGCCCAGGGCATGCGCGATTTGAGCAGCAGCGCGGTGCGCTTGATCCAGCCGCCGTAAAGCGCGGAGAGATGCGGCTGGTCCGGGCTGAAGGCGGGTTGCGGGTTATCCATTGGCGGGACCAGGCTCGGCGGTGTGCACCACTTGCAGCGGCAGGGTCTCGGGGATTTCCTCCAGCGCGAGAACGGGGATGAGCCCGCCGGTGGCGCGCGCGACGGCGCGGCGGGTGAGCCCCTGGACAACCAGAACAGGCTTGAGGCCACGCTGGCGCATGGCGCGCGCCGCGCTCTCGGCGGCTTGGCGCAGATAGGTCGCGGTTTCGGCCTCCACCTCCGGGCCGATGCCGCTCTCGCGGCCGGTGCGCAGGGATTTGGCGACCAGCTCCTCCAGCCGCTGTTGCAGCACGGCAACACGCAGGACGGGATCCGCCCCCGCGACCTGGGTGACGATGAAACGGCCGAGGCGCAGGCGCACGGCGGCGAGCAGTTTATCAACGTCCTTGGTGCCGCCGTCAGCGGCTTCGACCAGGGCTTCGCCGATGCGCTCAAAATCACGGATCGGCACTTCCTCGGCCAGCAGACCCTGGAGCACCTGGCGAATGAGACCGATGGAGAGGTTGGTGCGCAGGTCTTCCGCCAGGCGGGGGGTGGTTTCAGCGAGGCGGGTCATCAGCCCCTCGACCTGCGGACGGCCCAACAGCTCGGCACCGTGGCGTTTGAGGATTTCAGCGAAATGGGTGGCCATGGCGCTGGGTGCGTCAACCACCGTGTAGCCAAGATCCTCGGCGGCGGGGATGCCGCCTTGGGGAATCCAAACTGCTGCCTGGCCGAAGGCCGGGTCCTTCACGGGGCGGCCGATGCTGAGCTTTTCGGTGACCATCGGGCCTTCGATGGCAAGCCACTGGCCGGGCCAAGCCTCCCCGCCGCCGATGGAGGCGCCGCGCAGGGTGAAGCGGTAGCCATGCGCCGGGAGATCGGACGAATCGCGGATATGGACGGCGGGGACGAGGAAGCCCATGGCGCGGCCGTAACGCTGGCGCACGGCGGTGAGGCGGTTGAGCAGACGCCCCTCCCCCGGCCCGACCAGCGGCGCCAGGGCGAAGCCGATGTTCATGCCCAGGGGATCGACGCCGGTGACGTCGATTAAAGAGTCGGGTTTGACCTCGTTGTTTTGCGCGGCGGCGGGGGCGGTGCCGGCGGCGGCGGCTTCGTCCTGCGCCTTGGCGGCCTGCGAGAGGCGCCAGGCAGCGGTGCCCAGGGCGGCTGCGAACATGAGGAAGGGGATATGCGCCATTTGCGGCACGAGGCCGATGGCGCCCATGATGGCGGCGGCGATGGCCAGGGCCTGCGGGTATTTGCTGAGCTGGGACTTGATCTGCTGACCGATGTCCTCGCCGGTGGCGACGCGGGTGACGACGAGGCCGGCGGCGACGGAGATGGTGAGCGAGGGGATTTGGGCGGCCAGACCGTCCCCCACGGTGAGCAGAGTGTAGGTGCGGGCGGCGTCGGCCAGGGGCAGGCCGTCCTGCAGGGTGCCGATGATGAGGCCGCCCAGCATGTTGACGACCAGGATGATCATCGCGGCGACGACATCGCCACGGACGAATTTGGAGGCGCCGTCCATCGCGCCGAAGAAATCAGCCTCGCGGCGAAGGGTGTCGCGCCGGCGCTCGGCGGCCTGCGGGCTAAGGATGCCGGCGTTGATCTCGGCATCGATGGCCATTTGGCGGCCGGGCAATGAGTCCAGCATGAAGCGGGCGGAAACTTCCGCGACACGCGAGGCGCCCTTGGTGACGACCATGAAATTGATGATGATGAGAATGACGAAGATGATGCCGCCAACCACGAAATTTCCGCCGACGGCGAACTGGCCGAAGGACTCGATGACATGGCCGGCGGCGCCGGGGCCGGTGTAGCCGTTGAGCAAAATAGCGCGCGCGGTGGCGACGTTGAGCGCCAGGCGCATGAGCGTGGTGGCGAGCAGCACCGAAGGGAAGGACGAAAATTCCGACGGCGAGGGGATGTAGAGGCTGGCGCCGAGGATGACGAGGCCGGCGGAGATGTTGAGCGCGAAGAGAAAGGAGATGGCGGCCGGCGGCAAGGGCACCACGAGCATCGCCAGCACCAGCAGGATGACGATGGGGCCGGAGAGCTGGGTGGCGCTGAGCGAACCGGGGCGCGGGAGAATAGCGGCCTCAGCCATGGAGCAGCCCTGGAATCGCATGGAAGAGGTTGATGGCGTAATGCTCGACCCCGCGCAGCATCAGCGGCCCCGCCGTGGTGGTGAGCGCCGCCATGCCCATGAGTTTGAGCACGAAGGGGATCGAGGCTTCACGGATTTGCGTGGCGGTTTGCATGATGCCCGCGGCCAGGCCGATGAGAAGCATGAGCAGCAGCACCGGCCCCGCGAGTTCCGCGAAGGCCAGCCAAGCGCCGATGCTGACGCCGTTTGCGCTCATGCACCGGCCTCGGCCGTTGCGTCCATGTCCTCGGCCAGGGCGGTAACGCGCACGCCGTAACGGTCGTTGGCGACGGCGACGACCTCGCCATAGGCGAGCTTCTGGCCGTTGGCGAAGATTGTGAGGGGCTCGCCGACCGTCTGGTCGAGGGTGATGACTTGGCCGTGGCGGAGCTGGCGCAGGTCTTTTACGGTGATCTGGGTGCGGCCAAGCTCCACGGTGAGGGAGACCTGCACACGGTCCAGCATTTTTTTGCCGGTGAGTATCGGGGCGCCGCGCGGTTGCGGCTGGATGCGCTCAAGCTCGGCACGTTCATATTCAAGGGGTGATTTGCCGGCGGCTTTGTCATCAGGGGCGGCAGAACGGTCTATCTGATCAGCCATGTATGGGTCTCCTTCAGTGGCGCCGTCCGCTTTCACGCGGCAGCAGACATAGCCGCCGCTCTGGCCGTAATCGGCGTAGAACAGGTCAATGCCGCCGGAGACGGCGATCGCCTCCGGAGACAGGGTAAAGGGCAGGATGGCGCCGGGGGCGAGCGCCTCGAACACGGCGAGGGGCAGGTTGACGCGGGCAAGCTCAAAGGTGATGTCAATCGGCGTGACCTCGGTGAGCGCCTCGATGCCGTTGATCCAGCCCGTGTCCGCGCCGCGCTGGCCAAGCAGGCCCGATTGCGAGGCGACCTTGGCTTCCAAAGGTTCAAACCCCGCATATGGCGCGATGAGCTTGATGGTGCCGGTGCCCAGAGCGGTTTCGAAAATGCCGGTGACGGCGATCATCCAGTCCTGGCCGTCGGCGATGGCGAGCATGCCGGTGGCGGTCTCGTAAGCAATGGGGGCGAGGTCGAGCTGGGCCAGGGGACTCAGGGTTTCCTGAATGGTGGCCAGGGACAGGTTGATCATCTGCTTGCCGATGCGCGTTTCCAGGGCGGAAAGCTCGTAACGCTCAAAGGGGTGGGAGGCGGTGGCGCCGCACATGGCATCAACCACGGCGCCGATGAGGTCGCCGTCAATCGCCAGGAGCATGCGCCCGCGCAAGGGCGCGAGTTCGCTGATGCCGGCGAGCATGACCTCGGGCAGCTGGGACAGTGCGGACTCATGGCTGGTGACGCCGTTGATACAGCTGAGGAGTTGCACACTGTGACGCATGCGCTGAAACAAAGCGAAGGCAATTTGGCGCATGAAACGGTCAGACAGGTTCTCCATGAGCAACGAACGCAATTGCGGCGCGCGCATGGAGTCCAGGAGGTCGAGCGTTTCAACATCCTGCGGCTGCTCAAGCATAGGCACTTACCCCGCTTGCAGGGGTGATGGCGGGGGCGATGGCGGG
>NZ_JABEVC010000010.1 GCF_013044125.1 Acidocella sp. | reverse complement strand
CTGATTGGTTTAGGTGTGATCAGGCTCTAGCCATTTTTCTGAGGGCGATTCACGCTTTCGGCTCGCTCGGCTGAGCGAACCTCAAACGATCGCACTCTAATGACCGCCTGGCGCGGCTCGTCCGGCGGGTTTTTGAAGAAAGGCGATCACCAGCACGCCGGTGATCATGAAAGCGCCGAGCAGCGCGAAGGCGTCGCCATAGGCGAGGTAGAAGGCCTGGGCCCGAACGGTGCGGCCGATGGCGATGATGGCGGCGTGGCGGGCATCCTGCGGGCCGGAGATGCCGCGGGCGGCGAAATAATGCTGAAGCAGCGCCAGGCGCTGGCGGGTGGCCGGGTTGAGCAGGCTGATATGGGGCATCATGATCGCGGAATGGAATTTTTCGCGGTTGGTGATGAAGGTTTGCACCATGGCGATGCCGATGGCGCCGCCGAGATTGCGCAGCATGTTGAACAGCGAGGAGGCGGAGCCGGAATCCGCGAGGGGAATGCCCGCGGTGACGATGAGGGTGATGGGGGGGAAGATCATCGCCTGGCCAAGGGCGCGGATGAGGTTGGGGATGAGCAGTTGGGGGCCGCTGTCCTGCGGGCCGAGGTTGATGTTCCAGAAGCAACTGATGGAAAACAGCACAAACCCGCCCATGAGCAGGTATCGCGGGTCAAAACGGCGCATCAGGTAGGGCATGAAGGGAATGATGATGAGCTGGGGCAGGCCGATCCACGCCATGACGTTGCCGGCCTGGCGCGCGCTGTAGCCGTGGGCTTCGGCCAGATAAATCGGAATAAGGTAGACCGCCGCGTAGAGGACAAACCCCAGGATGACTGAGGTGAAGCAGCCGAGGGCGAAATTCCAGCGGGTGAAGAGCCGCAGGTTGACCAGCGGCGCGCGGTTGCCCGGCCGCAGCTCCTGAAACAGAAATGCGCTCAGCGCGATGGCCGCGACGATTGAGAGGCGGAAAATGAGGGGGGAGCTGAACCAGTCGTCCTTGTTGCCTTCCTCCAGCACGATTTGCAGCGAGCCGGGCCCGATGGCGATGGTGGCGATGCCGAGCCAGTCTCCCCGGCGGAATTTTTGAAGCTGCATGGGCGCCGGGTTGAGCCCCCAGAGCAGGGCCGAGAGCATGACCGCGCCGGGCACCAGATTGAGGAAGAAGATCGAGCGCCAGCCGTAGAGATCGGTGATCGCGCCGCCGATGGTGGGGCCGATGGCGGGGGCGAAGGTGACCGTGAGGGCGTAGGCGGCGAACCCGGTGGGGCGGGCGCGTTCCGGGAGCAGGGTGATAAGGCAGGTGAAAGCCAGGGGGATGAGCGCCCCGCCGGTGAAGCCCTGGAGCAGCCGCAGCACCACCATTTCCGGGAAATTGGCGGCCAGGCCGCAGGCGGCGGAGAAAAACAGGAACAGGACCGTGCTGCCGATGAAGTACCGGCGCATCGAGAAGACTTCCACCAGCCAGCCGGAGAGAGGGATGACGATGATTTCGCCGATCAGATAGGAGGTCGAGATCCAGCCGCCGTCCTCCAGACCGGCGCCGATGCCGCCCTGGATTTCGGGCAGGGAGGTGTTGATGACCTGGATGTTCAGAACCGCCATGAAGGCGCCGAGCATCGCCCCGCCAACGGCGATTTTGGTGCGCAGCGGCAGCGGCGGCGGCACGGCTTTGGTCACGGCTGGGCGCGGGTGTCGATGGAGGGTTCCACCGAGAGGCCGGGGCGCAGCTTGCCGAGGATGTCCGGGGTCAGGTTGAGGACGATTTTCACCGGGACGCGCTGGACGATCTTGGTGAAGTTGCCGGTCGCGTTGTCAGGCGGGAGGAGGGCGAATTCCTGGCCGGAAGCGGGGGAGATGGAGTCCACCCTGCCGGTGACCTTGAGGTTGGGGAAGGCATCCACGCTCAGGTCAACCTTCTGGCCGGGACGGATGCGGGTGATCTGGTTTTCCCGGTAGTTGGCGACGACATAGACCTGGGAGAGCGGCACGATGGCCATGATCTGGTTGCCGGGTTGCAGGTAGTCGCCGATGGCGACGGATTTATCGCCGACGGCGCCATTGAACGGGCTGAAAATTTTTGTGTGGCTGAGGTCGAGCGCGGCCTGGGTGGCGGCGGCTTCGGCCTGGGTGAGGCGGGCGGTGAGCACGCCCACCTGCATGGTGGCGCCGGTGAGGTTGGCCTGGGCGGCGGCAAGGCTGGCCTGGGCGGTGGCGAGGCTGGTGTTCGCCTGTTCACGGTCCTGCTGGGTGCTGGCGCCGGTGGAGGAGAGGCTGGCGTAGCGTTTTTGGTTCTGCCGGGCGAAGGCGAGGCGGGCGGTATCACCCTGCACGGTGGCCCTGGCGGCGGCGATGACCTGTTGTTGCAGGGCGAGCCTGGCCTGGGCGGTGGCCAGCGCGGCGCGGGCGGCGGCCTGGGCGATCTCGTAGTCGCGCGGGTCTATGGTGAGGAGCAGCTGGCCCTGGTGGACTTCCTGGCCGTCGCGCACGGCGATGGCGGTGACATAGCCGCTGATTTTCGGTGCGATGAGGCTGGAGTCAGCGGCGACATACGCATCGTCGGTGCTGATGAAGTATTGCCCGGCCAGCAGATAATACGCCAGCCAGAGGAGGCCGGCGGCAAGCACAAGAAAAGCGCCGGCAAACAGGGGCCAGCGCTTTTTGGGGGGCGATGCAGTCACGTCAGACACAGGAACCCCTTAAAGCAGTTTGATCCCGCAGATAAGACGGCCGCCGGTGATTACAAGGTGGTCAGACTTTCTCCACCTGGCCGTATTCCAGGTCCACGGGGGTGGAACGGCCGAAGATGGAGACGGAGACTTTGACGCGGCCCTTGTCTTCGTCGACTTCCTCGATGACGCCGTTGAAGCTGGTGAAGGGGCCGTCGGCCACGCGCACCTGCTCGCCGATTTCAAACAGGACGGCGGGGCGGCGGTGCTCGGTGCCTTCCTGCGCCTGCTTCATGATGCGTTCGGCTTCGGAATCCGGGATCGGGCTTGGGCGGGTTTTGCTGCCCAAAAAGCCGGTGACCTTGGGAACGTCCTTGACCAGATGCCAGGCGTCATCGGACATGTCCATGTTGATGAGGACGTAGCCGGGGAAGAACTTGCGCTCGGTGTTCACCTTCTGGGCGCGGCGGATCTCGGTCACTTCCTCAACCGGCACCACGATATCGCCGATGGAGTCAGACAAGCCCTTCAGCTCGGCCTGTTCCTTGATCTGGGTGGCGATCTTCTTCTCGAAGCCCGAATAGACATGGAGGACGTACCAACGCTTGGCCATAAAAAATTCCTTAACTTCCGACGCCGAAGAGGGCGCGCATGCCGGCGCCGATGATCTGATCAACGGTCAGAAAAAATAACGCGGTCACCACGACCATGCCGAGCACGATGCCCGTGGTCTGCAGGGTTTCCTTACGCGAGGGCCAGGTGGTCTTGACCGCTTCGGCACGGACTTCGCGCGAAAATTTAACCAGGTTGAACGCCAAAGAGACAAACTCCGAAAACAGCCGTTATGTGCTGGGGTGGATGGCAGGGGCGGAGGGTCTCGAACTCTCAACCTCCGGTTTTGGAGACCGGCGCTCTAGCCAATTGAGCTACGCCCCTATCCTAACCAGCACGAAACCGGCGTTCCACACGCTGGCGCGCTTTGTGTCAAGTCTCCGGGTGCAAATGCCCGGTCGTCATGGAGCGGGTGACGGGAATCGAACCCGCACAACCAGCTTGGAAGGCTGGGACTCTACCGTTGAGCTACACCCGCGAAACTGAAACAAACATCAAGGCAGGATATGGAAGGGGTTGGATTCGAACCAACGTAGGCGTACGCCAGCGGATTTACAGTCCGCCCCCTTTAGCCACTCGGGCACCCTTCCGTATGGGCTGTCATTTCCCCGATCACGCTTTGGTTGTCAACG
>NZ_JABEVC010000079.1 GCF_013044125.1 Acidocella sp. | reverse complement strand
CGCTGATGCCCATACAAACCTCCCGAGCAAATCAGCAGTCAGTGAATCAGCTCTTCGGCGTTAATTCAAGACGCTCAGAGATGTGTGCATCGGATAGCCTAATGGCAGGGGGATTACCATCCAGTGTCATCGCACTTTTAGAGCCTTCCCATTATCTGTTATTTCCACTATATATGAAATATGGACAATGACGGCATCATTCTCGCTCTTGGCGCCCTCGCGCAGACGACCCGGCTGGATGTATTCCGGCTTTTGGTTCGCCATGAGCCGGCCGGAATTGCGGCCGGTGAAATCGCACGGCAGCTGGAAATTCCACACAACACGCTCTCGGCTCATTTGGGGATTCTTGCCCGGTCAGGGCTGGTGCAGAGCCAGCGAAAAAGCCGCTCGATCATTTACCGGGCCAATCTGGAGGGCTTCCGGGCGATGATGCTCTTCCTCGTCTCGGATTGCTGCGGCGGGAATCCCGATCAATGCGCCACGCTCATCAACGAGCTTATCTCTTGCTGCCCGGCGAAACCTGCCGTTTTCCAGTATTGATGAATTGGCGCTCGCTATGCGTCTCAAGGCGATCGGCCGGATGGAAGGCGCAACCGACCAACCTGGCACCACCGGTTGAAGATGCCACTCATGGCTGCGGGTATCGCGTGGGGCCCGGACTGGCCGCCAGAACGTCATAACGTATACAAAATTTTTCAATCAAGGAGTCTATTTTAATGACGGCTCAAAAGACGGTTCTCATTCTCTGCACCGGCAATTCCTGCCGTTCGCAGATGGCGGAAGTACTGCTCCGGCACGATCTGGGTGGCGCGGTGCGTGTGCTCTCGGCGGGTACACGCCCGCAGCCCAAGGTGGCTGACGGCGCCATTGCGGCATTGCAGGAGGCAGGGCTGCCAACCGATGGGCTCTACCCGAAAGACGTTGACGTGGTGATGAACGAGCCGATCGATCTGGTCGTGACCGTTTGTGATAATGCGAAGGAAACCTGCCCGGTGTTTCCACGCCCGGTGCCGCGCGAGCATATCGCGTTCCACGATCCGCATGGCGAACCGTTGGAGAGTTTCATCCGCGTGCGCGATGATATCCGCGCCCGTTTGGTGCCCGCCGTCCGCGAAGCCCTGGGCCTGTAAGGAGCTGTCATGTCTGTACAATGTGAGGTTACCGCCAGGGGCGTGGCCGGGGCGAAGATGAGCGTATTTGAGCGTTTTTTGAGTCTCTGGGTTTTTTTGTGCATCATCGCCGGGATTTTGGCCGGGCAGGTGGCGCCCGGGCTGTTCCAGGCAGTTGGCGGCATGGAAATCGCCCAGGTCAATCTGCCTGTCGGGCTGCTGATATGGGTGATGATCATCCCCATGCTGGTGAAGGTCGATTTCGGGGCGTTGCATGAGGTGAAGCAGCATGTGCGCGGCATCGGCGTAACGTTGTTCATCAACTGGATGGTCAAACCCTTCTCGATGACGCTGCTGGCTTCGCTCTTCATCGGGCATTTGTTCCGGCCGTTGCTGCCGCCCGGGCAGATTGACAGCTACATCGCCGGGCTGATCTTGCTGGCGGCAGCCCCCTGCACGGCCATGGTGTTTGTGTGGAGCCGTCTCTCGGGTGGTGATCCGTTGTTCACGCTCTCGCAGGTTGCGCTTAACGATACCATCATGGTGTTTGCCTTCGCGCCCCTTGTCGGCTTGCTGCTGGGGTTGTCGTCGATCACTGTGCCGTGGGCCACGCTGCTGACCTCCGTGGTGCTCTATATCGTCATTCCGGTCATCATTGCGCAGCTCTGGCGCCGTAGCTTGTTGAAGCGCGGCCAGGGCGTGTTCGACGCCGCGATGGCCAAGATCGGCCCCTGGTCGATCCTGGCCCTGCTGCTCACCCTGGTATTGCTGTTCGCTTTCCAGGGGGCTCAAATCATTAGGCAGCCGCTGGTAATCGTGCTTCTGGCCGTGCCCATTCTGGTGCAGGTATTCTTCAACGCCACGCTGGCCTACGGGCTCAACCGCGCGCTGGGTGAAAAACACAACATTGCCTGCCCCTCGGCATTGATCGGCGCTTCGAACTTCTTCGAGCTGGCGGTGGCGGCGGCCATTAGTCTGTTCGGCTTCAACTCCGGCGCGGCGCTGGCAACGGTGGTGGGGGTGCTGATTGAAGTGCCCGTGATGCTGCTGACAGTCAAACTCGTGACCGCGACCAAGGGCTGGTATGAGCGGGCCGATGGAGCCAAGAGCCATGGTTGAGACGGTGATGCCAAATGTGCAGCAGGCGTTCGCCGCGACGGGCAGAAGCTGCTGCTGGCGGTGAAAAGCATGGGCGGTGAAAGCGAAGCCGCCTGGCGCGCATCCACCCCGTCTTACGCGGCTCGTTGCCAAGAAGCGTATCAAGAAAATCGCCCGCCGGCGCCGCAACACGAGACTGCGTGAACAATGGACGTATACGGCCCTTCACATCCCGGAGCGATGACGCCCAAAGCTCCAATGTCTCTTCAACAGATGCGCCGCTACTTATCAGAGCCTGAATCATGGTTGCCCGTTGATTCAGAACTCGCGATAAAATGCAACTGTAGTGTTGGGCGAATTTTTGGAATTTTAGGTTAAAGTTTTAGGTTAAATAGGCATGAACGACGTGGATCAGCTCCTCTGCGGCCTTCGACCTTTCAGCTGCATCCTGTTTGGGGTCCACCAAATGTTGGCGGACATGATGTTCGATCACCGTGGCGATAAAGCCGTCCAGCGCCCCCCGGCAGGCAGTGGCCTGTTGCAGCAAGGCCGTGCAATCGGCGTTCTCCTCCAGGGCCAGACGCATCGCCTCCATTTGGCCACGCAAGCGGCTCAGCCTGTTCGCCAGCCTGCGTTTTTCCTTGTCCGAGTAATCCATTTACCGCTTGACCTTATACTGGTGGGGGGTATATAGCGGGGTACGGTCAAAGAGGCTAGCCTCGTTGGCCGTCATCATTCATTAAACCCAAACGAAGGATCTCATGAGCCCGCGATCTAGCCAACAATCACCGGAGAGCGACAGTAGGTATTTCCTGCCTGCTGTAAAGCTGTCCGCTGATTGCTCAATCGCCCGGGCTAGGCATGGTTCCATCCGGGGTGTCGCGCTGATGCGCTGACCCCAAATGGCCAGGCCTCCCGGGCTCAAAGCAACCGCTTGAGCCATAGGAGGCCGCAATGGCCATGAACCTGCACACATGCTTCAACAAAGACTTTTCCATCACCACGGCCGCGCAAATCGGCTGCGAGGTTCAGCGTACCCTGGCGGGGGTGCGCTGCCACGGGCCTGTGCTGGTCATGCACTGGGTGGAAGAGCCCAGCGGCCGTGTGGCCTATCACTGGGACATCGAAATGCCCCAGGCTGACTTCACCGCGCACTAACCACAAAGCTTTAACTGGATAAGCGGCCACCGGATGCGCGGTGACCGTTGGAGACGGCTTATGACCGAAATCAACAAAATTCTGGATATCGACCTCGCGGCACCGGTTTCTTACACCGAGGGCTTGGAGGAACGGTTGCGCGACCGGCTGCATCTGCAGCGGCTGCGTGCCGCGCCCAGGACACTCCGCAACCGCCTGGCGCTTATTCTGGCATTGGTTGGGCCAGGCCTGCTCGTCATGCTCGGTGACAACGATGCCGGCGGCGTTATCACCTATGCCCAGACCGGTGCTACTTACGGCATCAGCCTGTTTATCCCGCTGATGATCCCGCTCGGCTTCATCGCCTATCTGGTGCAGGAAATGACCATCCGCCTGGGCGCTGTCACGCGCCGGGGCCATGCCGAGATGATCTGGAAGCGTTACGGTGCCTTCTGGGGCGCGTTCTCGCTTTTTGACCTGGTGGCTGCGAATATTCTCACCCTGATGACGGAGTTCATAGGCATCCGCGTTGCCAGTGAGATTTTCCATGTGCCGTATATGGTGACAATCCCTCTGGCCTTCGCCTTCATCACCGGGGTTCTGGTGTTTCTCAAATATTCGAGCTGGGAGCGGGTTTCTCTGCTTGTTGCGGCCTTCAATATGGTCTTCGTGCCGCTGGCACTGATGTCGCACCCCGACTGGTCCGCCATTGGCCGCACCTTCACCGGCGCCTCCGGCTGGGCTCTGCCGGGCGGGTTGTTTTCGGCCTCGTTCCTTATCCTCATTTCGGCAAATTTCGGGACCACCATTGCGCCCTGGCAGTTGTTCTTTCAGCAATCCTGCGTCGTCGACAAAGGCTTGTTGGTGCCTGACATCCAGGCCAGCCGGCGCGACCTGATGCTGGGCGTCGTTGGCATGGTGGTTGTCGCCATCGCCATCATCGTGCTGTCGGGCCAGTATCTGCATTCCCTGCCCAATGCCACCTCGCTCGGTGATCAGGATGTCGTCAATGGCATTGGCGCCAAGCTGGGCCAAGGGGCAATGGTGCTGTTCGCGCTGGGCTTGCTGGAAGCGGGGCTGATCGCGGCCATCGTGATTACGGCGAGCACCGCCTGGGCCATCGGCGAAGCGTTGGATGTGCCGCGCTCGGTGAACGTATCGCCACGCCGTTCGCTTTATTTCTACGCGCCCGCTGTGCTGGGCACGGCGGTTTCCGCCGGCGTGCTGATGCTCCCCAACGTGCCGGTCGGGTTCCTAAACCTGACGGTGCAGGTGATTGCCACCGTCTTTATGCCGGCGGCCATGCTGTTCCTGCTGATGCTGCTCAACGACAAGGAACTGCTCGGCGCGCATGTGAACTCGCCGGTGCGCAATGCACTGTCTGTCGGGGTTATGCTGCTGCTGATCGCCTGCAACGGCCTCTACGGTATCTCCACCGTTTTCCCCAATCTGCTGTGAACGAAGTGTGTTATGAAACGTAAGAATCATTTTTTTTACGAATCCCGGAGTGGGCAACGCCGCCCCGACCGGTTGCCGCCCATTTTGCACCTTAATCGCGACAAGTATGTCCAGGACGATACCGCCGGCCTCAATGCGATCGCGCATAGCGAGGGTTGGCTGACGCCGCCGCCAGGGGTTGCGCGCGTCACGTTAAAACCCTGGCAACAGGCCGTCTTTTGGGGCTTGCGGGTTTACATCGTGGTGATGCTGGTTGTCATGGGCATTGGCTTTTTCCATGGTGCTGGTGGCTAATCTTACTGTGTCATAAATTTCTTCGATCAAAAGTTTCTTGGCAGCATGGGCAACGTGGCCGTGTTCGGGAGATTGCGCGGGCGATAGCTTATGACGCAGTAAGACTAGTGGGACACGTCATTGAAAATGCCGTGTCCCACTAGTGTCCTGATCGATAAATAGGCTACATTCTGGCTGGGTTTTGTACGAGGAGGCTGGAATGGCGAAGGGGCGCGCGGTTGCTGTCGTGTTGGATG
>NZ_JABEVC010000009.1 GCF_013044125.1 Acidocella sp. | reverse complement strand
TGGCAAATCATACTCTCGGACGAACAGGTCATGGCGCTGAAGAGCCGAGTCCGACACACCAGCGAATCAACGAGAGAGGCATCATGAAATCGTCGAGTCGCCGATGATCTCGTACCATTGCTCGATGGGCACCTGGCTGGTGATGATGACCGAGCGCATCTCGTGGCGGTCATCGACGATCTCCAGCAAGTCGCGGCGCTGGTCGGCGGTCAGAGTTTCGGGCCCCCAATCATCCAGGATCAGCAGGTCGACCTTGGCGATCTGGCGCAATGTCCTGGCGTAGCGGCCGTCGGCCCGGGCCATGGCCAAGGTGGAGAACAGCCGCGGCACTCGGTGATAGGCGGTAGACAGATCCTCGCGGCAGGCTTTCTGGCCCAGCGCGCAGGCGAGCCAGCTTTTGCCGACTCCGCAGGGTCCGGTGATCAGTAAATTGTGCCGGGCACGAACCCAGTCGCAGCCTGCGAGCTTCAGGAATAATGCACGGTCGAGACCACGAGCCGCCCGGTAATCGACATCCTCAATACTGGCGGATTGCCGAAGTTTGGCGGCGCGGGCGCGGCTCTCAAAGCGTTTTTGCCGCCGCAGCGTGGCCTCATGTTCGAGCAGCAAGGCGAGCCATTCGCCGTGTTCCAGACCGGCAACCTCAGGCTGGCGTTCAAGTTCCCTAAACCCCTTGGCCATGCCGTGCAGGCCAAGTTTCTGGAGCAGGTCGAGTGTTGGATGGGTGAGCATGGTTTTGGTCCTTTCAATGAAAATATTTAGAGCCGCGTAGATTGCCGTGGCTCATCACGGCCTGCGGCTCATTGGCGGTGATGGCGGCGCGGTCGAGCTTGTTGGTGATGATCGAGGCGATGCTTTTGTAGGTGAACGCGCCATAGGCGACGGCGCGGGCCGACACCGCCTCGGCGCGGATTTTGTCCAGCTCCCGGAACAGCCGTAGAACGCCAAGACAGGTCCTGAACCCCTGTTCCGGATGCGGGCGGCTGGCCAGAATGGCCGTGACCAGCCCCTCAGTCTGGGGCCCAACCGAGGCGCCCCAGCGGCGGAACCGCTCCGGCGTCCATTCAGCGTAGCGCCGGTGCGCGCTTGGCATATGCGCGGGGTCGGTGCCGTGGCGCGCACCGCCATAGCGGCGCTCATGCACGGCAATCCGGTTTCCCTGGAAAAATATCTCGATCATTCGCGCTGTCGCGCGGGTGTCGACCTGGGCGCGGATCAGATTATGCGGCACCGAGTAGAAATACCCGCAGACCTCGACATGATAATCCAACGAGACACGGGCAAAGCCCCATTCGGCGAATTCGTAGTCGGCATCTGGCAATACGGCCAAAGCCGGGTGCTCGATTGTCTCGAACAGATGCAGCCGGCTGACCCCAAGCCGGCGCATGATATGATCGTTGATCCGCGCCACCATGCCGGCAATGGCCTGGTTGGCCTCCGCCAAAGAGAAGAATTTTTGCGCCCTCAACCGGCCCAGTATGTAGCTCTGGGCAAAGCGCACCCCGGCTTCCACCTTGGCCTTATCCTTCGGCCGCCGCGGCCGCGCGGGCAGGACGCCAATGCCGTAATGCGCGGCCATCCGGCCATAGCTCAGATTGATCTCCGGGTCGTAGAACGACGCCTTATTGATGCCGGACTTCAGATTATCCGGCACCACAAGCCGCGGCACACCGCCAAAAAAACGGAACATGCGGACGTGGGCGCCGATCCAATCCGGTAGCGTCTGGCTCCACGTGGCCTCGCAATAGGTGAAGCTCGACGCCCCCAGCACCGCGACGAAAATCTCTGCAAACCGTATCTCGCCCGTCGTGGGATCTGTAATGCCGAGCTTCTTGCCGGAATAATCGACAAACACCTTGTCACCCGCCCGGTGCTCCTGGCGCATGACCGGCGACAACCGCGCCTCAAACTCCCGGAACAGATCGCAAAACCGGCTGTAGCTGTACCCCTCCGGATGCCCGGCGCGATATTCCTCCCAAAGCACCATCAGGTTGACCCCAGGGCGTTTGAGCTCGCAAACCAGCTCGCGCCAAACCGGCTCGGCACGCCGGCGCACCCCACGAGGGGCACCGTTGCGGGCAAACAACCGCTCTTCCAAAACCGCATCGGTGAGATCGGCCGGCAGTGGCCAGGTCAATCCTGCCACCTGCGCCCGCTTCAGATTGTCCTGGATCGTGCTGCGCGCCACGCCCAGCATCCGCCCGATCTGCCGTGCGCTGATCCCCTCGCTGGCCAGCCGTAATGTGTATCGTATCTGCCTCATCGTCAGCTCTCGCTTTGCCGGCATTCGCCCCTCCTCGTGGTTGATCACGAGAGGGCAGATGCCCGAGTTACTGACCCAGCCGATAACGCCCGGATGCCCGGCCCAAGTGGCCGGAATTAAATCGGAAGGGTGGCCGGCTTCATATCGGAACGGTGGCCGACATCAAATCGGAATCCCCGGCCGGCTTCCGTCGGAATCCACATGACCGTGACGGGGTTTATGATCCTGGCAGCCCCAACGGCCGGCTGCTCCTGGGACTTAAGGGGACGATATCCGAACTTGAACTGCACACGATCCGCAG
>NZ_JABEVC010000078.1 GCF_013044125.1 Acidocella sp. | reverse complement strand
GCCCCGGCTGTTCCGGCTGGAGGAGGATGCCGCCGTCATCAACCGCATGGGCTTCAACAACGCGGGGCTTGAGGTCTTTCTCGCCAATCTGCGCCGTGCCGGGCGCACCGCCGCTGCCGTGGGCGCCAATGTGGGCATCAACAAGGAGGGCGCGGACCCGGAGCGCGACTACCCCGCCCTGGTGAACGCGCTCTCCCCGCATGCCGACTACCTCACCATCAACATCTCCTCGCCCAACACCCCCGGCCTGCGCGATCTGCAGTCCGAGGCGCGGCTCACCGCCATCCTTTCCGCCATCACCACGGATAAGCCGGTGTTCGTGAAAATCGCGCCGGACCTCTCGCCCGAGGGGCTGGAGGCGGTGATCTCGGTCGCCCTGGCGCGCAACATCGCGGGGCTGATCATCTCCAACACCACGCTGGCCCGGCCGGATACGCTGCGCAGCCCACGCAAAACCGAGACCGGCGGGCTATCCGGCGCGCCGTTGTTCGGCCCCTCCACCGCCATGCTGGCGCGCGCGCACCAGCTTTGCGGCGGAAAGCTCACCCTCATCGGCGCCGGGGGCATCTCAACGCCCGAGCAGGCGCTCGCCAAAATCCTCGCGGGCGCCTCGCTGGTGCAGCTCTACACCGGCTTCGCCTATGGCGGCCCCGCGCTCATCCCCGCGCTCAAATCCGGCCTCGCCGCCCTGCTGCGCGCGCGTGGCTTCAGCGCTCTCACCCAGGCCGTGGGGGCAGGGGCATGACCGGCTTTGGCGCCCTCGCGCAAAATTATGACGGTTTCATCGTCGACCTCTGGGGCGTGGTGCATGACGGGGTCAAACCCTATCCCGGCGTGCTGGACTGTCTCTCGCGCCTGCGCGGCGCGGGCAAAACCGTGGTCTTTCTCTCCAACGCCCCGCGCCGGCCGGATTCCATCGCCGCCACGCTGGGCGCCATGGGCATCGGCCCCTCGCTCTACACCGGCATCATGTCCAGCGGCGAGGCGGTGCATCTGGCCTTGCGTGACCGGACGGACGAATTCGCTGCCCTGGGCAGCAAGCTCTACCACCTCGGCCCCGCGCGCGACCGCGGCGTGTTTGACACCTTGCCCCTCGACCAGGTGGACGACCCCGCCGCCGCTGATTTTCTGCTCAACACGGGGCCGGACGACGTGCTCGGCCCGCAGGACCCGGAGCTTTACGCCCCGGTCCTGAAAGCCGCCCTGCGCGCGGGCATCCCCATGGTCTGCGCCAACCCTGATCTGGAAGTGGTGCGCGACGGTGTGCGGATCATCTGTGCCGGGCTGCTGGCCGAATACTACAAGGCCGATGGCGGAACCGTGATCCAGCGAGGCAAGCCGGACCCGGCGATCTACAAACCCACCCTCGCCATGCTCGGCACCACGCCGGCGCGCACTCTGGCCATTGGCGACTCGCTGCGCACTGACATCGCGGGCGCCAAGGCCGCCGGCATCGCCTCCTGCTGGGTGCTCTCGGGCATCCACGCCCTGCACCCCGATGCCGCCCCGCAGGAAGCCGCGCAGCTG
Organism: Acidocella sp.; assembly: GCF_013044125.1. Classification (GTDB taxonomy): domain Bacteria; phylum Pseudomonadota; class Alphaproteobacteria; order Acetobacterales; family Acetobacteraceae; genus Acidocella. The sequence goes on along the minus strand of NZ_JABEVC010000078.1, from coordinate 4,679 downwards.
GGCCTCGCCCCGGTCTCGATCCTTCCCGGTTTCAGCTGGTAAGTCCGTTTCCGCCGTTATCCTTCCTTAATCATTGCCGCTCTATAAATCGCCTACCTGAACAGTGGTTAAAGGTCGGTTTCACAAATGAGCATCATGGACTGGGTCAATAGCGGCGACAACGCCGCGGTTTTGCGGGCGCTGAAAAAATCCTTCGCCGTCATAGAATTTGAGCCCAGCGGCAAAATCATCACCGCCAATGAGAGTTTTTGCGCCCTCACCGGCTATGCGCTGAGCGAGCTGCAAGGCAAGCACCACAGCCTGCTGGTAGACCCTGAATATGCCCGTTCCGAGGCGTATCAGGAATTCTGGCGCCGCCTCAAAAAAGGGGTGTTTGAGACGGGCGATTTCCGCCGCGTCGGCCGTGGCGGGCAGGAGGTCTGGCTCCAGGCGTCGTACACCCCGGTCACGATACAGGGCGGGCATGTCACCAAGGTCATAAAGCTGGCGCTGGACATCACGCAAAGCAAAGTGGCTGCAACGCGCAACGCCAGCCTGCTGGAGGCGCTCTCGCGTTCCCAGGCGATGATCGAATTCAGCCTCGATGGCGTGATTCTAAGCGCCAATGAGAATTTCCTGCGCGTCATGGGCTACAGCCTGGAAGAAATCGTGGGCCGCAAGCACGCCATGTTCGTCGAGCCCGCCTACGCGGCCGGCGCGCCGTACCGGGAATTCTGGGAGCATCTGCGCGCGGGTGAATTTGTGTCCGGAGACTTCAACCGCACCGGCAAAAACGGCCGTTCGGTCTGGCTCCAGGCGAGCTACAACCCGGTGTTCGGGAGTGGCGGCAAGCTCACGAGCGTGATAAAATTCGCGACCGACCTCACCGAGCGGATGGAAGATGTCGCCATTGTCGGCGCTTCCATGTCGCGCCTGGCGGAGGGCGACCTGGAAGCGCGGATTACCGAAAACCTCATGCCCTCGCTGGATAAATTACGGATTGACTTCAACGCCGCGGCTGAAACGCTGCAATCGGCGCTGCAAAAAGTTTCCGGTGCTGCGTTCACCATCCAGTCAGCCACCGGAGAGATCAGCACCTCCGCGCAGGATCTTTCCCGCCGGACGGAGCAGCAGGCCGCCAGCCTGGAGGAAACCGCCGCGGCGCTGGACCAGATAACCGCCACGGTGCAAAAAACCGCCAGCGGCGCGCTGCATGCGCGCAAGGTTGTTGCCACGGCCTCCGGCGATGCGGAAAAATCGGGGGATATCGTGCGCCACGCCGTCGCCGCGATGGACGGGATCGAGAAAAGCTCGCAGGAGATCGGGCAGATCATTGGTGTGATTGATGAAATCGCCTTCCAGACCAATCTGCTGGCGCTCAACGCCGGGGTTGAGGCGGCGCGCGCGGGCGATGCCGGGCGCGGCTTTGCCGTCGTCGCCTCCGAAGTGCGCGCCCTGGCCCAGCGCTCGGCTGATGCGGCGAAGGAGATCAAGCGGCTTATCACCACCTCGGGCCGGCAGGTGGCTGATGGTGTCAACCTGGTGGGAGACGCTGGCAATGCCCTGGAGCGAATCGCCCGGCAGGTCTCCGAAATCAACACCGTGGTCGCGGAAATCGCGGCCAGCGCGCAGGAGCAAGCCGCTGGGCTCAGCCAGGTGAACGCCGCCATCAACCAGATGGACCAGATGACCCAGCAGAACGCCGCCATGGTTGAGGAAACCACCGCCGTGAGCGAGACCCTGGCGCATGAGGGGCATGATCTGGCGCGGCTGATCTCCCGCTTCAAGGTAGGCCGCGCCGCGCCCGTTGCAGCGCCTGCCGCGCCGCCGCCCAGAAAAAGCGTGGCGCGGCCTGCACAATCAAAAACCCCGGTCAGCAGCGCACGCCGCCTGGCACCCAAGGAAATTCAGGTGGTGGAGGAGGAATGGGCCGAGCTGTAAACACCCCGGCCGTCAATTTGTTGTTTTTTTGTACTGAACCCGCACAAATTGGGGTGCAAGTAAAAAATAAAGCCGCTCTAACAATTGGTTAGGCGGCTTTTGCCGTAAGCGCTCCACGTGGAGCGTTGTTTTTAAGAAGCCTTGGCGAGCGCGTCAAACCCCTGCAAGCGTTTCACCAGCGCGGGCATCTGGTCCAGCGGGATCATGTTTGGTCCGTCAGAGGGGGCGTTGTCCGGGTCCTGATGGCATTCGATGAACACAGCGGCGCAGCCAACCGCCAGCGCCGCGCGCGCCAGCACAGGGGCAAAGCGCCGCTCACCGCCCGAGGAGGTGCCCATGCCGCCGGGCTGCTGCACGGAATGCGTGGCATCGAACACCACCGGGTAGCCGGTCTCGGCCATGATTGGGAGTGAGCGCATGTCGCTCACCAGCGTATTGTAGCCAAAGCTGGCCCCGCGCTCGCACAGCAGGATTTTTTCATTGCCCGTGCTGGCGATTTTGGCGGCGACGTTCTTCATGTCCCATGGCGCCAGGAACTGCCCTTTTTTCACGTTGATCGCCTTGCCGGTGGCCCCGGCGGCCAGCAGCAGATCCGTCTGGCGGCATAAAAACGCGGGGATTTGCAGCACATCCACCACCTCGCCCACCGGGCCGCATTGCGCCGCGTCATGCACATCGGTCAGTACCGGCAGGCCAAAAACTTCGCGCACTTCGCTGAGGATTTTCAAACCCTCCGCCATGCCGATGCCGCGCGCGGCGGCGGCCGAGGTGCGGTTGGCCTTATCAAAACTGGATTTATAGATCACGCCGATGCCAAGTTCGCGTGAAAGCTTGGCGAGCACGCTGGCAACTTCCATGGTGTGCGCGCGCGACTCGATCTGGCACGGACCCGCGATCAGCGTGAACGGCAGATCGTTGCCGATTGTCAGATTACCGGCGGTCACATGTTTCATACGAGCCTCGACTGCGCCACGGCGGCGGCGATAAAGCCTTTGAACAGCGGATGTGGTTCAAACGGCTTGGATTTCAGCTCCGGGTGATACTGCACGCCGATGAACCAGGGGTGGTTCGGGTATTCGACGATTTCGGGCAGCACGCCATCCGGCGAGAGGCCGGAGAATTGCAGCCCGGCGGCCTCCAGCTGCGCGCGGAAATGGATGTTGACCTCAAAGCGATGCCGGTGGCGCTCTGAAATCTGCGCCGCGCCGTTGTAAACCTCGCGGACCAGCGAGCCTGCGGCGAGGGCGGCGGGGAAGGCGCCGAGGCGCATGGTGCCGCCAAGGTCGCCACCCGCGCGGCGGCGCTCGATATCGTTGCCGCGGGCCCATTCGGTGAGCAGGCCGACGATGGGGATTTCGCAGGGGCCAAACTCGGTGGAGGAGGCGCCGGGCATGCCGGCGAGGTTGCGTGCCGCTTCGATCACGGCCATCTGCATACCGAAACAAATGCCCAGGAACGGCACCTTGCGCTCGCGCGCGAACCGCACGGCCTCAATTTTGCCCTGCGTGCCGCGCTCGCCGAAGCCGCCCGGAACCAGGATGCCGTGCACGCCATCAAGCTGCTGCACGGTATCGGGCTGTTCGAACACTTCCGAATCCACCCAGTCCAGCACGACCTTCACCTTGTTGGCGATGCCGCCATGGGCCAGGGCTTCGGCCAGGGATTTATAACTGTCCAGCAAATTTGTGTATTTGCCGACCACGGCGATGCGCACCTCGCCCTCGGGGCGCGCACGGTCTCCACGATGCGCTGCCAGCGCGCCAGATTCGGTTCGCTCTCGAAGGGCAGCCCGAAATGGCGCAGCACTTCGCGGTCCATCCCCGCTTCATGATACGAGATCGGCACGGCGTAGATTGTGTTCACATCCAGCGCCGGGATTACCGCTTCGGCCCGCACGTTGCAGAAGCTGGCGATCTTGCGCCGCTCGTTCTCGGGAATTTCGCGGTCGCAACGGCAGATGAGCATTTGCGGCTGAATGCCGACGTTGAGCAGCTCCTTGACCGAATGCTGGGTCGGTTTGGTCTTCAGCTCACCGGCGGAGGGAATGTAGGGCACCAGCGTGAGGTGCACGAACATCGCGCGTTCGGGGGTGAGTTCGTTGCCGAGCTGGCGGATGGCCTCCAGGAAGGGCAGGCTCTCAATGTCGCCGACCGTGCCGCCGATTTCCACCAGCACGAAATCAAACTGTTCAGACTCGCGCAGCACAACGTCCTTGATGGCGTCGGTGATATGCGGGATCACCTGTACGGTGGCGCCGAGGTAGTCCCCGCGCCGCTCCTTGGCGATCACATCCGAATAGATTTTGCCGGTGGTGGCATTGTCGAGCTTGTTGGCGGCCACGCCGGTGAAGCGCTCGTAATGGCCGAGGTCCAGGTCGGTCTCCGCCCCGTCATCGGTCACGAATACCTCACCATGCTGGTAGGGGCTCATCGTGCCGGGATCGACATTAAGATAGGGGTCCAGCTTGCGCAGGCGCACGGAATAACCGCGGGCCTGGAGCAAAGCGCCAAGTGCCGCCGAGGCGATACCCTTACCGAGGGAAGAGACCACGCCGCCGGTGATGAATACAAACCGCGTCATGGAATCCAATCATACATGAGTGGTGAAAAAAACGAGAGGGGAAAATGCGCGCGCGGCAGTATGGCAGCCCCGCGCGCCGGAGGGAAAAAAACTATTGCGCCGGGGCGCTGGCGGGTGCCGGCACGGCAGGCGCAGCCGGCGCGGGGAGTGCGTCCGCCGGGGTTTGCGGCAGCGCGGGG
>NZ_JABEVC010000077.1 GCF_013044125.1 Acidocella sp. | reverse complement strand
CTGCAAAATAAGCTTCAGCTTGCCCGGATAGGTCACAATATCCCCGACGCCGAAAATCCCCGGCACCGTGGTCTCCATCCGCGCCGGGTTCACCACCACATGGGTGCGCTCAAGTTGAAACGCCCAGTCTGCCAGCGGCCCCAGCTCCATCGCCAGGCCAAAAAACGGCAACAGCACATCCGCCCCGATCAGCCGGGTGGCGCCATCCAGATCAGCCACTTCCACCGCCTCCAGCACGCCGCCCGCGCCATGCAGCCCGTGCAGCTGATAAGGGATCACCATGTCGATCTCGCCGCGCGCCGCCGCCGCGTCCAGCTGCGCGGCACTCTCCGGCGCCGCCCGGAATTTTGGCCGCCGGTGGATGACATGGATGCTCCCGGCAATGCCGTTGAGCGCCAGCGCCCAGTCCACCGCCGAGTCCCCGCCACCCGCGATCACCACGCGCTTGCCACGCAGCGACTCGCGGCGCTTCACATAATATTGCACCGCCCCGGTGGCCTCATAGGCCTCCAGCCCTTCCAGCGGCGGGCGGTTGGGCCCAAACGCCCCGGCCCCCGCGGCCACGATCACCGCCTTGGCCGTAATCTCATCGCCCGCATCGGTGGTCAACGTAAACGCGCCCGCAGCGCCATGCAGTTTTTCCACCCGCCGTCCCAGCAGCCGTTGCGCCGCGAACGGCGCGATCTGCTGCTCCAGCCGGGCAATCAGCTCCGCGGCTTCAATGCCGGGATGCCCCGGAATGTCATAAATCGGCTTCTCCGGGTAGAGTGCGGCGCATTGCCCGCCGGTCTCTCCCAGGGCATCGATCAACACGCAGGACATCTTGAGCATCCCGCACTCAAACACCGCAAACAGCCCGGCCGGGCCGGCACCGATGATCGCTACATCCGTTGTCAGCTTTTCCATACCCCAGGCTTTGCCGCACCGCCCTTCCACAATCAAGCGCATGCCCTAAAAAGAGTATCATGCACATCTTCCTCCCCGATGAAGCCGCGACCATCGCCCTGGCCCAGAAACTCGCCGCCCGGGCGCGCGCCGGGGATGTTCTGCTGCTCTGCGGCTCGCTGGGTGCCGGCAAAACCAGCTTCGCCCGCGCGTTTATCCGCGCGTTGACCGGCGAGCCGGACCTCACCGTTCCCTCCCCCACCTTCACCCTGGTGCAGCAATACGAGACAAACACTCTCACCATCTGGCATTATGATCTGTGGCGGTTGCAGGACCACCATGCGCTGGAGGAGCTGGGCTGGGACGAAGCGCTGGAGGGCATCGTCATCGTGGAATGGCCTGACCGGCTGGGGCCGCTGACCCCCCGGCACGCCCTGCGGCTGAGCTTCTCCCACGATGGCACGGGCCGAAGCGCAGAGCTGGACGAGGATCTGCCATGAAGCTCGGCGCCTTCCCGGCGGAGTCGGCCTTCCTGCCCGCGCTGGCGAAACGCTGGCTGGAGACGGGCGGCGACTCGGCCGACGGGCTGATCCTGCTGCCCAGCCGCCGCGCGGCGCAGGCGCTGGCCGGGGCGTTTCTGGAACAAAACCAGGGCAAGGCGCTGTTGCTGCCGCGCATTGTCGCGCTTGGCGCCATCGACGAAGCCGCCCTCGCGCTGGCCGGCGCGCTGGACCTGCCGCCAGCCATCCCCCCCATGCAGCGGCAGGCGATTCTGGCGCGATTGATCCTGCAAATGAACGGCCAGGGCGGTGCGCCGCAAAAGCTTCATGCCGCCTGGCAGCTTGCCGCCGATCTCGCCGCGCTGCTCGATGAGGCAGCCTATGCCGAGGTCGATCTCAAAGCCACCCTACCCAATGTGGTGGCCGCCGAACTCGCCAGCCATTGGCAGACCACGCTTAAATTCCTCGAGATCATCACCCATGCCTGGCCGGAGATCCTGGCCGGAATGGGCGCAACGGACCCCGCCGCCCGGCTGGTGGCGCTGCTGGACGCGCAAACCGCCGCCTGGGGGGAAAATCCTCCGCCGCACCGGGTATGGATGGTCGCCGCCGAAGGCAATCCCGCCATCGCGCGGCTGGCCCGGCGCGTGGCCGGGCTGCCGGAGGGGCTGCTGCTGCTTCCTGGCTACGATTTCAACCTGAACGAGAGCGCCTGGGAGGCGCTGGATGACAGCCACGCGCAAGGCGGCATCGCCCGGCTGCTGGCGGACATCGGCGCGCGCCCTGCCGAGGTGCAGCCCCTGCCCGCCCCCGCATCGCCGGTGCCGGGCGGGCGCAGCCTGGTGTTTTCGCGCGCATTGCTCCCCGCCGCCTGCCTGGAAGCATGGGAAAAACCGATCGCGTTTCAGCTCGCGGGGCTGAGCCGGCTGGAGGCGCAGGAGGAAGCGCAGAATGCCGCCGCGATCGCGATGATCCTGCGTGACACGCTGGAAGTGCCAGGGCGCACGGCGGCGCTGATCACCCCGGACCGCGGCCTCGCCACGCGGGTAACAGCCGCGCTGAAACGTTTCGGCATTACCGCTGATGACAGCGCGGGCGAGCCGCTGGCGCAGAGCCCGCCCGCGATCCTGCTGCGGCTGCTGGCGCGCGCGCTGGTGAGCGGCTTCGCCCCGCTGCCTTTGCTGGCCCTGCTGAAGCACCCGCTGGCCGCCGCCGGGCTGCCCCCGGAAATGTGCCGGGAACATGCGCGCAATCTGGAAATTCACGCGCTGCGCGGCACCCGCCCTGGGCCGGGATTCGATGAGATCAAGTTCCGGCTGGATAAGGCCGCACTGCCTGCCCTTAGCGTGTTTCTGGACCGGCTGGAGGCCATGTTGCGCCCGGCGATCCCCCCCGTGCGCAGCAATCCCGCGCAACTGCTTCGTCACTTGCTCAGCGTGGCCGAGGCGCTGTGCGCGACCCCGGACGAACCAGGCGCGGCGCGGCTCTGGCCCGGTGAGGCGGGCACCGCGCTTTCTGAATTATTGTTACAGGCGCTAGAAATTTTTGAAGACCTTCCCGATGTTGCGAGCACTGAGACCGCGGATCTGCTCGATGCGCTGCTGAGCGGGGCAGTGGTGCGCAAGCCACGCACCAAGGACGGGCATCCGCGCGTCGCGATCTGGGGGTTGCAGGAAGCGGCACTGCAAAGCGTGGATGTCGCGGTGCTGGGCGGGCTGGTGGAGGGTGTGTGGCCCGCACCGGCGGAGCCGGGGCCGTGGCTGAGCCGCCCGATGCGCCGGGCGGCCGGGCTGCCCTCGCCGGAACAGAAAATCGGCATGGCCGCGCACGGGTTTTTCTCATTGGCCGCATGTTGCCCGGAGGTGGTGCTGGCGGCCCCCGCGCGGCGCGAGCGTGCCCCGGCAGTCCCTTCGCGCTGGCTCACGCGGCTGCAGGCGATGCTGCACGGCCAGGGGCTGGCGGCGCATGAGGCGGCCTCCTGGGCGTTGCAGCTGGACCAGCCGGCGCAGTTGGAGCGCCGCGCGCGCCCCTATCCGCGCCCGCCGGCCAAGGCACGGCCGGAGCGGTTAAGCATCTCGGATTTCGCCACGCTGATGGCCGATCCCTATGCGATTTATACCCAGAAAATCCTGCGCATAGCCGAATTTGACCCGCTTGACGAAGAGAGCGACCCCAGTCTTTTCGGCGAAATCGTGCACAAGGGGCTGGAAGAATTCTACAAACTGCCCGAAAATTTCACGGCGCCGGATGCGCGCGCGCGCCTCGTGTTCGCGCTGCAGACCGCGATGCGCGATAGACGCCCGCGCGCGGCGCTGGAGCATTGGTGGATGGCGCGGCTGGCGCGCATCGCGGACTGGGTGCTGGAGAGCGAGAGCGCACGCCGCGCCGTGCATGGCGCGCCGGTTCATCTGGCTTCGGAGGTAAAGGCCAAGCTGGCGGTGCCGGGCGGCTTCACGCTCACCGGCCGGGCCGACCGGATTGAAAAATTCAACGATGGCACCATCGGCATCATCGACTACAAAACCGGCGGCGCGCCTGGCAACGGGCAAGTGGAGGATGGCAGCGCGCCGCAGCTGCCGCTGGAGGCGGTGATGGCGCAGGCCGGATGTTTCGGCAACGAATTCACCGGCGAAGTGGCCGAGCTGGCCTACTGGAAAATTTCCGGACGGCACGAGGCGGGCGAGGTACGGGAGGTGAAACCGAAAAAACCAAGAGTGCTGCGCGAGGTGATCGAGGATGCGGCGCGGGCTCTGCCTGAAACGTTCGCAAAATTCGCCGATGAAAAAACGCCATATCTGGCAAGCCCGCACCCCAAACGGGTGAATAAATACGATGTATACGCCGGTATTTCCCGCCGCGCGGAATGGGCCGGGGAGGATGACGCCAATGACGGTGATTGAAATTGCCAACGCGCAGCAGCGCGAAGCCTCTGATCCGAAGGTTTCCGCCTTTGTCGCGGCTTCGGCCGGGAGCGGCAAGACCAAGCTTCTAACCGACCGTCTGTTGCGATTGATGCTCTCAGGGACTGCGCCGGATAAAATTTTGTGCCTGACCTACACGAAGGCGGCGGCGGCGGAAATGACCATCCGGCTGAACAAGCGCCTGGGTAACTGGGTGGTGATGAAAAAATCTGATCTGGAAAACGCGCTGCGTGAGCTGGATGTGGCGGTGAACGATGCGAATGTGGTGCTGGCGCGCAAGCTCTTCGCCGATGTGCTGGATTTGCCAGGCGGCATACGGATCGAGACGATTCACGCCTTTTGCCAGTCGCTGTTGCGGCGGTTTCCGCTGGAGGCGGGACTCTCGCCGCATTTCGAGGTGGCTGACGAGGTGCAGGAAGGCCGGCGCCTGCGCGAGGCGCGCGAGGATGTGCTGGCGCAACCCGGGCATGAGGCGGCGGTTTATACGCTGGCCGGCGAAACCAACGAGCCTGATTTCGCCGCGCTGACGCAGAAATTCGTGCAAATGTCCGCCAGCGTGCTGCATGTTCACGAAGCCGCCGGAATCGCCCATTTGCAGCGCGCGGCGCTGGGCGCGGGGACGCAGAGCGAGGCGGCGCTGCGCGCGCAGGCCGTGCTGTTGCCGCGCGAGGCGCCATTGCGGGCGGGGCTGCGGCTGCTGGCGGCGCAGGGCAACAAATCTGGCCAGGCATGGGCGCATGAGGCGCTGGACTGGCTGGCGCAGCCGCAGGCCGCGCGCGCGGCGAATTGGGATGACTGGCTGGCCGTGCATTTTACCGCCAAGGGCAAAGGCCCGCCGGGCAAGCTGCATAATTTTTTCGGCAAGGGGCTTGCCGCGGAAGAGGCGGATATTCGCGCCGAGATCGCGGCGGAATGCAAACGCATGGAGGCGGCGCAGGAGCAGATTCGCGCGGCACGGCTGGCGGCGCTGAATGCGAGCCTGATGCAGCTGGTCGCCCCGATTGTGCAGAACGACGCGGCGCAAAAGCGCCTCGCGGCGCAGCTGAGCTATGCCGACCTAGTGCGCCATACCGCGACATTGTTCGAGGACCCTGGCGCTAGCTGGATACTTTATAAATTGGATGGCGGGATCGCGCATCTGCTGCTCGACGAGGTGCAGGATACCGCGCCGGCGCAATGGGAGATCGCGGCGAAGATCGCCGATGAATTTTTTGCCGGGGCGGGGGCGCGCGCGGGCGGGCGGACGATCTTCGCGGTGGGCGATGCGAAGCAGTCGATCTTCTCGTTTCAGGGCGCGGATTTGGAAAGTTTCACGGCGTATCAGGCAAAATTTTGCGAAAAGGTGAGGGCCGCCGGGCAGCGCTGGGTGGATGGCAGGCTCTCGGTCTCCTTCCGCTCCACGGCGCCCGTGCTGGCGCTGGTGGATGCGGTGTTCGCAACCGGCCCGGCGCGCGCGGGGGTTTGCCGCGGCACGGAAGTGCTCAAACATGAGGTGAGCCGCGCGGGGCAGGCCGGGTGGGTGGAATTATGGCCGCTGAGCGAGGCGGCGGCGCCGGCGGAGCTGCCGCCCTGGGCGGTGCCGGAGGATTACGAGGGGGCTGATTCGTCCAAGGCGCTGCTGGCCCGCCAGATTGCCCTCGACATTAAAAAACGCCTGGACGCGGGGGAGATTTTGCAAAGCCGGGGCCGCGCGGTGCGGCCGGGGGATTTTTTGATTCTGGTGCGCCGCCGCGATGCGCTGGTGAGCGCCATCACCCGCGAGTGCAAGGCGCGCGGGGTGCCGGTGGCGGGGCTGGACCGCATGGTGCTGACCGCGCAGCTGGCGGTGGGCGATCTGCTGGCGTTGTGCGATGCGCTGCTGCTGGGCGATGATGATCTGGCCTTCGCGCAATATCTGGTCTCGCCGCTGGGGGGCTTGAGCGATGAGAGCCTGATGGCGCTGGCGATGGGCCGCCGGGGGAGCCTGCTGGCGGCGCTGTATGCGCGCCACGCGGAACGGGCGGAGTGGGCGGCTGCGAAGGCGTTTTTCGAGACGCTGCGCGCGAAGGCGGATTTTCTCTCCCCCTTCGCGCTGCTGAGCGAGGCGCTGGGGCCGCTTGGCGGGCGCAGCCGGATTTTACGCCGCCTGGGGCCGGAGGCGGCCGAGCCGGTGGATGAGTTTCTGACCGAGGCGTTGAAATTCACGCAGAGCGAGCCGGGGGCGCTGCAGCTGTTTGTGCATCAGCTGCGCCAGGCGGGGGCGCAGATCAAGCGCGAGGCGGAGTCAGGCGGGGATGCCGTGCGGATCATGACCGTGCATGGGGCGAAGGGCTTGCAGGCGCCGGTTGTGATTCTGCCCGATACCACGGCGCTGCCCACGGGGGCGCAGAAGGAGACGCTGTTCTGGCTGCCGGTGCCGGGGGAGGATGTGCGCGTGCCTGTGTTCTGCCCGCGCACGGCGCTGCGCGCCGCGGCGGTGACCGGCGCCGCGGCAAACGCCGCCGCCGCCGAGGCGCAGGAATATAACCGCCTGCTCTATGTGGCGCTCACGCGCGCGGAGGACGGGCTGATCATCTGCGGCGCCAAGGGGCGGAACAATGTGGCGGAGACGAGCTGGTATGAGCTGGCGCGGGCCGGTTTCACGCGGCTGCCGGAGGTGGCGGATGTGGACGGGCGGCTGGTGCATGCCTGCGCGCAGACCGCAAGGCCGGATGACAAGGCGGAGCATAAGGTAACGCATGAAGCGGCGCTGCCCGGCTGGGCGGGCGCGGCGCCGGGCTGGGTGGCGGCCCCGCCGGGGGTGGAGACAACGCGGCCGGAGCGCATCGCGCCCAGCCGGGGGGTGGAGGATGTTGCCCGTCAGGCGCTGGCGGCGAGTCCGCTGGGGACGGAGCAGATGCAGGCCCGCGCCGCGCGCACGGCGGCAATGGCGCGCGGCCGGACGGTGCATGCGCTATTGCAACATCTGCCGGAGCTGCCCCCGCCGGCGCGGGCGGCTGCGGCGGCGCGTTTTCTTGCCGGGGTGCCGGAGCTGGCGGGCGGCGCGGCGGAAATCCACGATTCGGTGCTGGCGATTTTGCGGAATCCGGCGCTGGCGGCGCTGTTCGGGCCGGGGAGCCGGGCGGAGGTGCCGCTCGCGGGTGTGGTGGGGGATGTGGAAATCGGCGGTCTGGTAGACCGTCTGGCGGTAACGGCGCAGCGGGTGATGATCGCCGATTACAAGACCGACCGCGCCCCGCCGGACGCGCCAGCGGCGATTCCCCCAGGGTATTTGCGGCAATTGGCGGCCTACCGGGCCATATTGGCGCAGATCTATCCCGCCCATGCCGTGGAGTGCCTGCTGATATGGACCCAGAGCGCGGTGGCCATGCAGGTGCCGGATGAAATGCTGGACGCGCATGCCCCGGCTTGATTAGGGCGGGTTTCGCCGCCATGTTCTCACCCAACCAACGTTAGGAAGTTATCATGAGCAAGGCTGTTACCGACGAGACCTTCGATGCGGATGTGCTGAAATCCAGCGCCCCGGTGTTGGTGGATTTCTGGGCCGAATGGTGCGGCCCGTGCCGGACGATCGCGCCCTCGCTCGAGGAACTGAGCAAGGAATATGAGGGCAAGCTTGAGATCGTGAAGGTGAACATCGACGAGAACCCGATGACCCCCTCACAGTTCGGCGTGCGCGGCATCCCCACGCTGCTGATCTTCAAAGACGGCAAAGTGGCGGCCAGCCAGGTGGGCGCGGCGCCGAAATCGGCGTTGAAGGCGTGGATCGAGAAGAGCCTGTAACATGACGCACGCGATGCCGGGCGAGACGCCGCCGGCCGGGGTGCCGATGATCCGCACCATCGCCATGCCGGCCGATTCCAACCCGGATGGCGATATTTTTGGCGGCTGGCTGATGAGCCAGATGGATCTGGCGGCTGGCAATCTGGCGGCGCGGGTGGCGCGCGGGCGCTGCGTCACGGTTTCGGCCGATGCGATGAGTTTTCTGCGGCCGGTGAAGATCGGCGATGAGGTGAGCGTTTATTGCGAGTTGCTCTCCACCGGGCGGACCTCGCTGAAGATAAACGTGGAAGCCTGGCGGCGGCGGCGCAACACGCATGAGGAATACCGCGTGACCAAGGCGGTGTTCACCTTCGTGGCCATCGATGCCGAGGGCAAGCCGCGCCCGTTCAGTCCGCCAGAAACACCGTAGCGGCGCTGGGGGCCGAGGAATCCAGCCCCGTGCCCAGTATGTAGCCGAGAATATCGGCGCTGGGCGCGGCCCGCTCCAGGTCGCGCGGGATCAGGTGATAATCCGGCGGGTAATACGCCAGGATGACCGGAGCGCCCGGCGGCAGGGCGCGCCAGCAGCGGCGCATCGCCGCCTTGGGGATCAGCTGGTCATGCCCGCCATAAAGGATGAGGGCTGGCTGGCGGAAATGCGCGCAGGCGGCCTGGGCCTTGGCCATGAGGCTGGTGAGCCCGGCGATGCTGCGCAGATTTGGCGCACGGATGGTGAGCGGGTCTTCCCCGAAGGCGATGAGGGCCGCGGTGTTATCGCTGGCGCGGATGCGCACGGCATGGCCGGTGAGGCGCATCTGCGGGGCCAGCGCATCGGCCATGAACAGCACCGTGCGGTAAAGCATGCCCACCCGCCAGACGGCCGGGGCGGAGAGGACATAGGCATCCACCGGCGGCGGGTTGGGTGAGGCGCCAAGCAACAGGCCAATGCCGCCGCCCATGCTCTCGCCCATGAGCACCAGCCGGGTATGCGGATATTTTTCGCGCAGTTGCACCGCCATGGCGCGGGCTTCATCAACCAGCGTGGCGGTGCCCGGCCAGGCGCCGCGGTTGGCGGTGGCGCCGAAGCCGGATTGGTCCGGCGCATAAAGCGCGATGCCCCGCGCATTAAGGGTTTGCGCCAGCAATGCCCAGGCGTCGCGGCTGTCAGTGTAGCCATGCAGCGCCAGGACCACGGCTTTGAGCGGGCCTTGCGCGGGGTAGAGCCGGTAGGGCAGGCGCGCGCCATCTGGCAGGGTGAAGATGCCGCTGGTGATGATCGGGTGGGCCGCCGAGGCCCGGGGCGCGCCGTAGGGCGCGGGCACGCAGCCGGGCAGGCTCAAGGCCAGCAGCAGGGGCCAGAGCTTGGGGTTACGCAGGAATGAAGCTATCATCGCGCCGTATTCATCACAGCAAGGCAGAACCCATGGACAGCGCCACAACCAAGACCCCGACCGAAATTATCCATGTAAAAACCCATGCCGTCTCCTGCGATGGCGGCGTTGGGCCGCTTGGCCACCCCAAGGTGTATCTAAAGATCACAGGAACACAAATCATGTGCCCGTATTGCTCGCGGCTGTTCGTGCTGGAGCCGGGCGCGCGCGATGACGGGCACTGACCGCAAGGACATGAGACTCGTCCTCGTCGACGGCTCCGGCTTCATCTTCCGGGCGTTCCACGCGATCCCGGATGTGACGCGGCCAGATGGCGTGCATGTGAACGCGGTGTTCGGCTTCTGCAATATGATCGCGCGGCTGATGAAGGAGCACACTGGCTCGCATCTGGCGGTGATTTTCGATGCCGGGCGGATGACGTTCCGCAACCGGATGTATACCCCCTACAAGGCGCAGCGGCCCGAAACACCGCCGGAGCTGGCGCCGCAGTTCGCGCTCATCCGCGAGGCGGCGAGAGCCTTTGGGCTCCCCAGCATCGAGCTTGATGATTGGGAGGCGGACGACCTGATCGCCGCTTATGCGAAGGCGGCGCTTCAAGCCGGGGGCGAGGCGGTGATCGTCTCGTCCGACAAGGATTTGATGCAGCTGATCCGCCCCGGCGTGAGCATGCTCGACCCGATGAAGAACGTGCCCATCGGCGAAGCGGAGGTGGCGGCCAAATTCGGCGTGACGCCTGACAAGGTGATCGAGGTGCAGGCGCTGATCGGCGATGCGGTGGATAATGTGCCGGGGGTGCGCGGGATCGGGCCGAAAGGGGCGGCGGAGCTGATCGGGCAGTATGGCACGCTGGAAGCCGTGCTGGAGGCTGCCAAATCCGGCGCGATGAAGCCTGGCAAGCGGCGCGACATGCTCGTGGAGTTTGCCGGTAATGCGCGGATTTCCAAGGAGTTGGTGAAGCTGCGCGATGATGCGCCATTGCCCGCGCCGCTTGAGGCGCTGGCATTGCGCCATTGGGACGATGCGGTGCTCTCGGCGTTTCTCGACACCAATAATTTCAAAAGCATCAAGCAGCGGCTGGCCCTGAGCGATGCGCCGCGCGCCGAGGCGGCCGCGCCCAAGGCCGAGGCGGCGGCTTTTGGCGGTTATGAGACCATAACCTCGATGGCGGCGCTGACCACGCTGATCGAGGCGGCGCGGCAGGCTGGCTATGTTGCCGTGGATGTGCAGACCGATGACCGCCACTCGCTGCATGGGAATTTGCTGGGCATCGCGCTGGCGGTGGCGCCGGGGCGGGCGGGCTATGTGCCGCTGGGGCATAACCTGGGG
>NZ_JABEVC010000008.1 GCF_013044125.1 Acidocella sp. | reverse complement strand
GCCCCGGACTTCGGCACGCGCCGCGGCGAAGGCGGCCCCGATCAGCGCCAGATCGCGCTGCTGCGCGTCGAGATCAAAACCCGGCGCGCTTGTATGAATGAGCAACAGCGCCGCCCGGCCATCCGGTGAGGTCCAGACCCCATTATTGAGCGCGGGCCCGTTTTGGGGGGTGAGCTGGTTCATCAGGTTCAACGCCTCGCCTGTCGGGTCGGCGGGCAGGCTCTGCCCCAGCGCAGGCCCCAGATCCGTCCCCAGCAAGCCAAGATCGCCCAGAAGCGCCGCATGCAGCGAGGCGGTGGTGAAGCGGCCGGGGGTTACATCGTCGCTGAGCAGATAGCGGTTACGCCAGACGAACTCCTGCACCGGCGCCAATGACTGCGCATCGCCGTTCATCACGTCGATGAACGCCGGCTCCCGGCGCAGCGCCACCGCCAGATCCTCGCTGAGCGCTGCGAGGGCCGGGGCGGACGCCCCTTCAACGGAGACCAGCAATATATGCGACGCCGCGCCGCCATCCACCTGCCCGGCCAGAACCTGTTGGGCCAGCGAGGCCGAATGCGGCAGGAAGTCGCCCATCTGGGTGCGGTATGTGCTACGGGCGTCAATAACCCCGCATACGGCGAGCAGAACCAGCCATAAGCCGAGCGCCACCCGGTCAGGGCGCATCGGTCGCGGCCTCGTTGATGGTCATGCTGGAAGTGCTGCCATCAGGGCTGTGCGTATCAATGGTCTCGATGCGGTTCTGGCTGCCGCGAATTTCAATCAACTGCACCAGGCGCGCCAGCTTAGCATCCCTGGGGCGCAGCGCCAGCCGCCAGCCCGCCGCGCTGCCGCTGAGGCGCACGGTATAAAGCTTGGTGAGGGTGGAGGAATCCCCTGCCAGTGTGGCGCGGATCCCTTCAACGAGTCCGCCGATCTGCGGCGCCTCGGCAAGTGCGAACACATGCATCCCGCCAGCAGGGCCGCCGGTCATCGTGATGCGGTTCCCCGCGAGCGTAAAGCTCTCCGGCACCGGCGTGAGCGTGGTCTTGCGCATGTAATCGGGCGCCATGTAAATCAACGTGCCCTGGGCCAGCAGCGGCGCGTTCAGCAACGGCGAGGTCTCGCGCTCGGTGAAGCTCGCCGAGGCAGCCCGCACCTGCGCCATCGCGCGCATCAGCGTGCTCAACCCCCAGGAGGGGGTGGGCGTTTGCGCCATTGCCGCCGGAGCGGTGAGCAGGCCAACGCCGAGCAGAACCGCGCCGAGCAACTGGGGGCGGCGCATATCAGCTCCAGAAATCATAGAAGTTGAACCAGTTAAACGGCGCGTCACGGCAGTATTCCTCAAGCCGCGCGACATAACGGCGCATAATGCCGTCGAGCCAAGCCTGGGGGTCCGCCGGCCTCGCGGTAAGCGCTTCCGCCAGTGTCTCGAAATAAACATCATAAGTCCGCCCACCGCGATAAACCCCGACCATCATCACCACCGGCCGTTGCAACAGCATCGCGACGCGGAACGGTCCTTGTGGAAAGGCGGCTTCCTGGCCCAGAAACGGGTAGCGGACGAGGTCGCGGCCATCGACGTTGCGGTCCGCCAGCACACCTATGAAGTGCCCGCGCTGAAGCCGGTCCGCCACCGTGATCAGCGAGTCCAGCCGCCCAAGCCCTATCACCTCCGCCGCGAGACGCGGGTTGATGGCCGCCAGCGCGGCACGTATTTTCCGGGCGTTCTCCTCATACATCAGCAGGCTGATCGGCCGGTCCTGCCGGCGCCGGCCCACCGCGCGGGCCACCTCGAAACTGCCGAAATGCGCGCCGAACAGCATGCAGCCGCGCCCCTCCTGCTCGATGGCGCGCACAATCTCCTCGCCATGCACGCGGATCTCAAACCAGCCGCCCTGCTCGTTGAGAAGAAACACGCGGTCCAGGACGCAGGAGGCAAAAGTGAGAAAATGGCGGAAGACATCCCCACGGCGCGGGGCGCGGCCCAGTACGCGGGCAAGATAACCGCGCGAGGCCTTGCTGGCCGCCGGTGAGGACAAAAAGAAATAGAGGCAAACCGGGTAGAGAAAGAACCGAGCGGCGCGGCGCCCGAGGCGCAACGCGATCCAGACGCAGAATTTGATGACCCATGACGAGCCGCGCTCGCGCCTGTTCACCCATTCGCGGGCTCGGGCCGCGCCGCTCACCAAACCCCTCCGGCACATTCAAGGGTCCCCGCCAGAGCCACCCCCTCCGCCAGCCTGCACTCGAAGCGGAACAGAGTTTCACCCGCGGGCCGCCAGCACAGTTCAACGCGCGCCCCATGGCGGACGGGGCGCAGAAATTTCGCGGCGCGGATGACAACGCCTCCCTCCCCCGCGATGGCGGCCACCACCGCATCCAGCAGCAGCGCGCCAGGGACAATCGGGTTGCCCGGAAAATGCCCCGCAGCACTCGGGTGGCCGGCGGGGATGCAAAGTTCCCGCGTCTGCCAGCCGGTCATGGTGCCCGGCCAAGCAGGCGCAGCAGTTCCGCGCGCGGCAGTTTACCAAGGGCATTACGCGGCAAGGCCTCCACCAGCACCAGCGGACGCGGAAGAAATGCGGGGTCGATCCGGCCGCGCAGGGTACGCAAAATGGTCTCCGGCGTCACCCCAGGCGCCACCGCCAGCGCTGCCAGGCGCGGCACCGGACCGGGCCGGGCGTCGTCCATCACGAACACACCATCCTGCACACCCGCAATGGAGAGAAGCTGCTGGTTAAGGTAGGCGAGCGAGGTTCGCTTGCCAGCAATATTCACAAGCTCGGCGGCGCGCGCGCCCAGCCGGAAATGCCCCGGCCCGCACAGCTCGATCGCGTCCTGCAAGGGCGCGGTTCCCTCCACGGCCGGGCCGCTCGCCCAACTGCCGGCATCGTCCTGGTCGAGCCTGACCCCCTCGAAGCAATGCCAATCCATCTCCTGCACGGGCCGCCGCGACGCCACCTGCCCCGCCTCGGTACAGCCATAGATCTCGATGAGCGGCGCGCCGAAACAGTCCTCGGCGGCGGCAGCAAGCGCACCGGGCAGTGGCGCTGTCGCCGAAAGAATGAGATCCACCGGCGGCATGCCCTCGGGTGCGGCCACCAGGGCGCGCAGATGCACCGGCGTCGTCACCAATATGCGCGGGCGCGGGGTTCGCTCCAGAGTGGCCCGGATGTCAGCCGGATAGAGCGGGGTGCTGGCCTCCACCGCGAAGCCATGCTGGAGCGCCAGCAGGATGATGGATTCCAGCCCGTAGCTGTGTTGATGCGGCACAGTGCCGACGAGGGTGGCGCCGCGCAGGGCGCCAGCGTTCAGCCGCGCCCCGGCACCGCGGGCACTGTGGACGAGTGCCCGCCAGGATTTCGGCACCCGTTTGGGCTGACCGGTTGAGCCGGAGGTGAACTGGATAACCGCCGGTTGGCCTGCTGGTATCGCAGCGCAAACGGCAGACCCCGCCGCGCCGCCGAGATCCTCCGGATAGACGAAACCGGGCAGCGGCGCGACTGCCCCATCCGTCAGCGCGTACAGCGCCGGGTAATCAGCGGCCAGCGCGCGCAGCACCTCCGGCACATTCGCCGAGGGCATCAGGCTTACCTGCCCCCGGCAGAGCGCCGCGGCGAAGCCGGCCATGAAGCGGTAGCGGTCCGCACACAAATTGACGATATAGCGCCGCTCCGGCAGCCGCGCAGCAAGAGCGGCAACATCGCGCAAAAACTGCGCCGCATCCAATACCTGCCCGCCGCGCCGGGCGGCAATACCCGCCGGCTCATGGCGCATGATGAGCAAACCATCCTCCACCGCCGGAACAGACAGGCTGTTCATCAGGCTTTCGGCCCGGCCGGCCGCGTGCGCGCTGCGCGCATGGAGTCGGAAACCATGTTGAAGATCATGGCCAAGGAATGCCTGGGCGGATGGCGCAAGCAGCGCAGCCGGACGGCGTATTCCGCGGCGAACATCGTCACGACCAGCGGAATATCGAGGATGTTCACAAAAAATGACCAGACCACCAACGGCGCGAAGCAAAACAGGGTAACCGAGAGCATCAACTGCGTCGCGAAGAAGACCGACCAGGCAATGGTGACATTGCGCGTGTAAGCGGCCAGTTCGTCATCCGCCTCACCATGCAGACGGCGCGCCATGCCGGTTATAAGCGGCTCATGCCCCCGGCGCAGGGTAAGGCCGAATGTTGCGAGAAGACTTGCATAGAGCCCCCAGTGCATTACCGCCGCCGCCATCACAAAACCGATCTTGAACAGCGATGCGAAGCTCGCCCTGGGCATCAGCGGGATGGATGACGTTTCAATAATTGTCAGATGGAACAAAATTGGAACAACGGCGATGGCCAGAAACGCCAGCAACGGCGACCGGGCAGCTGGCACGGCCCGCATTTACGAGCCTCGACGATCCTGGATGAACTTGCTGAGGCTGCGCAGGGACTGAAAAATCTGCATATTGTTTTCATCGTCCGCCCGCAGCTTCACGCCAAAGCGCTGCGACACAACAAGGGCGATCTCCAGCATATCGATCGAATCAAGCCCCAGCCCCTCGCCATAGAGCGGAGCTTCAGGGTCGATCTGCCCGCTCACGACATCAAGGTTCAGCGTCTCAACGATCAGGCTGGCAAGCTCGGCTTCGTCAAACGTCTGGGTTGCAGCGCCCATATTCATACGGTCAGCGCCCTGCTGGCCATCTGCTGCGTCGAATATTTCTGAGACGCAGGGGCGGCAACGCGTTCTTCCATAGCTATGTCCACAAGCAACCTTTCCAATATCACAAAAACTTTAGCAGATCATCCCGGCGTTGCAAACCGACGGCGCTTGCCGCGCCCGGCAAGCCAACACCCGCGCCGCACCTACAGGTTGCCGCCACGGGCTCCAGCGGCCCGGTTTCCGCTGAAACGGTATGCAACAACGTTCGCGCCGGCGCCAACTGGGGTGCGGCGCTGCGGCAACCATCGGCTGCCTGCCATGCAGCCGCGGGCACGCCGCACGGGCTTATATGGTTGCGATCATCCCCAGCATACGCGCTTGGAGGTATGGCCGATCCCCGGGTTAAAGCAATTGCATGGGTCAAGCGCCTTATAGTGTTTCACGAGCGCCGGCTTTGCCTCATATAAATGCCCGACATTATGCTCCGCCGGATATTGCGCCCCGCGTCCATCAAGAATTTTCAGCATCTCATGTTCGAGCGCCAACATGTCCACGCCCTTGCGCACGATATAGTCCTGATGAAAAACATGACAGAAAAAATGGCCATAATAGAGCTTGTGCAAAATTTTTTCTTCAAGCGCAGCGGGCAGCGTCTCAAACCAGTCCCGCTCGTTACGCGCCAGGGCAATGTCCAGGGCGGCGATATCCTCAACATCCCGGCGATGCACCACGCGATAGCGGATCGCCGCGCCGGCGGCAGCAAACCTATGCAGAAACGCTTTTTTTCCTTCCTCGGGCGTGCATTCAAAAAATGCTCCGGCCGCCGAGGGGAAAATCCGGGACAGATAGTCGCGCGCCTGCGCAATTCCATCACCCGATACCTTCAGCATCAAATGATGTTCAAACTGATCGCGATAGGCCCTTAACCTTGACGGAAGATGCGCGGGAAACAATTTCCCGGCAAACTGCATCAGCCTGTCGCTTAAGTCTTTGGGCGGGAATTTCAACCGCGCGGTGAGCGCATCAAACCGCGCCTTCATCGCAAATAACCCCGGCAGCCGGTCTGTTCCCAGGTACTGAATCGCGAGAAACATATCCTTGCCGTATCCGGCTGCAATATCGAAGGCATCGCGATGCATATATTCCGCGGCGATGGGAAGGCTGCTGAACTCTGCCAGCATATGCCGCCGCAGCGCGGTCAGCTCGGCGGCCTTGTTCGTGCCAATGTAGAAAACCGCGCTCTGCGCCTCCATCTCAAACGTATCGATCCGCACGGCAAAGAGCATGATCTTGCCGGCGCTGCCGGAGGCCTCGAACAACCGTTGCGGGTCCGCGTTGAAGCGTGCGGGCGTGGCAGCGTCTATATCGCGCACATATTGCGCATAGCCATGGTCGGAAGCGGCAAGTGCGGACTCCTGTTCGATATCCGCCGCCTCAAAATTCCCCGCTTCCAGCCTTTCCAGAATCGTTTCTGGATCGCTTCCAAGCCGCACGCCGAGATGGTTAACAAGCTGGACATGCCCCTGTGCATTTACTTGCGCAAATAAGGCCAGCTGCGTAAACGCCGGGCCGCGGCGAATGAGCGCACCGCCGGAATTATTGCAAATTCCGCCAAAAACCGAAGCGCCGATGCACGAGGAGCCGATTACCGAATGAGGTTCGCGCCCCAGCGGACGCAGCATTTTCTCAAGCTGAAAAAGTGTTGCCCCCGGCAGGCAGATAACCTGCCGCCCCTCATGAATGAGATGCACCTTGGCCATGCGCATCGTGCTGATGATGACGATCTCGCGATCATAATCGCTGCCATCTGGCGTCGAGCCACCGGTAAGCCCAGTGTTTGCTGCCTGCATGATGACGATTTTGCCCGCTGCGATACAGAGGTTGAGCACCCGCCATTGCTCGACCAGGCTCCCAGGCCGGATTACCGCCAGTACCGGCCCGCCGCCACAGCGAAAGCCGGTGCGATAGCGCTCTGTGCTTTGCGCGCTGGTCAGCACATGTCCTCGTCCCACGGTTTTCTGAAGCTGCTGGATCAGTTTTTCATTATTCCCAGACAATTTCTTAATCCTTCATGGATTGGCATCATGCCTCCCTGCCCGGGCAAGGAGGCATGCGCGTTAAGGCGTTAGTGCAGGGTGTTCACAACCGGGATAATCCAGGGGACCAGGAATTGCTCAACAATTACCAGCCCGGCCAGCAGCAACGTCAACACGATGCTGTGGATGAAGGTGCGTGCGAAAACCTTACCCTCCTGACCAACCATACCGGTGACTGATACGCCGGTCGCGATATTCTGCGGCGAGATCATTTTCCCCATGACGCCGCCTGAGGAGTTGGTGGCTGCAAAGAGAACCGGGTTGAGGTGAAGCTGCTGAGCAGCAACCACCTGCAAGTTACCAAACAACGCATTGCCGGAGGTATCGCTGCCTGAGAGCATGACAGCGATCCAGCCAAGAAAGGGCGAGAGCAACACAAACAAGCGCCCGCTTGATGCCACGCCGGCACCGAGCGTGTAGGCAAGACCGGAATAGTTCATCAAATAGGCAAGACCGATGATGAGCATAACGGTAACCACTGCGACCCAGACCTGCCGGGCCGTTTGGCGTATGCAGCCCAGGAACGCCAGCGGCGAGAGACCAACGAGCAAGGCCGTGACCACTGCTGAAAGAAGGATCGCAGTGCCTGTGCCCAATGGCTGAAAGACCCAGAGCGCTGCGTAAGGCTTGCCCTGATACAGCGTTATCGAAATCGCCTTGTCGAGGCCAGGCCAGGCAATCACGCGCTGGCCTACCAGCGCCACTTTATAGGCCGTCCAGGCTATGACGGTTATGGTAACAACAACCCAGGGAAGCCACCCTTGCCAGGGCGCCACATGGCCGCCGCCGGCACGTTCGGCCGCCAACGTGGTTTCCGTGATCGCGAATTGCGCGTCGGGCTCCGGGCGCCATACTTGGAGAAACAACAGCGTGAAGATCAGCGACCCCAGCGAAGAGAGCACATCTGTCAGCGCATAGTCGATATAATTTGAGGCCAAGAACTGCGAAATTGCAAAACTTCCACCCGCTACCAGCAACAATGGCCAGAGTGACTTGATCGAGCGAAAGCCGCCGTAAATGGCCATGACATAGAAGGGAAGGATGAGCGCGATGATGGGAAGTTGCCGCCCAATCATCTGGGCCAGCGCGGTCGCGGGAAGGCTCGTTACCGCGCCCAGCACGGTCACCGGAACGCCAAGCGCGCCGAAGGCCACCGGGGCGGTATTGAAGATCAACCCAAACACCAGCGCCTCCAGCGGCGCGAAGCCAACCAGGATCAGCAACGAACTGGTGATGGCAACCGGCGTGCCAAAGCCTGCAATACCTTCCAGCAATGCGCCGAAACAAAAGCCGATCACCACCAGGACAACGCGGCGGTCATTGGGCAAATGCGTGATCACCCATTTTCTGAACGCCTCGAAACGCCCCGATTTTACCGCGACATTATAGAGCAGCAGCGCATTGACCACGATCCACATCACCGGCGAGAGAGCAAAGGTGGCGCCGTCAGCCACGGCGTCCAGAGCAAGACCTGCCGGCATTTTCCAAACTAAGATCGCAATGACAAGAGCGGCGATCAGCCCCGCGAGCGAAGCCTGCCAGGCCGGGCGGCGTAAAATGCCAAGTAGTACCAGCACTGTTGCGACAGGCAGTACCGCCACCAGAAAGGACAGTCCAAGACTGCCCCCCACGGGGGTTAACAATTGCGCAAACATTTCCTATCCTTTTCTGTTTTGAACGATTTTTTCCGGGCGTTATTACGCATTACCTATGAGCACGGCATGCAGCCAGCCCGGCCCATGCGCACCGCGTACCAGCGTGCCTTCAATATCAGTTGTTCCACTGGCTCCGGTGATGAGGTTGACGTTGCGCGGCTGCGCGCAACCCGCAAAGGCATCGGCATAATCCTCAAGCCAGGGCCATATCTGGCTGGCGCGGACCGCGACGATATGATGCAGCGGCAGAAAGCAAAAAAGCGTTGGTGAAACCGAACTGGAATGAAATACCAGCGATCCTGTTTCAGCAATACCACCCAGCGCGAGGCCAACTGCGGCCGGCTCATCCGTCGCAATATGCTCATGCGTCGCAATTCCGCTCCAATCAAGCGCCTGCAAATCCGGGTGCGGCTGCAGGGCCAGAGCAGGGGCAAGCTGATGCGCGGCCAAATAGCGCCGCACGGCATCTGGAAAATCCTGCATCGTTGCAACCCGCTCAGCCGTTGCAGCAACGCCGGGGGAGCGCAACCGTTCGATAAACACTTCATCCGCGGGGCCGTTCACGCGGTCCGGCCTGCACGCGCCCGCCCGCAGGCGTTGCGCCTGTGCCGCGATGGTGGCGGGGTTTCCAGGCACCTTGCCGATCGCTTTTAAAATCTCGGTCCTGGCGTCATTCATTTTTTGAATCTCCTGCGATACTGAGCCAGAAAGGTTCCGCCCGAGGGGCTTGGCATATCCCGGTGCGCGGTCCATCCGCCTGCCATCGGCATCCGGGAAATCCAGCCGCCGCGGGAAAATAGCGGCATGATCCGCAGCCCAAGATTCCCGGCGAATTCATAGAGCCGGGGCCGCATTGCCATAAATCGCCAGAGTACGAGCGCCCAGCGTACCGTTGCCGGCTCGAAGCCGCGTTGCCAGGATTTTTCCCGCCAGCCGCGCAGCAAGGTTGGCAACGGAATCGCCACCGGACATACCTCCTGGCATTGCCCGTTCAACGTGCAGGCGCGAGGCAGGTCTTGCGCCTGTTCTAGACCATCGAGCACCGGCGTCAGCACCGAACCCATCGGCCCCGGATAGGTGGCCCCATACGCATGCCCGCCAATCTGGCGGTACACCACGCAATGATTAAGGCAGGCGCCGCAACGAATGCAACGCAACATCTCAGCCAGCCCCTCGTTCAACATCCGCGTGCGCCCCGCGTCAACCAATACGACATGAAACTCATCGGGCCCGTCGCGGTCTTCCGCCCGCTTCGGTCCGTTGTGAAACGTCGTGTATTGCGTCAATTCCGCGCCGGTGGCGGAACGCACGAGCAACCGCAACATCGCCATCGCATGGGCCGTGCTGGGCACCAGTTTTTCAATCCCGGCAGTCACAATATGAATCCGCGGCGGGGTTGTTGTGAGTTCCGCATTGCCTTCATTGGTGACGGTGCAGACAGCGCCGGTATCGGCAATTAGAAAATTCGCGCCTGAAATACCTACATCCGCGGCCATGAATTTCTCTCGCAACTGCCGCCGCGCACTTGCAACCATCGCCTCTACTGTGGCCATGGCGCCGGGGTCCCGGTGGTGGGCGCGGAACAGTTCGGCTACCTGCTCACGGGTTTTATGCAGTGCCGGCCATACGATATGCGAGGGCGGATCACCCGCGAGCTGGATAATATGCTCAGCCAGATCAGTTTCCACACGCTCCAGCCCGGCGGCTTCCAGCGCATGGGGCAGCCCTATCTCCTCGCCCAGCATGGACTTTGCCCGCGTCACGGATTTTGCCTTGGCCTTGCGGCAAATATCCACCACAATCTGGCATGCCTCCTCGCCGCTGCGCGCCCAATGCACCTTGGTTCCGGCGGCAACCGCATTTTTCTCGAACTCTACCAGATAATGCGCGAGATTCTCGATCACATGGTCTTTGATGTCGCGCCCCAGCGCGCGCGCCGCGGGAAATTCAGGCCAGGCGGCCATGGCAGCGGCACGTTTTGTGCGGGCCGTGCCAGTTGTACGCTCAATGGCAACTTTGAGCGTTGGATTGGCCAACGCCGCAGCCACGCGGGTATTAAAATCTGGCGTGTGGCTCATGGTATTTCACCAATGGCCGGGGCATCGCCCATGCCGGCAAGAATTTCCGCGGCATGGAACGCCCGCACATCCGCGCCACGCCGGTGCAGCTTGCCCGCCATATTCAGCAGGCACCCCAAGTCCCCTCCCAGCAGCAACGCCGCGCCACTTGCCTCAACCGCCACCGCCTTCTCATCGACGATGGCATTCGAAATCGCCGGATATTTCACGCAAAATGTTCCACCAAAACCGCAACAGGTTTCTTCGCCCTCCAGCTTGCGCAATGTGAGGTCCTTCACCGCCGCCAACAATTTGCGCGGCTGCGCCTTCACGCCAAGTTCGCGCAGCCCGCTGCAACTATCATGATAAGTGGCGCTCGCCTCCAGGCTGATACCTTCAGGCAACCATCCGCGGATGTCAGCCAGATAACTCAGCAGCTCATGCGTGCGCGCGGCGAGGTTGCGCGCACGCGCGGCCCAGGCCGGGTCTTGCGCCAGCAATTCAGGGTAATGCAGCCTGATCGTCGCCGCGCAAGAGCCCGAAGGCACCACGACATGGTCGAAAGGCTCCAGCATTTCGATATTGCGCCGGGCGATCTGGCGCGTTCCTTCGGTATCGCCCGAATTGAGCGCGGGCTGACCGCAACAGGTCTGAGCTTGCGGCACATCCACCCGGCACCCCGCCTGTTCCAGCAACGCTAGCGCCGCAAAACCGACGGCTGGGCGCATGGCATTCACCAGACAGGTCGCGAACAGCGCGACATGGGGTAGAGAATTTTCAGCCGGACGGATTTCGAGTGTCACGTTTTGCTCCAAGCCCGCGCACTTTGGCGCGGTTCACTGCCTTAACTTCACGGACACCTAACATTACCAATTATGTTTTGGCAAGATAATTTTACCAATAAAATTTTGGCCTATAATGTTTGCTTTTCTCCGCCCTGGTTTATGTTAAAGAAGCCGCTAGATAAGGAGGGTGCCATGTCACAGCAAATCCGGCCGGTTCCCTTGGCGAATGCCATTGCGGAGCGGCTCCAGACCATGATCCTCGAAGGCGTGCTCCGCCCCGGCGAGAAGCTTCTGCCGGAGCGCGAATTGGCCGAGACACTGGGCGTTTCGCGGCCGTCGCTGCGCCAGGCGTTGAATCTGCTCGAGGATAAAGGGCTGCTCGTTACCCAGAAATCGGGCACCATGGTCTCGCGTTTCCTGAAAGAGCTGGTTGATCCGCTGGCCGAACTCCTGGCCGACGACCAACGCGTGGCGGCTGATTATTTTGAATTTCGCCGCTCAGTCGAATCGCACGCCTCGGGCCTGGCGGCCTTGCGCGCCACCGAACCTGACCGCAAGGCGATCCGTGACTGTCTTGAGCGCATGCGCGCCGCCCATGGCATTGACGATACGACCCTGGAAGCCAATTGCGATGTTGAATTGCACGGGCTGGTTTATGAGGCCGCGCACAACGTCCTGCTTCTGCATGTTATGCGGGTGCTGGGGGACTTGCTGCGCAAGGGCGTATTCTACAATCGCGAACAGCTTTACCGCCGGCCCGGCGTACGCGACACTTTGCTTGAACAGCATATCGCCATTGGCGAGGCTGTACTGAGCGGCGACGCCAAAGCCGCCGAAAAAGCTGCCGCCGCGCATATTAATTTCACATATTCGACCATCGAGGATATTCGCCGCGATGAGATGCGCATGGCGACCTCGCTGCGGCGGATCGACCGGAAAGATCTGGTGGCGGACCCTTCGTCCACGAGTCGCTGACCAAAGTGCGATGACTTCAAATTAGCCAGCAAAGCAACGGCAGGGGACGCATTTGGTGAGGCAATGCGTCCGCTTTTGCAGCGATCAGATACCAAAAGCCGCCAGCACGACACCTGCAAGCGCGCCGCCGACCAGCGGCCCTACTACAGGGATTGGCGCGTAGGACCAATCTGCCGAGCCTTTACCCGCAATCGGCAACAATGCGTGCGCGATACGCGGCCCCAGGTCACGGGCGGGGTTGATGGCATAACCTGTGGTGCCGCCCAGCGAGAGGCCAATGCCCCAGACCAGCGATCCCACCAGATACGGCCCGACGCCGCCGGCAACACCGTTCGCGGAAGCTGTTTTCGAAAAAATGGCTCCCACAACGAATACCAGGACAAAAGTTCCTATGACTTCGCTCAGAAGATTGGCAGCGGTATTGCGGATGGCTGGAGCCGTGCAGAAGCAGGCGAGTTTCAAGCCGCGATCTTCAGTTGCCCGCCAATGCGGCAGGAAATGCAACCACACCAGCGTGGCACCGATGAACGCGCCCGCAAAATCTCCCGCCAAGACGATCGGCAACTTACTCCATCCACCATGGTCAACCATCAAACCAACTGCGACGGCAGGGTTGAGATAGGCCGCCGGGCTACCGGTGGCGGCGGCTACGAACACCCCGCACATCACCGCGAAAGCCCAGCCGGCAGTAATCACGATCCAGCCTGAATTGTGGCCTTTTGAATTTGTTAGAAGTACACAGGCGACAACTCCATTTCCCAGCAAAATCAGGGTGGCGGTGCCGAGCAACTCGCCCCAAAAAATTGAACCCATAATGCGTGTCCTTTAAATTGATTTGTTTTGTATTTGGACGTCGAAAAATGCCGGCGTCAGCGCCGCCGGCGGCGCTTTGGGTTTAGTCCACCCAATCAAAGGCGCGCTGGACGGCTTTGCCCCAGGATTTGTAGTAATGTGCCCGGCGCGACTCATCGAGCTTGGGCTGCCAGCTTTTGTCGGCATGCCAGTTGGCACGCAGATCTTCGGTATTCTGCCAATAGCCCGTGGCAAGGCCGGCGGCATAGGCGGCGCCGAGAGCTGTCGTCTCGGTAACGCTTGGACGGATGACAGGCACGTCGAGGATATCCGCCTGGAATTGCATGAGCAGTTCGTTGGCGACCATGCCGCCATCGGTCTTCAGACTTGTCAGCTTGATGCCGCTGTCGGTCTCCATGGCTTCGACCACGTCGCGCGTCTGATAGGCTGTGGCTTCGAGCGCGGCGCGCGCCAGGTGTGCGCGCGTTGCGAAGCGGGTAAGACCGGCGATGACCCCACGCGCCGATTCTTTCCAGTAAGGCGCGTACAGCCCCGAGAAGGCCGGTACGATATAGACATCACCATTATCCTCGACGCTGCGAGCAAGAGGCTCAATCTGCGCGGCCACGTCGAAAAGCTTGAGATTGTCGCGCAGCCATTGCACCAGCGCGCCGGTGATGGCGATGGCGCCTTCCAGCGCGTAACGGGGTTTTTCACCCTCGAACTGATAGGCAAGCGTGGTGAGCAGCCCTGCTTTTGATTGCACCGGCTCCGTGCCTGTATTCATCAGCATGAAACAGCCGGTACCGTAGGTGTTCTTGGCCTCTCCGGGCGCGAAGCAGGTTTGTCCAACCAGCGCGGCTTGCTGATCTCCCAAAATCCCCGCCAGTTTTGCCCCTCGCAACGTAGCGGTTCGAATTTCACCGTAGACTGTCGACGACGGCAGAATTTTCGGCAGGCAGGCGCGGGGGATATCAAAATCACGCAACATGTCATCATCCCAATCGCAAGTCGCGAGATTCATGAGCTGCGTGCGGCTGGCATTGGTCACATCGGTAATATGCACCCCCTCACTGGGGCCGCCGGTGAGGTTCCAGGCGAGCCAGCTATCAATGGTGCCAAACATTGCCTCCCCATTGGCGGCTTTGCTGCGAGCCCCGGGCACCTGGTCGAGTAGCCAGCGTAATTTGAGACCCGAGAAATAGCTGGCCAGCGGCAGGCCGGTTTTGGCGCGGAAGCGGTTCTGGCCCCCCTCACGCGCATATTCGGCGACCAATTGGTCAACGCGGGTATCTTGCCATACCAGGGCGTTGTGAAGGGGCTGTCCGGTCGCCCGGTCCCAGAGCAGCGTGGTCTCCCGCTGGTTGGTGATCCCGACTGCCGCCAGATCGGCAGCCGTGAGTCCGGCGCGGGCCAATGCCGCGCCGATGACCTCGTTGGTGTTGTTTAGAATTTCCATCGGATCATGTTCGACCCAGCCCGGCTTGGGATAGATCTGCCGATGCTCCTTCTGGGCGACAGAGACGATGTTACCTGATTTGTCGAACACGATAAAGCGTGAACTCGTGGTGCCCTGGTCGATGGCACCGACATACTTGGTCATTGTTTCGTTTCCTCGTTGTTTTTTGGTTAAGTCTCAAATGGTGGCTGGTATTTCCTTCAAGAACGCCGTCAGCCGTTCGGCGGTTCCTGCTGGCACGTGGAGCCCCATGCGTGAACGCCGCCAGAGGATATCCTCCGCGGTACGTCCCCATTCATGGTTGGCAAGATAGGTGGCTTCCGCTTCAGTGATGCCACCGCCCAGATCGCGCCCCATGCCGGCACCGGCAAAGCGCTCGGCGCGCGTGCCATACGCCCGCACGAGACGCCGTGCGAGACGCGGTTCAAGAGTTGGAAAGCGTTTCTGGAATTCCGCGAAATATCCGGAGAAATCGGTAAAATCTCCGCCCGGCAACGGGGCTCCTCCGGTCCAAGAGGCGCAGACGGGGCGGCCCAGCACGGGCAAGAGCTTTTCCAGCGCATGCTCGGCCAGCTTACGTGAAGTCGTGATCTTGCCTCCGAACACGGAAAGCAGCGGCGGCGTGGCCCCGTCATGCGTTAGATCGAGCACATAATCGCGTGTCACGGCTTTGGCATCCGCGGCCTGGTCATCAAACAGCGGACGCACCCCGGCATAGGACCAGACGACATCGTCCGGCGAGATGCTGGCGCGGAAATAGCGGTTGACGCTCTCGCACAAATAGCCGGTTTCTTCGGCGCTGATGGCCACGCCCGCCGGATCTCCCGAGAACGGCACATCCGTGGTGCCTATGAGTGAAAAATCCCGCTCATAGGGGATCACAAAGACAATCCGCCCGTCGGGATTTTGCAGGATGAAGGCATTTTCACCCTTATAGAGCCTGCGCGTGACGATATGGCTGCCCTTGATGAGCCGGGCATGGGCCGAGGCGTTGCGCCCGAGCCGAGCGCCCAGAACCTCGCTCACCCAGGGGCCGGTCGCATTCACCAAGGCGCGGGCGGTAATGGGGCCAGCCTCGGTTTGGGCATGCCACAGCCCGCCTTCGGGCCGGGCGGCCTGCAGGGCACAGCGTGTGTGGATGACGGCACCGCGTTCTGCGGCATCCAGGGCGTTGAGTACGACGAGGCGCGAATCCTCAACCCAGCAATCGGCATAGGTGAAGCCGCGCCGGAATTCGGGACGCAGGACGGCACCCGCCGGATGCGTGGCAAAGGAAATTCCCCGCGAGGCCGGCAGACTCTTGCGGCGGGCGAGATGATCATAAAGAAACAAGCCCATGCGGATCATCCAGGCCGGGCGCAGGTGGCGAGCATGGGGCAGGACGAATTCAAGCGGCCAGATGATGTGCGGCGCGATTGCGAGCAATGTCTCGCGTTCGATCAACGCTTCGCGAACCAACCGGAACTCATAATATTCAAGATAACGCAGCCCACCGTGGATGAGTTTCGTGCTCGCCGACGAGGTGTGCTGCGCCAGGTCGTGCTGTTCGATCAGCGTCACGGAAAGCCCGCGCCCTGCCGCGTCGCGGGCGATGGCTGCGCCATTTATACCGCCACCGACGATCAACAGGTCGCAGATGGATGGGGAGGGGGTCGAGTGGCTCACGTTGGTGCTTCCCTTGCCTGCTTTATAGCTTTGCGGCTCGCTAACACCGATAAACGAGCCTTAAAATTTTCGCAACCGAAAAATAATAACTATTTTTTGATCTACTTCGCGCACACACAAATTTTTAGGTTCGCATTGCAACGCAATGTGAAAACATGCTGCACCGCAGCACGTTTGTGCGTTGGCGGCGCGGGGCAAGCGTGTCTAAAGTGGAGAAAACAGATGGAGGCAGCATGTTGTCTGAGAAACAAAGCAATGAAGAGCGGCATGGCGGCATCGTGGAACTGGTGGCCAAGCGCGGCTTCCTGACCATTGAGGCACTGGCGCAGCATTTTGGGGTAACGGTGCAAACCATCCGGCGGGATGTGAACGTGCTCGCTTCCGAAGGTAGGTTGTCGCGTTACCGCGGCGGGGCGGGGCTGGCGTCTTCGATTGAGAATATCGAATATGAGCGTCGTCAGGTGGTCAACCTCAATGCAAAGCAACGGATCGCCGCGAAAGTGGCCCAGGATGTCCCGGCCAACGCTTCACTCTTCATCAATATCGGCACAACCACCGAACAGGCGGCCCGTGCATTGCTTTTGCATCAAAACCTGCGGGTCATTACCAACAATCTCAACGTGGCGAAAATCATGAGTGAAAATCCGCATTGCTCGATCGTGATGGCGGGCGGCAAGCTCCGTAACCGCGACGGTGCCGTGACCGGGCTGCCGGCCGTGCAAATGTTTGAACAGTTCCGCGCGGATATAGGCATTATCGGCATTTCTGGCATTGACAAGGACGGGGGACTTTTCGATTTCGACCTCGATGAAGTTCTGTGTACCCAGGCCATCCTGCGCAATTCACGGCGCGTCTTCCTGCTGGCAGACCACTCCAAATTTGGCCGCCCCGCGCTCGTAAAAGTAGGTACCTTTGCCCAGATCTCCGCGCTCTACACGGACACGCCTCCCCCCGAACACATCTCGACCCTGCTCAATGAAGTCGGGGCGGCACTTGAGATTTCCGGTTAGGGAACCTCTGCATAAGTTTCTGATTCCCTTATCAATTTGATTTTTGTAAAATGCACCCGCAGTGATGGGGGCGGCTTTGAAGCAAACGACATTTTCGACGGCTGGATTTGATCGGTACGCGAAGACGACGAAGCGCGCGGCATTTTTGGCTGAGATGGATGCAGTGGTCCCGTGGGCAGCGCTCTTCGGCCTGGTTGAGCCGTTTTATCCGAAGGGCGAGACCGGCCGCCGGACTTTCGGTGTCGGAGGGAAGCCAAATGGCCTAGCTACTCGACCACGACCGGCAAGCGGTATGCTGTCGCCCATCGACCCTTCGATTTGCTGCGTCAGCATGCAAAGACGCTTCCTCAACCTCTCGTCGCCAAAATCGCACCCTGCGAACTCGCCATCAAACCAACTCGCGCCACTCCCGTCCATCCCACACCGCTCCCGAATCGGAGCCAGTGACAGAATCACAGGGGATTCGAGCCGCGCAATAGCCAGTTTTTACCAAAAGTTATGGGTAAAAGAAAGCAGCCCGCAACGGTTACGTTCGGTGTAGCGGCTGACCATCGCGAGGCTCTTATGGCCGGTGATGGCGGCGGTCTTGCGCGAGGCGCGCTCAGCCGGCTGCTCCTGGACAGCTTCCCATGCCGCGCGTGGAATGATCACCGGGACTTCAACCGCGATCCGCTCGGCCTGCGGGCGGTTGGCAGACTCGCGTACAGTGCCTGTGCGCCGTTTTTGTTGGCGCTCTAGTCGCCTCGCCGCCTCCTCGTTACACTCCTTTTATGGTTGATTTCACCCCCTGCCCTTGCGGCTCCGGCCTGCGGCGGTTCCGCTGCTGCGGACTTGATCTCTCAACGCTAAGCCCGCCCGAGGCTGCCAATGCGCTCGTACCGATGCTCGCCCAGGCGGACGCGGCGCTGAAGGCCGGGGACATCACCACCGCCGAACTCAACGTACGGCACATGCTGGAACTCGCCCCGGGGCGCGAGGACGCGCTGCTGTTTCTCTACCGGCTCTCGCGCCAGCAAAACCGCATGGAGGCGGCC
Organism: Acidocella sp.; assembly: GCF_013044125.1. Lineage (GTDB taxonomy): Bacteria > Pseudomonadota > Alphaproteobacteria > Acetobacterales > Acetobacteraceae > Acidocella. The sequence goes on along the minus strand of NZ_JABEVC010000008.1, from coordinate 6,210 downwards.
GAGGCGCTGATCCGCCGCGTGGTCGCCATCAACCCGAACAATTTCGGCGCGACCAACGAACTGACCCTGATGCTGCTGGGCAAGGGCGCGCTGGCGGAAGCTGAAATCCACGCCCGCAACGCCATCCGCATCGCCCCGCAGAACGCGCAGGCGCATAATCTCATGGGGCTGGTGCTAACCGAGGCCAACCGGCCGCTGATCGGCGAATACCATTACCGCCGGGTGCTGGAGCTGGCCGAGACGGAGGAGCCGATCACGCTTGCCAACCTCGCCTGGAATTTGAAGAACCAGGGGCGAATCGACGAGGCGCGGGCGCTGTACCGGCGCTCGATGGAGCTGAAGCCCGATGTGCTGCAAACCGTGCTGGGCTTCGCCAAGATGGAGGAGGCCGACCGAAAGTTTGATGCGGCGCTGGAATTGCTCGACGAGGCCGAGCGCCTGCTGCCCGGCAATCCCAGCGTGCAGCTTACCCGCGCCACCGTGCTCGCCCGCCAAAAGAAGACCGAGGCCGCGCTGGCGATTTTGCACGAGCCAGAGGAGGGCACCGAAGCCGCGCCGAAACTGCGGCTTGGCCCGGCTGAGCTCTCGGAGAAGGGCCGCCTGCTGGACCAGCTTGGCCGATATGACGAAGCTTTCGCCGCGTTTGACTCCGCCAAGAAGCGCGCAATGGCGCATGGCGCCCGGCCCTATATGGCGGAAGCGGCCAATGAGCTCGCCGGCCGGTTAAAGGGGTTTTTCAGCGCCCGGCGCTTGAAAACCCTGCCGGTGGCCGAGCTTCGCCGCGATTTCCCGCAGCCGGTGTTCATCGTCGGCTTTCCGCGCTCGGGCACCACGCTGATCGAGCAGACGCTGACCGTGCATCCGCGCATCTCGGCCGGCGATGAGTTGCCCTATATCAACGACATCACGCAGATCATGCCGCGGCTGCTGGCCAGCCCGCTAAACTACCCGGACGCACTGGCCGAGCTTTGGATGGGCGACCAGCGCGAGGGCCTGAACGAGCTGCGCGACTATTACCTGAACCGCGCCGCCAAGAGCGGTATCTTCAAGGAGGGCGCGGATTTTTTCACCGACAAGATGCCGCTGAATGAGACGCATCTCGGCCTCATCGCGCTGCTGTTTCCGCAATCGCCGATCATCCATGTGATCCGCCACCCGCTGGACGTGCTGCTATCAGTCTACTCCAACCACCTTACGCACGGGTTTTTCTGCGCGGCGGCAATGGAGAGCATCGCGCAGCACTACAACCTGGTCGCCGAGCTGATCGCGCACTACCGCCAGAATGTGAACATGCGCTACCTGCCTGTGCGCTATGAGGACATGGTGGTGGACCAGGAGGCGAATGTGCGGAAGATGCTGGCGTTCATCGGCGTGGATTTCGACCCGCGCTGCCTGAGCTTCGAGCAGAACACCCGCTACGCCCGCACCGCGAGCTACGCGCAGGTGACGGAGAAACTCTATGACAGGTCACGCTACCGCTACCGGCCGTATCTGGCGCATCTGGAGCCGGTGCTGGAGAGCCTTCGCCCGGTCATTGATCGGCTGGGTTACGTCATCGACAAGCCGGAATAAGGAGCCAACATGTTCAAACAACCATTTAGCGTGGCCGTCCTCATCACCCTGGCGGGGGCCGTTCCGTTTTTGGCGCTCGGCGCCGTGGTGCTGCTGGACCCGCTGGGGTCTAAAACCGCGATCGAGGTGCTGATAAGCTATGGAGCGGTCATCCTCTCCTTCACCGGGGCGGTGCATTGGGGCTTTGCCCTGCGCGATAGCGCGCATCCGGTAAACGGCGCGCCACTCACCCCGGCGGCGCTGGGCTCGGAGCGGCAGCTGCTCATCTTCGGCATCGTCCCCGCGGTCATCGGCTGGCTGGCGCTCTCGGTCATGCTGCATTTCCAGGCGCCGGCGCTGGCGCTGTTCCTGCTGCTGGCGGGCTTTTTTACCACCATCGTGGTGGAGACGATGGGCCGGGGGCGCGGGGTGGTCGCGGGTAATTATCTGGCCCTGCGCTGGGTGGTCTCCATCATCGTGCTGCTGGTGCTGGTCAGCGTGCTGGCAACCGTGCTGACCGGCATGCGCGTGGGCTGACATGCCCGCCGCACTGGGGAAGCACCTCGCAAACCGGAGCGGAACCGGCTATCAGTAAGCCCTGTGAGTTAAGGCCATATCATGGGTATCGACCGGTTTTTCAGCATCATCGCGGGCGGCATCGACCAGTATGCGATCCTGCCCGTTCTCTATCGTTTCGGCTGGATGGAATGGGGGGATCTCTCCTTCGACTGGGCGCTGGTGTGCGTCTACGGCATGTTCGCGGTGATCGTGACCTACGCGATCTGCTGGCCGCTGGAGCATCTGTTCCCCATTGAACACTGGGACAACAAAAAGGCCGTGGCGGTGGACGTGTTCTACACCTTCGTCTCGCGGGTGGGCGTGATCCCTGTCGTCAGCTTTCTGATGTTCTATCAGGTGCAGACATGGTTTTCGGGCATGCTGGTGAGTGCGGGGTATATTCCGCCAACGCTCGAGACGATGTTCCCCGTGCTGTTTGGCCATCCGCTGGCCGCCTTTTTGTGCTACGCACTGATCCTGGATCTGGCCGACTATTGGCGCCACCGGCTCTCGCACAGCTTCCGCGCCTGGTATGCGCTGCATGCGCTGCACCATGCGCAGCGGCAAATGAGCTTCTGGTCGGATGACCGCAACCATGTGCTCGATGATATGATCTCCTTCTTCTGGTTCTTCGCCATCGGGCTGGCGATCGGCATTCCGCCGCTGCAGTTCCCGCTGCTGATCCTGCTGTTGCGGTTTATTGAGAGTTTTTCGCACGCCAATATCAAGGTCTCGTTCGGGCCGCTGGAATATGTTCTGGTCTCGCCGCGCTTCCACCGGCTGCACCACGCCCTGCGCGCGGCCGGGCGCTCCTCGTTCAACTATGGCGGGGTGTTCACACTTTGGGACATTATTTTCCGCACCGCTGATTTCTCGCCGGTGTGGATGCCCACCGGCGACGCCAGAGCGCCCGAGAAACTGGCCACCGGCACTTATCTGGAGCAGCAACTCACAGGGGTGAGGATGTTCATCGCGGCCCTGCTTGGCAGACGAGCCCCAAGTTAATACAAGGCGTCCTCATGGAACATAAAGTCAAAAAAGTTGTGCTCGCCTACTCCGGCGGGCTGGATACCTCGGTCATTCTGCGCTGGTTGCAAAACACCTATGAGTGCGAGGTGGTGACCTTTACCGCCGATCTCGGCCAGGGCGAGGAGCTGGAGCCGGCCCGCGCCAAGGCCGAGATGTTTGGCATCAAGCAGATATTCATCGAGGATCTGCGCGAAACCTTCGTGAAGGATTTCGTCTTCCCGATGTTCCGCGCCAATGCGGTGTATGAGGGCCAGTATCTGCTCGGCACCTCCATTGCCCGCCCGCTCATCGCGCAACGGCAGATCGAAATCGCCGAGATGGTCGGCGCGGATGCGGTGGCGCATGGCGCGACCGGCAAAGGCAACGACCAGGTGCGCTTCGAGCTTGGCTATTACGCGCTGAACCCTAATATCCGCGTGATCGCCCCCTGGCGGGAATGGGACCTCACCTCGCGCACCCGGCTGATCGAATACGCCGAGGCCAACCAGATCCCCATCACCAAGGACAAGCGCGGCGAAGCGCCGTTCTCGGTGGATGCCAATTTGCTGCACTCATCCTCGGAGGGGAAGATCCTCGAAGATCCCGCCGTGGAACCGGAGGAGGTTGTGTATCAGCGCACCATCAGCCCGATGGATGCGCCCGACCAGACCACCGAAATCTCCATCGGCTTCGCCAATGGCGACGCTGTGGAACTAAACGGCGAGCAACTCTCGCCGGCCACCATCCTCACGCGCCTGAACGCCTACGGCAAGGCCAATGGCATCGGCCGGCTGGACCTGGTGGAGAACCGCTTCGTCGGCATGAAGTCGCGCGGGGTGTATGAGACGCCGGGCGGGACGATCTTGTTGCAGGCGCACCGGGCCATCGAGTCCATCACGCTCGACCGCGAGGCCGGGCATTTGAAGGACAGCATCATGCCCCGCTATGCGGAGCTGATCTATAACGGCTTCTGGTTCTCGCCCGAACGGCGGATGCTGCAGGCGCTGATCGACACGTCGCAAGCCTCGGTCACCGGCACGGTGCGGCTAAAGCTCTACAAGGGCAATGTGATCGTCATCGGGCGCGAAAGCCCGTATTCGCTCTATTCAACGCGGATGGTGACATTCGAGGACGATGCCGGCGCCTATAATCAGCAGGACGCCGCCGGTTTCATCAAGCTGAACTCGCTGCGCCTGCGGCTGGGGGCGGCGATCGGCCGGCGCGGCGGCAGCCTGTAGAGAGGAAAACTTTGATCCGCCGGTTCGAATAAACCGAATAGAGAGCTTCTGGTCGGCGGAACACAAAGAGAACGAAAAGTTAATTTTAATGTTGCTATTTTGTTCTACCCCTGGCAACCTGCGTTTCAGATCTTCATTTTGGCATTCCAAGGAAAACACGCTATGGTTGCACCCGCGTCAGGACCAAAACGCCGTTTGACGGCAGTCGATTCGGTGTCGGACGCTGGGGAAGCAGCAATGACCAGGAAGCCGGACATGGAAAAAAACAAGGCGTTGGACGCCGCCATGGCGCAGATCGAGCGGGCCTTCGGCAAGGGCTCCATCATGCGCATGGGGGCCAAGGGCACTGGCGAGGCGATTGATGTCATCCCCTCCGGCTCGCTCGGGCTCGATCTGGCGCTGGGAATCGGCGGGCTGCCGCGCGGTCGCGTGATCGAGATTTACGGGCCGGAAAGCTCCGGCAAGACCACGCTGGCGCTGCATGCCATCGCCGAGGCGCAGAAGCGCGGCGGCACCTGCGCCTTTATCGACGCGGAACACGCACTGGACCCCACCTATGCGCGCAAGCTGGGGGTTGATGTCGACAATCTGCTGATCTCCCAGCCCGATACCGGTGAGCAGGGGCTGGAGATCGCCGATACGCTGGTGCGCTCGGGTTCCATCGATGTTCTGGTGATCGACTCGGTGGCAGCACTGGTGCCGCGCGCCGAGCTTGAGGGGGAGATGGGCGACAGCCACGTCGGCCTGCACGCACGCCTGATGAGCCAGGCGCTGCGCAAGATCACCGGTTCGGTCTCGCGCAGCAACACCATGCTGATCTTCCTCAACCAGATCCGCCTGAAAATCGGCGTGATGTTCGGCAACCCGGAAACGACGACGGGCGGCAATGCGCTGAAGTTCTATGCCTCAATCCGCATGGAGATCCGGCGCACTGGCTCTATCAAGGACCGCGAGGAAGTGACCGGCAACCACACGCGCGTGAAGGTTGTGAAAAACAAGCTGGCGCCGCCATTCCGGCAGGTGGAATTCGACATCATGTTCGGCGAGGGCATCAGCAAAATGGGCGAGCTGGTGGACCTGGGCGTGAAAGCCGGGGTGGTGGAGAAATCCGGCGCCTGGTTCAGTTACGACAGCACGCGAATCGGCCAGGGACGCGAGAACGCCAAGCAATTCTTGCGCGAGAACCCGAAGATGGCGGATGCTATCGAGAAGAAAATCCGCGAGCAGGCGGTGGTGATTTCGGAGGCCCTGCTCGTCGCCGATACAGGTGATGGCGAGAGCGACACCCCGGATTAAACCAGAGCCTGATTGGTTTAAGTGCGATCAGGCTCTGGCCATTTTCTGAGGGCGATTCATGCTTCCGGCTCGCTCGGTTGAGCGAACCTCAAACGATCGCGATTGGAGAGCGGGCCTGATCGCCAGCAGCGATGCTGCTGGCAAGTCAGCTGCCTTCGCAGGCATATAGCGATGAATATTCTTTATTTTTTCTGGGCACCCGGCGTATGATGGGTGCGGCAACAGGCGGAAAAACGCCCACGGGCCAGAGGAAATTTAAGGAATATGTGCCATGGTTATGGCAGGACATTCGCGGCATGATCGAGACCCCCTTGGGGGTTGGACTTGCCTTGCGGTAGGTGTTGGGTATGTTGCCGTATTTACCCTTTGCCTTGTTCTGGTGCTTAACCTCACGCACTGAGCATCGTCCGCAGCTTCAAGCCTTATCTCTCTAGCCTGATCGCTTTACGCGCAATCAGGTCTAGTGGGACACGTCATTGAAAATGCCGTGTCCCACTAGTGTCCTGCCCCTGAAGTCCGCTGCATCTCGCCGCGGACGGAAGGGACAAGCAGGCCACTG
>NZ_JABEVC010000076.1 GCF_013044125.1 Acidocella sp. | reverse complement strand
GCCTAATCCTGGACGAACGCGCGTTCGTGAACGGCATCGTGGGCCTGCACGCCACCGGCGGCTCGACCAACCACACGCTGCATCTCGTCGCGATGGCGGCGGCGGCCGGCATCACCCTCACCTGGGATGATTTCTCCGATCTGGCCGAGGTCACGCCGCTGCTGGCGCGCATCTACCCCAACGGCTCGGCCGATGTGAATCATTTCCACGCCGCCGGCGGCACCGGATTTGTGATCCGGGAGCTGCTTTCCGCCGGTTTGCTGCATGAGGATGTGCGCACCGTGGCGGGCAGCGGCCTTGGGGCCTATGCCGCGGAGCCGAAGCTGGTGGATGGGCAAGTTGCGTGGTTCCCCGCACCCGAGGCCAGCGGCAATGCCAGTGTGCTGCGCGGCGTGGCCGATCCCTTCCAGCCCACTGGCGGGTTGCGCGTGCTCGACGGCGCGCTCGGCCGCGCGGTCATCAAAACCTCCGCGGTAAAGCCGGAGCGGCATATCATTGAGGCTCCCGCGAAGATCTTTCATTCGCAGGAAGAGGTCCAGGCAGCCTTCAAGGCGGGCGAGCTGAACCAGGACACAGTGGTCGTCGTGCGCTTTCAGGGGCCGAAGGCCAATGGCATGCCCGAGTTGCATAAGCTGATGCCGCCGCTGGGGGTGTTGCAGGACAAGGGCTACCGCGTGGCGCTGGTGACCGATGGCCGGCTTTCCGGCGCCTCCGGCAAGGTGCCCGCCGCGATCCATGTCACCCCGGAAGCCGCCGATGGCGGGGCCATCGGCAAGCTGCGCGATGGTGACATGATCCGCGTGGACGGCACCAACGGCCATCTCACCATTCTGGTGCCGCCTGATGTATGGGCCGCGCGCACACTGGCAACCGCCGATCTTTCCGCCAACCATTACGGTACCGGGCGCGACCTGTTCGCCGCCTTCCGCCACGCTGTCAGCACCGCCGATACGGGTGCGAGCATTTTCACAAAGGGCCTCGCATGAAACTCGAAACCATTTTGCGCGCCGCACCGGTTATCCCGGTCGTCATCATCGACCATCTCTCGCAGGCGGTGCCGCTCGCGCGCGCGCTCGTCGCCGGTGGATTGCCTGTCATTGAGATCACCTTGCGCACCGCCGTGGGGCTGGAGGCCATCCGCGCCATCGCGGCGGAGGTGCCCGATGCCATTGTTGGCGCCGGCACCGTGCTGAGCGGCGAACAGTTTGAAAAAACCGTGGCTGCGGGCGCGAAATTCGCAGTCTCCCCCGGCGCCACCGAGACCCTGCTCAACGCCGTGGCCGGGGCGCAGGTCAAACTGCTGCCCGGTATCGCCACGGCTTCGGAGGCGATGCGGCTGATCGAGCGCGGCTATGAGTTCGCCAAGCTCTTCCCCGCTGAAGCCTCCGGCGGGGCGGCGTTTTTGTCGTCCATCGCCTCGCCGCTGCCGCAGCTCAAATTCTGCCCGACCGGGGGTATCACGCCTGAGTCCGCGCCCCGGTATCTGAAGCTGCCCAACGTGGTCTGCATCGGCGGTTCCTGGATGGTGAGCCGCGCGATGATCGCCGCCGGAGACTGGAGCGGGATCACCGCCGCCGCTGCCCAGGCCGCGGCGTTGGATATCCACCGGGGAGGCGGCGCGCATGGATAAACTCTGGGCCCAGCTGGCGGCCGCGGCACAGGAGAGCCCCACCCTGCGCGCGTTGTTCGCGCAAAACCCCAGCCGGTTCGCTGAATTTTCCGCCGGGCTGGATGATCTGCTGCTCGACTATTCCAAAACCGGGTTGACGGAGACAACCCGCGCGCTGCTGCTGCAACTCGCCGAGGCAACCCAGGTTGCGCAGAAGCGCGATGCGATGTTCGCGGGGGAGAAGATAAACACCACCGAGAACCGTGCGGTGCTGCATACGGCTCTGCGCAACATCTCCAATTCGCCGGTGAATGTGGACGGCGCGGATGTGATGCCGGAGGTGAACAAAACCCTGGCAGCTTTGTTCCAATTTGCCGAAGGCGTCCGCACGGGGGAAATCTCCGCCGCTGATGGCGGCGCGTTCAGCGATGTCATCAACATCGGCATCGGCGGCTCAGACCTCGGCCCGGCCATGGTTACCGGCGCGCTGGCGCCGTATCATGATGGCCCGCGCGTGCATTTCGTCTCAAATGTGGATGGCGCGCATCTGGCCGATACCATCCGCACGCTTGATCCCGCGCGCACGCTCATCATCGTCGCCTCGAAAACCTTCACCACCATCGAGACCATGACCAACGCCCATTCGGCACGGCAATGGATTGTGGAGGCGCTGGGCGAGCAAGCGGTGGCGCGGCATTTCGCCGCGGTGTCAACAGCCCTCGACAAGGGCGCGGTGTTCGGGATTCTACCCGAGCGGACCTTTGGATTCTGGGACTGGGTGGGCGGGCGCTATTCCATCTGGTCGGCCATCGGCCTGCCGGTGATGCTGGCCATCGGCCCGGAAAACTTTCGCGAATTCCTCGCGGGTGCGCATGAGATGGACCAGCATTTCCGCACCGCGCCCTTTGCTAGCAACCTGCCCGTGCTGCTCGCCCTCACCGGCATATGGCACCGCAACATCTGCGGCTACGCGGCGCGCGCGGTGTTGCCGTATGATCAGCGTCTCGCGCGCTTCCCGGCGTATCTGCAGCAGCTGGACATGGAGTCCAACGGCAAGCGCGTGCGCAAGGACGGCAGCGCGGTGACGCAGGCCACCGGTCCGCTCGTATGGGGCGAGCCCGGCACCAACGGCCAGCATGCCTTCTACCAGCTTCTGCACCAGGGCACCGCAGTTATTCCTTGCGAATTCCTCATCGCGGCGCAGGGGCATGAACCGGCCATGCGCGAGCACCATAATCTGCTCATCGCCAACTGCCTGGCGCAAACGCGCGCCTTGATGCTCGGCCGCACGCTGGAGGAAGCCCATGGCAACCCGCACCGCGTGTTCCCCGGCAACCGCCCCTCGGTCACCCTCGCCTATAACAAGCTGACCCCGCGCACGCTGGGGCGGCTTATCGCATTATACGAGCACCGCGTGTTCGTTGAAGCCGCCATCTGGGATATCAACGCCTTCGATCAATGGGGCGTAGAACTCGGCAAGGAACTTGCCACCGGGCTGCTGCCCATCGTCGCCAGCGGCCGGCCAGACGAAAGTGCCGATTCCTCAACCGCAGGGCTTGTTCTGCACCTTACCAAAAAGGACACCGCGCCATGAAAAAAACCAACCCCACAGTATGGGACAGAAACCTGGCGCTTGAGCTGGTGCGCGTGACCGAGGCCGCCGCCATCGCGGCTTCAAGCTGGATCGGCCGCGGCAAAAAGAACGAAGCCGACGGCGCGGCGGTGGAGGCGATGCGCAAGGCGTTTGACACCGTGGCGATCTCGGGCACCGTGGTCATCGGCGAAGGGGAAATGGACGAGGCGCCGATGCTCTTCATCGGCGAGAAAGTCGGTTGCGGCGGCCCGGCGATGGACATTGCCGTGGACCCTCTGGAAGGCACTGAAATCGCCGCCAAGGGCGCGCCCAACGCGCTCGCCGTGGTCGCGCTCGCCGAGCATGGCAATTTTCTGCATGCGCCGGATGTGTATATGGACAAGATCGCCGTCGGCCCCGGTCTGCCGGAAGGCATCATCTCCCTCGCGGCGCCGGTGGCTGAGAACCTGCGCAACCTCGCGCAGGCAAAGCGTTGCGAGATTGCGGACCTGATGGTGTGCATCCTGGAGCGTGAGCGCCACCAGGAGATCATCGCCCGCTGCCGCGAGGCTGGCGCGCGGATCACCCTGATCGGCGAAGGCGATGTGGCGGGCGTGATCGCCGCCTCCCAACCGGAGACAGGCATCGACATGTATCTCGGCTCAGGCGGCGCGCCGGAGGGCGTTCTGGCCGCGGCCGCGCTGCGCTGCACCGGCGGGCAAATGCAGGGGCGGCTTCTCTTCGAAGACCAGGCGCAGATAGAGCGGGCAAGAACCATGGGCATTACCGACCCCAGCCGCATCTACAGCATGACCGAGATGGCCAAGGGTGACGTGATGTTCGCGGCGACCGGCATCACCTCCGGCCAGATGCTGCGCGGCGTGCAGCGCTTTGGCCATGGCGCCAAAACGCATTCCATCGTGATGCGCAGCAAGTCCGGCACGGTGCGCTTCATTGAGGCGCATCACAACTTCCAGAGAAAAACCTGGGGCAACGACTAAAAACACCCCAGGGTTCACGCCGCCTGCCGCGCGCAGGCGGCCCGGCATGGCCTTAAGCCTGACCTTCCGGCAGGACCACGCAATCGAGCCGGTAGGTGCCATCGGGTGCTTTGCGCGCGCCGTGGATATCGGTCTCAAAGCCGGGAAACTGCCGGTCCCAGGATTCCGCAAAGCGCAGATACGCGATGATGGCCGGCAGGGTGACGCGCTCGCCCGGAAAAATGAGCGGAATTCCTGGCGGGTAAGGCACCACCATGCGCGCCAGGATCCGCCCTTCCAAATCGTCCAGGCCAACCTGCTCGATGCGATTGCCAACCAGGGCCGCGTGCGCCATTTGCGGCGTCATCGCGGGTTCCGGCAGATCCGCGAACATTGCACTCTGCAAAGCCAGAACATCGCCTTTTTGATAAGCCTCATGCTGGGCGGCACAGAGTTCAGCCAGACCCATGCGCTCATAATGTTCAGGTGCTGCGCGCACCAGCTCGGGCAAAACATCAGCAAGCGGCGTGTTGGCCTGATAATGCGCGCGGAAGGCCAGAAGCTCGGTGATGAGGTTGCTCCATTTGCCGCGTGAAACACCGAGCGTGAAAAGGATGAGGAAATGGTAGATGCCGATTTTCTCGACCACGATGCCGCGCGACCATAAAAATTTTGCAACGATGGGCGCTGGAATTCCCGGTGCGTCCGCGCCCTCCCCACCCAATCCAGGGCACAGAATTGTCACCTTGATCGGGTCGAGCAAGGTGAAATTATCGGTGATATCCGTAAAACCATGCCAGGAATCGCCTGGTTTCAGCGTCCAGTCTTCCTGCGCCAACCCGGCGTTTTCAGGCTCCCACAGCCGGAACCACCAATCTCCGGCCCGGCCCGACTCTGCGCCAAGCCGGGCGATGCCGGCCCGAAAATCCGCCGCCTCGTGCAGGGTTTCATCAACCAGGCTGCGCCCGGCGGCGCCACGCATCATGCGCGCGGCAACATCGCAAGAGGCAATAATACCATACCAAGGCGAGGTGCTAGAATGCATCATGAAAGCTTCGTTGAAGCGATCGGGATCGAGCCGGACTTCGGTCCCTTCCTTGATATGGATCATCGATGCCTGCGAGAAAGCCGCAAGAACCTTGTGGGTTGATTGGGTAGAGAAAACCAGAGGTGCCACAGGCGCGGCTGTATCGCTCATCGCATAGAAGCTGCTGTAAAACTCATGGAATTTTGCTTGCGCCAGCCAGGCTTCGTCGAAATGAATCGCCTTTGTGATGGGCGCGAGAGCTGCCTTGACGACATCAGTGTTGACGCACAGACCATCATAAGTTGAGTTCGTAATCGTGGCGACGCTGAGCCGCGCTCCCGGCGGCAACCGTGCCGCGAGGGCCTCGGCATCAAATTGCGCGCGCGGGATCGGGCCGATGATGCCATAGGCGTTACGGCTGGGGCGCAGATAAATCGGTTGTGCTCCGGTCATGATCAGCGCATGCACGAGTGATTTATGGCAGTTACGGTCAACCAGAACATAATCGCCAGGGCCGACGAGACCGGACCAGATGATTTTATTGGCGCTCGATGTACCGTTGGTTACAAAAAAGCTTGTGTCAGCGCCAAAGCTTTGGGCCGCCTCGCGCTCGGCCTCACGCACCGGGCCGGAATGATCAAGCAGGGATCCAAGCTCCGGAACTGAAACGGAAAGATCCGCCCGCAGCGTGTTCTCGCCAAAAAACCGGTGGAACGCCTGCCCGACAGGCGAGCGCATGAAGGCAACGCCGCCACCGTGCCCTGGGGTATGCCAGGAATATTTCGCGGCATCGGTATAGCGGACAAGTGCCTTGAAAAACGGTGGCAGCATCGCATCGACATAACGATGAATGGCGCTTGACACATAGCCGGCGATGAAGCTCGGCGTATCATCGTGCAGGTAGAGATAGCCGTCGATACGGCTCATCAAATGGGTCGGCAAATCCTCCTGCATGCGCTGTTCGCCATAGAGAAAAATCGGCAGATCGGGCGCGCGCGCGAGGGCGAGATCCAGCAGAGTTGTCAGCGCCTCGATCAATGCGTCGCGCGTCGCGAAACCATCAATTGCGATCAGCACCGCCGAGAGGCCCGTATAAAGAACCCGGCCGGCACTGGCATCAGCGATGGTGATCCCGGTCAGCACCCGATGGTTGCGTGCCTCGAACGCGGCCACGAGCGCGCTGACGACACGGCCAACCGTCGTCGGCGCGCCAAAGGCTTCATCAACGATAGCGATGGGATAATCTATGAACTCTCTCATTGTGCGGGGATAAACTCCGTGCAGCCCTGGCGACGCGAACGGCCGCCTGGAAAAAGATGGAAAACGCGGCTTATGGCTTCAAAAACGCCAAGAAATGCCCTTCGGCTTTGCGGAATCCAAAAATCAGCGTGAAGGAAATGCACAGATAGATCAGCGCCACCGTCGCAAAAGATGCGAATGGGTTATATGTCGCCGCATAAGCATCGTTGGCAACTTTCAACAGGTCCGGAACGGTTGCGGTGAAAGCCAGCGTGGTGGCGTGCAGCATCAGGATCACCTCGTTGCTATACACGGGCAGCGCACGGCGCAGCGCCGAGGGAATGATGATCCGCCGGTACAGCGTGAACTGCGACATACCGAGCGAACGCGCTGCCTCAACCTCGCCGAAGGATGTATCGCGGATCGCCCCGGCGAAAATCTCCGTGGTATATGCGCCGGTATTCAGCGCAAAGGCGAGTAGCGTACAGTCAATCCCCTGCTTGAAGAAAGCCGCAAGCGGCGGGGAATTACGGACAAAGTCCAGACCATAAAAGCCAGTGTAGATGATTAGCAACTGCACATACAGCGGCGTACCGCGGATCACGAAAGTATAGAGCCACACAGGCCCCCAGACCAGCGGATTACGCGCATTGCGCAAAATCGCCAACGGCAGCGCAATGCAAAATCCCACTGAACATGAGATCAACAGAAGCCAAAGCGTCATGGCCAGGCCGGTGATATGATAGCCATCGGTGTACAGGAACTCGCGGCCGAAATTTTGAATAATATAGATCACAGCACAGCCTTCCTTACGCCGACCGCGTATTTGCGCTCCAGCAGCATTAGCACGCCGTTGGAAAAAGTGGTCAAAAGTAAATAAACAAGCCCCGCAATACTCATAAAATAGAACGTGCGGAACGTACCTTCGCCGGCATATTGCGCGGCCTTGATGATGTCCGAAAGCCCGATCAGCGAGACCAGCGCTGTGGCTTTAAGGATCACCTGCCAGTTATTCGCGAGGCCGGGCAGCGCATAGCGCATCATCTGCGGAAACAGGATGCGGCGGAATACCAGAAATGGCTTCATCCCGAACGCCCTTGCAGCTTCCAACTGGCCTCTCGGCACGGCCATGAACGCGCCACGAAAGGTTTCAGTAAAATATGCACCATAAATGAAACCAAGCGTAATCACACCACTGGTGAAGGGGTCTAAGCTTACCTCAAAATCAATACTGTTCTGGATGCTGTCTAAATAATCCGTGGCATCATTGAGCCAAATCTGCAACGAATAGAAAATCAGCAGCATCAACACCAGGTCCGGCACGCCACGAATGATCGTGGTGTAGATCGTCGCCAATCCACGCAGAAACCGGCTTTTTGAAAGTTTTGCCGAAGCACCGAGCAGACCAATGACAAACGACACCAAGAGCGAGAGCAATGAAAGCTCGACCGTAACAATGGTTCCCCGAAAAATCTGTGGTCCATAACCTGCAAGGTTGAACATCGTCATCCTTTATCATCAAGAGAAGCCTGGCCCCGCGCTAACACGGGGCCAGGCACTGACTCACTTTGCCGGATTGGCGCCGTAGACGTCAAAGTTAAAATAATGCGACTCAATCTTCTTGTAAGTTCCGTTCGCGATGATCGCCGCGATCGCCGAATCGATCTTCTTCAACAGTTCAGGCTCATTCTTGCGT
>NZ_JABEVC010000075.1 GCF_013044125.1 Acidocella sp. | reverse complement strand
GCGCACCACCAGCGGCACGGAGAGCGAAACCTCCCGCGCGGCGGCGATCACGCCCTCGGCGATCACATCGCAGCGCATGATGCCGCCGAAGATGTTGACCAGAATGCCCTCCACGTTCGGGTCCGAGAGAATGATCTTGAACGCCGCCGTCACGCGCTCCTTGGTCGCGCCGCCGCCGACGTCCAAAAAGTTCGCCGGCTCCGCACCGTAGAGCTTGATGATGTCCATGGTCGCCATCGCCAGCCCGGCGCCGTTCACCATGCAGCCGATGTTTCCGTCCAGCGCCACATAAGAGAGGCTGTGCTTGTTGGCTTCGAGCTCCTTGGGGTCTTCCTCGGATTCGTCGCGCAGCTTCTCAATCTCGGGATGGCGGTAGAGCGCGTTGTCGTCGAAGCTCACCTTGGCATCCAGCGCGATGATTTCGCCGGCGCCGGTCACCACCAGCGGGTTGATTTCCATGATCGCCGCATCCAGGGCGACGAACGCCTCATAGATCGCGCTCACGAACTTGGTGAACGTGCCGACCTGCTTGCCTTCCAGGCCGAGGCCGAAGGCCAGCTTGCGGGCGTGGAAACCGGAAATCCCGGCAGCCGGGTCAACCGGGGCGCGCAGAATCTTCTCGGGGTGGTGCTCGGCCACTTCCTCGATCTCCATGCCACCCTCAGTGGAGGCGATGATCACGATCTCGGAGACCGAACGGTCGATCAGCAGGGAGAGATACAGCTCACGCTTGATATCGCAACCGGCTTCCACATAAACGCGGCGCACCAAGCGGCCGGCCGGGCCGGTCTGCTTGGTGATCAGCGTGTGGCCGATCATCGCGGCGGCGGCTTCGCGCACTTCGTCGAGCGATTTGGCCAAGCGCACACCGCCCTTGCCGTTGGGGTCATCCTTGAACTTGCCAGCCCCGCGCCCACCGGCATGGATCTGGGATTTTACCACATACACCGGCCCGGGAAGCTTTTTCGCGGCTTCCACGGCTTCTTCCGGCGTCCAGGCGACATGCCCGCCCAACACTGCGACGCCATAGGCTTTCAGCAGTTCCTTGCCCTGATATTCATGTATATTCATTTGAAGTCGGCCTACCCTGTTTTCTGGAGTTAAAAAGGCGTCGCCGGGGGTGCTACTCCAATCATCAGCCCCCGGCAAGAAGCATTGCTGCGCTGCGGGAAATTCACGATCGCGAGGGGGAAAGCCCGGCGGCATCTCCCCGTTGGTCAAGTCAGATGTGGCAGTTTCAGATATTCCTCGCTCTGCATTTCCTCCAGGCGGGAGGCGGTGCGCTCAAATATCGCAGCGCCTTCGCCGGAGCGGTACAAATCATCGGGCCGCGCGGCGGCGGTGGCGTAGAGTTTCACCCGGTGTTCATAAAGCGCGTCGATCAGCGTCACGAACCGGCGCGCCTCGTCGAAATTATCCGGCGAAAGACGTGGAATCCCGTCAATCAGTATGTTGTGATAATGCGTCGCCAGGGCCAGATAATCGCCCGGCCCGAGCGGCACGCCGCAAAGCGCATGGAAGTCGAACCGCGCCGTCTGCGCCCCGGCCAGCGGTACGGCTAGGGTGCGTCCGGTCACCGCGATACTCTCCGCCTTCGGCACCGCCCCGGCGGTGATTTCGCTAAAAATCCGGTCTAGCGCCGCGTCGGCCTTTGTATTGGCGGGCACATACCAGCATGCCAGCCCATGCAACCGCTCGCGCCGGTAGTCGCGCTCGGCGTCCAGCACCAGCACATCCAGCTTTTTCTTGATCAGCGCGATGAACGGCAAAAACGCATCGCGCCCCGGCTTGCCCTTATATAAGTCATCCGGGAGCGTGTTGGAGGTGGCGACGACAACCACCAGCCGGGCGAACAGCGCCTCGAACAGCCGGCCCAGGATCATCGCGTCCACAATGTCATGCACCTGGAACTCGTCAAAGCAGAGCAGGGCGGCTTCCTCGGCGATCTCATCGGCCAGGGCGGGGATCGGGTCGGCGATGTTGGGATTGTCGCGCTTGATGGCATGGAAGCGCCGGTGCGCGTCCTGCATGAATTCGTGGAAATGGATACGTTTCTTGCGCGGCACGTCGGCCGCCTCGAAGAACAGGTCCATCAGCATGGATTTGCCGCGCCCGACCTCGCCCACGATATACAGCCCGTTGGGGTGGTCCTCCACCTCATCCACCTGCTTGCGGTGGAGCAACCGGCCCACCCAGCCGTTGGGTGGTTTTTTCGGGTAGGGGTTATAGCCGCGCAGCTTCGCCCATAAATCCTGCAGCCGCTCGGCCGCGCTGGCCTGCGCGGGGTCGGAGACGATCATCCCTGCGGCAACGCGGGCGCGGTACGCGGGGATGACGCCGGGAGCGGAGTGGGAGGCGCTGGACATACTGGGCACCCCCGATACTCCCGGGGCTTGTGCGGCGCAACAACCATAAAGCTTAGGTGCATTGCGCGTGGGGCTAGGCAATAATCCAGTGGCGCCGTGCGCAATAATTTGTCGCGCGCCTCACGCGCCCGGTGCACATTGACGCGCGGCCCCGGCTTGAATACGCATTTGCTCATGGATGTTCTCGATTTCGAGGGTTTGCGCGCGGCGCCGGTCGCCGCCAGCCCGTTTCCCCACATCGTGCTGCCGCGTTTCGTGAAGCCGCAGGCGCTGCCCGCCGTGTTCGCGGCCCTGCCGCCGATGAAGGGGCGCGGCAGCTTCCCCATCGGCGCGCTGAAGCTGGGGCCGGCCGCCCGCGCCGCCATCGCGGGGCTGGAGGGTGAAGAGTTCCGCGCCATCATCGCCGGGAAATTCGGGCTGGACCTTAAGGGCGCCCCGTTGATGACCACCCTGCGCGGCAATTCCGGCGCGCAGGACGGCCAGATTCACACCGATTCCACAGCCAAGCGCGTCACCATCCTGCTCTATCTCAACCCCGCCAGCGGCGCGGCCTGGTCCCGCCAGGAAGGCTGCCTGCGCCTGCTGCGCAACGGCACGGATCTGGAAAACTACGCCGCCGAAATTCCCCCGGTCGACGGCACCCTGCTGGTTTTCCCCAACAGCCCCACCGCCTTTCATGGTCACAAACAATTTATCGGCCAGCGCTATGTGGTGCAGATGAACTACATGACCACCAGCGCCAAGGCGAAGGCCGAGATGCGCCGCCACCATCTCTCGGCGTTCATCAAGCGCCTCACCCGCGCGGCTTAACCCAGACGCTTCAGCTTTAAGGGGTCAGGCTGCAGAAAAACCTCCGCCCCTGGCGCAAACCGCTCTCTCCCGCCTGCCTCCAGGTGTACCACAAACCGCGCCGCCGGCCCGGCGCATTCCAGCCGCAGCCCGGCGCCATGCCCGCGCGCGGATAAAACCGTTGCCGGCATTCCCGTTTCGGCCAGCGCGATGTCCGCGGCGCGGATGGCGTAGCTGGCGCCCTCCGCCTCCCAGACATTCTCAAACCCCAGCAGTTGCGCCGCCGCCGCCGAGCCGGGGTTGTTGAAAACCTCGCGCGTGAGCCCCTGCTGGAT
>NZ_JABEVC010000074.1 GCF_013044125.1 Acidocella sp. | reverse complement strand
CCGTCCAGACTTGAGACCCATAACCTGCCTCCACGGTTAAGAATCTCCAAACCTGACAAATCACGTTCGAATCGGGCAAGAGTTTATGACACAGTAAGACTAGCCCTTGCCCCTAAAACGCCAGCACCGTCGCGCGATCAGCGCGCCGGCACTACCGCCAGGCGCTCGATAATTGTCCCGCTCTTAAAGCTTTCAACGATTTCGTCCACATCCTCAGGCGCCTGCGGGCGGTACCAAACGCCCTGAGGATATACAACCATCAGGGGTTGAGCTGTACAAAATCCTAGACAACCGGAGCTGGAGAGTCCGATTTCTCCATTCATGCTCTCGGCGTCCAGTTTGGCCTTCAGCAGGTCGAAGTATTTGCTGCTCCCGGCAGTGCCGCAGCTACCATGCGGATGCCCCGGCGGGCGTTGGGTGAGGCACATAAACACATGGTGCTTGAAAACCTGCGGCAGCTCGCTCATCACGCCCCCTCCGTCAACGCCACGTTATTGGCTTTCAGCATCTCCACCAACTCGCCCGTCGCCGTCATGTCGTTCACAATGTCGGCGCCACCGATAAACTCGCCGCCAATATAGAGCTGCGGGATGCTCGGCCAGTCGGCGTAGATCTTGATGCCGTCACGGATCTCAGGTTCCGCCAGCACGTTCACGCTGGAGAACTGCACCCCCAATTGCATGAGGATGCGCGCCACAGTGGCGGAAAACCCGCATTGCGGCGCCAGCGGCGTGCCCTTCATGAACAGTACTACCGGGTCGGCGGCTATAATCTCTCCGATCCGTGTTATTACGTTGTCACTCATATTCTGGCCTCCTTGTCTTTTGCTCTGGGCGATAGGCAAGAAGCGGGCCATCCAAGCAGCCTGACCACCGCTCAGTTTGTGCCGCTTTGCGACACAAACGACGTCGCCAATGCGACAACAGGCCAACAAAACCGGCCGCGAGCGCGGCAATGGCCTGGTTTTTGCTTATATTGCGGGCGACATTAAGGAGCCCCGCGATGCAGGCGCAACCCGTTGGCGGACACCGCCGCCCCTTTGCCGTTATACTCGGCACGAATGAAATTGCCTCGGCGGCAGCGGTACGGCTTCACCAGCGCGACTACTTCACCGTGCTCTCGCACGACCCGTTCCCGCCCGTCATCCGCCGCCGGATGGCCTTTCACGACGCGATGTTCGACGAAGCCATCACCCTCGATGGGGTCAGCGCGAAACGCACTGAGGGCTTGCGGGACCTGCTAACGCTGCGCCAGCAGGGGCAACAAGTCGCGATCACCGAAATGGGGCTGACCGACCTGCTGGTGTTGCAGATGCCCGATCTGTTGATCGACGCACGTATGCAGAAATACCAGGTAACACCGGATCTGCGCCACCTGGCGCGCCTAACCATCGGCCTGGGGCCAAGCTTCGCGGCCGGCAAGAATTGCGACTTGGCAATTGAGACCCGCCCCGGCAAACGCGGACGCATCGTGCAGAACGGCGCCACCGAACGGCCTGACTGCACGCCTCGCCCACTGGGCGGACGCGGCGAGGAACGCTTCGTCCGTTCCGGCTTTGCTGGCCGCTGGTACACGCCGCTTGAGATAGGCCAGCGCATCTTCAAGGATTTCCCGGCCGGTTTTCTTGACAACATGCCCGTGCTAGCGCCGTTTGATGGTGTGCTGCGCGGCGTGGTCCGAGACGGGCAGGAAGTGCAGCCAGGAGTAAAGCTGCTGGAGATGGACCCACGAGGACGCAACGCCGTGTGGTGGGGGATGGAGGAACACGCACTGAACATCGCCACTGCCGTGCTCAAGGCACTGATTCTGCACGCCAGCCGCGTGGGCGACGACGAATAGCTGTGACCGGAAAGAAGCCATGCGTCGTCATCCTCAAGTAAAAAAAATTAAATGATAACAATTCTCGTTATATTGACTTAATTATTTTTATATGAGAAGTGTCGTCTCCAGGGCACCCACGGCGTTACCGCTGGAACCAAGGAGGCGAGGCATGGGAATCATTGAAGATAAACTGGCGCAGCTCAAGCATCAGGGTTTCTGCGAAATTGAAAGATGGGAGATTTTGACGAAATTTCCAGGTCGCGAAAGGATCACGGACAGTATCTGGTCAAACTTGAAGGAAGAATATGAGGAAAGGTTCGGCGTTGGTGACCGCTTGATGGTTCTCAAATGCGACGAGACGACCACCCCCCAGAAGTATGTCCTTTTCAACAAAGGCAGGGCGAGCGTCATCGGTTAGGCATTGCCGTTTTTGCCGGCTTTGCTGGTCCGCACTTTTCAGTTCGTAGGATGGGCAGAGCGAAGCGAAGCCCGTCCTACGCTGCTGATTGAACCCAGCAAAGGTTGAGCATTTGATTACGTTGGGCGGCGAATTGGCCCGCAACGTCCCGTATGTGTCCATTCCATTTACAGCCAACAAATGAGAGCAAGGAGCATATTAAATGTCCAAAGACGGGCCACCAAGCGGTCGGATAATTTTCGGGCCGCGCCGAGAAAAGTCAATGGCAGCACTCAACCTTCGTAAACTTTTGGCCGAGCGACCACATCTTCAAGAAAAAGCAGATGAGATGACCAAGCAAGGCTCGCGGGCGGATATTATCCTTAAGCACTTCCGCGAGAGCGGTGATGCTGAGCAATTTTATGTGGCGTTCTATCGAGGTGAGTATGCCGATAAGTTTGTCAGAGACAGGTATTCCGACGATTTGGCCGCCTTGAGGGATGAAATCAGGTCAAGCCTTAGCCTTAAGCTTTATACCGGGGCATTACTCATGATGTACGATAAGATCAGAACAGAGTGGCTTGAAGTGAAAAGCGTCCCAAAATTGGTAAATTCAAAACGAAACAATCAACCAAAACCGTAGTTATCTTCTTTAGATATTTCCCAATATACAATGCCCTCAAACGTTTGTGGACCACCTCTGATGTAAATGGCCCGCGAGTGTACCGCACTGTCCGCCGGTAATTTGGCAAGGCACGACATAAGCGTATCGGGCAGCAGCGCTGGTGCAATGCCAAGAGGCATTGCACCGTACTCCTTACATTCTTGCACGATGTCCGCTTTCCACACTCTCGAGAAGTTCGAGCCCAAGCTGTCATCGGCCGCGTAGAAACTGAAGATAGCCACGGTTCATCATCGCGATCGCGTCCTTGACCAAGCGAATCGTCTGGGCGCGGACCGGCAGGGTTTTCCAGCCCGGTTCGCGGACGGCTTGCGGCCCGAAAACGGCTTCCGCGATTTCCCTATAGGTCGCGGCTGACAAGCGGCCGTCCAGAGCGTGTAACATCTGGATCAAGCGTTTGCGGTGTAAACGATGCGAGCTGCCCACCTCGCGGCGCGTTTTGATTTGCTGGACACTGCCGTCTTGAATTTGGGCGAGGTGATATTGTGGATAAAGACGGTCCTGATCCTATGCGTAAGCATAGCCTTAAGAACGCGGAGTACCATCGGGTCGAGGTGATCACGGGCCAGAAGCGTCGGCGGGATTGGACTGCAGAGGAGAAGGCTGAGATTCTCGCCGCCACTATGGCGCCGGGTGCCACGGTGACGGAGGTGGCGCAGCGTTTTGAAGTCAGCCGGGGTTTGCTTTGGACCTGGCGCCGTAAGGCGATGGACGAGCTGGCGGAAGGGATGGCGCCGCGTTTTGTGCCGTTGCGTATTGAGAGTGAGGTTGCCGAGAGCACGGCTGTTGTGGCGGAGCCGGCGTCACTGCCATCGTGCCCACCATCGGGCCGGGAGCAGCCTGCCGGATCGATTGAGATTGAGGTTGGGCGGGCCCGGGTCCGGGTGGAAGGCGCTGTCGATCCTGAGGTGTTGCGTCAGCTGCTGGGCCTGATCGGACCGCAACGGTGATCTTGGGCATTCCGGCCCGGCCGGGGCTGCGGGTGATGGTGGCGTCCAAGCCCGTTGATTTTCGTCGGGGTATGGACGGCCTCGCGGCGCTGGTGACACAGGTATTATTGGCCGACCCATTCGCCGGCGATCTGTTCATCTTCAGGTCGAAGCGAACCGATAGACTCAAGCTCATTTTTTGGGACGGCTCCGGGCTCTGTATGGTCAGCAAACGGCTGGAGGCTCGCGGTTTTATTTGGCCACCGGTGCAGGATGGAACAGTCACGCTGAGTGTTGCGCAGCTGCGGATGTTATTCTCCGGAATGGATTGGACGCAGATCCCCGCGCGATCTCCACCGCCGGCGAGGCTGCAGAGGCCGGCAGAAAAATTGCAGTCAGCGTCTTAATTCTCTGGCGAAACGCCTGGCATGTTTGATAATTTGCAAGCATGTCGGATGGTCAAAAATCCCCGCTTGATACGGTGCATTTGCTGGCGTTGAACGCGGCATTGCGGGCGGAGAACGAGAACCTGAAGGCGGTCGTGGAGACCTTGCGGCGGGCACTGTATGGCGCGCGATCCGAGCGGCAGCTTGAGCAGGCGGGCCAGCTGCCGCTGGCGTTGAACGATCTTTCCGCGGCACCGGTGGAGCCGGCCAAATTGCCGCGGCCGGCGAATTCCAACCGCCCGGCGCGGCCACGGGCGGTGCGCAATATCGGCGGTCTGCCGGCGCATTTGCCGCGGGTGCACGTCACCATCGAACCGGCGCGGCTGGCTTGCCCGTGCTGCGAGGGCCAGCTGCACCGGATTGGTGAGGATGTCAGCGAGATGCTGGACGTGGTGCCGGCCATCCTGCGCGTGCGCTGCATTCACCGGCCGCGCTATGGCTGCCGGGCCTGTGAGAGTCCGGTGGTGCAAGCCAAGGCGCCGGCGCGCCCGGTCGATGGCGGCATGCCGACGGTCGATCTGCTGGCGCATGTCGCGGTGATGAAATTCGCCTGGCACCTGCCGCTGCACCGGCAGGTCAAAATGCTCGCCGGCCAGGGTGTTGATCTGGATGTTTCGACTCTTGTGCACTGGATCAGCCGGGCGGCCTGGTGGCTGAAACCGCTGCATGCGCTGCTCGCGGCAACCATCCTGGCGGCGCCGAAGATTTTTTGCGACGACACGCCGCTGCCGGTGCTGGATAAAACACGCAAGCGAACGCGCATTGCCCGGCTTTGGTCTTATGCGATGGATGATCGCCCATGGTGCGGGCCGGCGCCGCCGGCGGTGGTTTACCTCTACGCCGAAGACCGCAAGGGCCGGCATGTCGATGAACATCTGGCTGGTTTTAACGGTGTGCTCCAGGTCGATGCGTATGCCGGCTATAACCGGCTGACCAAACATAGTCGCCGCGGTGGACCCGTCAGGCTCGCCTTTTGCCTGGCCCATGCGCGCCGCAAATTCTTTGAAGTGCATAAGGCGACCGGCTGTCTTGTCTCGGGCGAAGCGTTAGAGCGCATTGCGGCCATCTATGCCATCGAGGCGCGCATCCGCGGCACCAGTGCCGAAGAGCGCCTGGAAGTGCGGCAGGCTGAGAGCCAAGCCTTGTTCGACGCGTTCAAACCTTGGCTGATGGATCGCTTAAGCGAAATTTCTACCAAATCCCCGTTGGCGAAGGCCATTCGTTATACGCTCGGACACTGGAACGGGCTTGGGGCGTTTCTGACCGATGGCCGTGTCGAGGTGGACTCCAATACCGTGGAGCGCACCATCAGGGCGATCAGCCTGGGCAAAAAGAATTCGTTATTCGCCGGCTCCCCGGTCGGCGGCGAGAACTGGGCAATTCTGGCATCACTCATCAACACGGCAAAACTTCACGACCTCGACCCGCAGACTTATCTTGCCGACGTGCTGGAGCGCATCGTCTCCGGTCAGACCAAGGTCAACGCGCTGGCTGAATTGCTCCCCTGGAACTGGAAAGCCGCCCGTGCCGCCCAGGACGTGAAAGTGGCGGCATGATGCGCCGGTCCCGCGAACCGGCGCCGGTGGCACAAGGCGAGACGCGGACGCCAATGTCCCTTGAGGAGATCGATTGCTGGCTGCGCCAGCCACGCGCGCCCCAGCCCATCGCCGAAAACCTTTCCATGCTCGACGGTTTTATGGCCGCGATCGTCGCCGGGCCGGCAACCTATGAGCCGCTCGCCTGGCTCTGCCCGCTGATCGGCGTGCGCAGGGACGCCATCAACGACGGCACGACCGAGGAATACGCCGCTATCGCCGCCACGGCAGCGCATCACAACGCGCTGTCCACTATGTTGAGCGAGACGCCCGAACGCTTCGCGCCAATATTTTTACACGATGCAAAGGGCGCCGTTGACATCGGGCC
Source organism: Acidocella sp. (assembly GCF_013044125.1). Lineage (GTDB taxonomy): Bacteria > Pseudomonadota > Alphaproteobacteria > Acetobacterales > Acetobacteraceae > Acidocella. Next base: position 2,521 of record NZ_JABEVC010000074.1, on the reverse strand, counting down.
CTGGTGCCGCGGCTTTTATGCCGCCATCCAGCTCAATCCAAAATTCTGGCGCAAGCTTCTGCCGGCCCGCGGCCTCGCACATTTGTGGCTAATCCCGATCCTGGCGCATTGTGTTGACGAAGACGGCCGCCCAGTCCGCGGCGCGCCGCCGCTTGGTCCGCTTACCGAGCTGGCGCGCTTTAACGCCGGCCGCGAAATTCCAGGCGCGGTTGCCGCCATCAGAAAGTTCTGGGCGCCAACTCGATACAACCGCCCCTCCTGACCGCCCCTGCCGCAAACACGAATTCTCGCGCCAAAATTCAAACCGATCACCGTGGTTCGGTCGCATCGCTTACATAAAAGCTGTGTATATTTCCTGGATGTGTCATAGCGCGAGCGCCCGTTTGAGATCGTCATGCTCGAAAGCGCTGGCCATACGGGTGATTTCGGAAGACTTGGCACCAGCCTTCCGCGCGGTCTCCCGCCAAGTTGCCGTTACCGTCGCGACTTCCTTGATGATCGAACGCGCTGCCGCCAATCCAAGGCCAAAATATTCCGCCGCCTCTTCAAGAAGATCGATCGAGCAAGTACCCTCGTTGAGGTCGATGTTCGTCGTCAGGACGCGAGCCTTGAGGTCAGTCGGGACCGGGTTGAGATCGTAGGCAGGTGAGAGCGACCAGCCCGCTTTGCCGAGCCACAGGAACCCGTGGTTGCGCAAGTGATCATCGACATTCGAGATCAGCACGTTGAAGGTGACGCGCCGGTAGAGAGCGTGCGCGTCAATTTTTGCTTGCGCCCCATGTTGGGTGAGCGCGTCAACGATTTCTGGATAACTGCCATGGTCGCCGTCCTTCGATCCGGTCATCGCCATGGCGGAGAGAAAGGGGATTCGGACAGCCCCCGCGCGATCGAAGCGCCGCGATAGCAGCACGGCTTTCCCGGCGACCTGGAGAAGCTCATGGCGAGGGGTCGTGATACCGGAGCGCGCGGCGAGACGCAGTGCGATCTCCTCCCAGGTCTCCATACTGTAGTCATCGGTCTCCTTAGGAAACTTCGCGATGGAGAGGTGTCCATGCTGATCGATTACGGATGCCTTTGGTCGCGCGCCCCCGAGGGACGAGCCGGGGGCGAAGATGAGTTGGAGATCCTCTTCGGTCTCTTCATCGCGCAGAATTCGTTCGGTGACTTGGAGGAGACGGCCGAGTTCGATCAGTGCGGGCACGCCTGCTTTGGTTGGTGCCTGAAACACAGGGTTACCCATCCAGCGGAACCGGAGAGCGCCGAGGCGCGTCTCATCCGCCACCCCAAGAAGATAGTTGCTTTCGGAGAGGGTGCGGATGGCCCGGCCTTCGCGATTGGCCTGACGGCGCTCAGCACGTTGCATGAGACGCCGGCCCCAGGTGTCGGGCGCGGAGTCACCGATTGACCCGAAGATCGCTTGGCCGGCCAGAGGGGCGAATGTGCCGCGGGTCAAAGCAAGTGCCGGTTCGATCGAGAAGCGGTCAGGATTGGCGAGCCACTCGGGAGTATATTCAAAAACCACGGTCTCAGTGCCCCGTACCGTGTTGCTTCGGACCAGCCCAACTTGGTGTAAGTGCCCTTGGAGGTCGATGTGAACTTCTATATCAGGCATGATTTGCTGGCTCCGGGGCACGCTTCATGCGAACCCGCCTTGGCAACGCGGCACTCGAGAGTGCTTGTCCGACGCTATCGCGGCCAATGTCGGCGATATTTCCGAGGTCGTCGAGGAGGCCGAGCGCCTGCAGGACGGCGGCATAGATGCCGATACCGACATTGGCATCACCAGCTTCGACCCGTTGCAGGGTAGAGCGGGACGTGAAAGCACGCTCGGCGACGACAGCCATGGGCAGTCGGCGGCGGCGGCGGGCGTCACGGATATCCAATCCCAGCTTGCGCAAGGTGCGGCGTACAGCGGCGGGGGGGTGGTGTGGGGTTGGCATTTTGATGTCTTTGCGCGACTATTGAGCATATTTGTGTAGCACAAAGTTTACAAAATATCCAGTACCAACCGATCACGTGTTTCCACGGTATCGCTCCAAGCCAGGCCAACCTGGCCAAGCGTCAGGTTGGCCTTTGGTCCCGGGCGGCTCATGTGCGACTCGCGGTCTGCTTGCTATACAAAAGCGGTCAACAGAGGAGTTGCCAATGCCGCGTGTCGCTACCGCCACATCGTCCTCCGAGGAGGTTTGTCACCTGATTGACGGCCTGATTGAGGCGGCGGCGAAATTTGTGGCGCGTGAGCGTGGCGATGGCATCGTCCGCAAATGGTTGCCCCAGCGTGAGCGGGATGTGCAGGATATGTCCGAGGAGCGGATGCTCGCCATGATGGCGGATGCCGTGCTGCTTTCGTCCGATTTGTTGCTCTCGCAGCCTTCGGCAAGCGGAACTACCGCATTTGACCGTCTTGCCAGGAGCCGCGCCAGTGCGCCGGCGGCGGAGAGGGAGGCGATGGCGGCACTTTGCCGTGCGCGATACCGTTTGCTGCGTCTGGAGCAAGGCGCTGACGGTGCCGGGGTCGGGG
>NZ_JABEVC010000073.1 GCF_013044125.1 Acidocella sp. | reverse complement strand
CGTGACCCAAGCGGCGGTGGCGGCGGGGCTGCCGGCCAGGGAGTCTGGCTTGTGGCAGAGCACGACGACGGTGACGGGGCCGGATGGCAAGCCGCTGCCCAATGCTGACCATGTGGTGACGGTGAGCTGCGTTGATCCGGCGACGGATATGAAGTTTTTCACCAGTAATGGGAGCTCCTGTAGCAGCCTCAAGATTTCGGGCTCGGGCGCGAAATATACGATTGATGGCGATTGTATGCAGCGGGGCAAGCCGGTGCGGATTCATGAGACGCTGGATTATGCCAGCGCGCGGAGCGTGACGCTGAAGGCGACGATCGGCGCGGCTTCCGGGCCGCTGACCGTGACCTCGCAATTGCAGTGGCAGGGGCTATGTCAGGCGGGTATGGAGCCCGGCGATGAGGGCAGCATGGTTGATGGCGCCTTCAGCAAGGCGGATAATATCAACGATCCGGGCGGGTTGTAGGGCGGACGGGCGTTTGGGCCGCGCGCCATGCCCCCAGCATGGCCGGAGATGAGACGGCGATGAAGGGCGCGGCGTTGCGGACCTTCGCGATTATGACCGCGCTGGGGTTTTCCTCCGGGCTGCCGCTGGCGCTCTCGGGTTTTACGCTGCGGATGTGGCTGTCTTCGGCGCATCTGGGGCTGGGGGTGATCGGGCTAACGGCGAATATCGGCCTGGCCTATACGCTCAAGTTTTTATGGTCGCCGGTGTTTGATGAGGTGAAGCCGCTGTTTTTGGGCCGGCGGCGGGGCTGGCTGTTGCTGGTGCAGGGGGTGCTTGTGGGATGCATCGTGGCGCTGGGTTGCTCCAACCCGGTGACGCATGTGGGGTTGACGTTGGGGATTGGGGCGGTGCTGGCGTTTGTGTCGGCCAGCCAGGATATATTGATTGATGCGTGGCGGATTGAGACGTTTGCGCCCCGGGCGCAGGGCGCGGCGCTGGCGGCGTATGTTTGGGGCTATCGCGGGGCGATGCTGATTTCCGGCGCCGGGGTGATTGCGCTTTCGGTGAAGACTGGCTGGCGTGAGGCGATTTTGCTGATGGCGGGGCTGGCGCTGGCGGGGCCGGTGGCGACATTGCTGGCGGTGGAGCCGCGGGTTGCGCGCGAGGTTGCGCCGGCGCGGTTCGGGGCGCGGTTTGCCCAGGCGGTGCGTGAGCCGCTGGTGGAGTTTCTGGCGCGGCGCGGGGCGCTGGTGATTGTGGCGTTTATTGTTTTGTTCCGGCTCGGCGAGGCGCTCGCCGGGGTGATGCTGGCGCCTTATTACACATTTTTGGGGTTTAACCGGGCGGCGATCGCGGTGGCGAACGGGCCGGTCTCGCTTGCGGCGACGCTGGCGGGGGCGGCGGTTGGCGGTGTGCTGGTGGCGCGGCTCGGCGTGGGGCGGGCTTTGCTGGTCACGGGGGTGTTCCAGACGCTGGCGATGGCGATGTATCCGGCTTTGGGGTTGTTTCCGGGTGAGCCGCATATGCTGGTGGTGACCTCGGCGCTGGAATCGTTCGCGGAGGGGGTCTCGGATGCGGCGTTCCTGAGTTATATGTCAGGGTTGTGCCATCCGGAGCATACGGCGACGCAGTTTGCGCTGTTGTCTTCGTTGGCGCCGATGGCACTGCGGACCGTGGGCGGGCTTTCAGGCTATATGGCGGCGGCGATGGGGTTTATTCCGTTCTTTATTCTCTCCGCCTTCGCGGCCGTGCCGGCGATGGCGCTGATGCTGGTGATCCTGCGCTATTACCCGCCGGCGGACCGGCTGGGGCTTGTTGGCGCGGAGATTCCCGGTTGATTTGGGGGCCGCGCGCGGTTGCCCATTTGATCGCGATATGATGATCCCTATATCGGAGGATCATGAGATCATCGGGGCCGGAGAAAAGCGCGATTGTGAGCCAGGGCAAGAAACAGGATTGCGCCGGATTCAGGCCGGAGCGGGTTGCCGCCGATTGCGGGGATTTGCCGTTTCTGATCAGGCGTGACGGAACCTGGATGTACCGGGGCAGCCCGATTACGCGCAAGCCGATGATCTGTTTGTTCTCGACCGTGCTGGCGCGTGAGGCGGATGGCGGGTACATGCTGGAGACTCCGGTGGAGCGGGGGCGGATCGAGGTTGAGGATGTGCCGTTCGTGGCCATGGAGCTGGAGTGGTCGGGGCAGGGGGCGCAGCAGGTGCTGACGTTTCGTACCAATATCGACCAATGCATTACCGCCGGGCCGGAGCATCCGATACGGATACGCCATGATCTGCTGAGCTGCGAGCCGACGCCCTATTTGCATGTGCGCGATGGCAAGGGGGCGTTTCCGATTGAGGCGCGGATTTGCCGGGCGACGTATTATGAGTTGGTGGCGCTGGCGGAGCCGGGGATGGTGCGGGGGCGCAGCGTGCTGGGTGTGTGGAGTTGCGGGGCGTTCTTTTCGCTGGGTGATCTGCCGCCGGGCTGCGGCAGGTAGGCTGGAGACATTGACGCGATGACCGAGGCGGAGCTGCGGCGGAGGTTGCCCCCCGGTTTGGCGCATAATTGCCTGGCGGCGGCGGAGAACAGGCCGGCGGCGGTGTTGATTCCACTGGAGCCGGAGCGCGGGGTGTGGCTGACCCGGCGCAGCGCGCAGATGCCCAACCATGCGGGGCAGGTTTCCTTTCCGGGCGGGAAGATCGAGCGGGGGGATGCCTCGGCGGAGGCGGCGGCGCTACGGGAGGCGCGCGAGGAGGTCGGGCTTGATCCGGCGGTGGCCGAGGTGCTCGGGCGGATGGATGATTTCATCACCGGGACGGGGTTTCATATTACGCCGGTGGTGGCGCTGGTGCCGCGCGGGGTGAGGTTCAGGGCTGATCCTGGGGAAGTGCAGGAGGTGTTCTGTTTGCCGTTTGCAACGCTGCTGGACCCGGCGGCGCCGCGCCGCCGGAAGGTGTTTTGGCGGGGGATGGAGCAGGATTTTGTCGTCTGGCCGCATGAGGCGCATGTGATCTGGGGCGCGACGGCGAAAATTTTGTTGGATTTGGCGTTGCGGCTGCGTGGGGCGCGGTGATTAGCCTGCCCGGCATGGCGGCGCTGTGGGATGCGTTGCCGCAAGCGCGGATGGTGGGCGGCGCGGTGCGCGATATGCTGGCAGGGCGGGCGGTGGCGGATGTGGATTTCGCCGTGCCGTTGAGTCCCCAGGAGGTGATGGCGCGGGTGCGGGCCGCCGGGTTGAAGGCGGTGCCAACCGGGCTGGCGCATGGGACGGTGACGGTGGTGGCGTGCGGGCGCGGGTTTGAGGTGACGAGCCTGCGGCGCGATGTGGCGACTGATGGGCGGCATGCGGTGGTTGAGTTCACCGATGACTGGGAGATGGACGCGAGCCGGCGGGATTTTACCATCAATGCGATGTCGGCCACGCGCGATGGCGCGGTGTTCGATTATTTTGGCGGGCGGGTGGATCTGGCGGCGGGGCGGGTGCGCTTTGTGGGCGAGGCCGGGCGGCGGATTGCCGAGGATTATCTGCGGATTTTAAGGTTTTTCAGGTTTTTTGCGCGTTATGGGCGTGGCGTGCCGGATGCGCAGGCGGTGGCGGCGATTGTGGCGCTGCGCGAGGGGGTGAGGAGCCTCTCCGCCGAGCGGGTGTGGAGCGAGGTGAAGCAGATTTTGCGGGCGGAGGACCCGCGCGCGGTGGTGGCGCTGATGCGCGAGACGGGTGTGCTGGATCTGGTGTTGCCGCAGGCCGATGAGGCGCGGCTGGCGGGCATGGTGGCGCGCGGGGCGCCGGTTGATGAATTGTTGCGAGTGGCGGCGCTGCTGCGCGGGGATGCGGGTTTGTTCGCCCAACGCTGGCGGCTGAGCGGCGCGGAGCAGGTGCGGCTGGCGGCCTTGATGGCGCCCAATGCGCTGGCGCCTGATGCGGATGATGCGGCGCTGCGCCGGGCTTTGGTCGAGGCGCCGGGGGAAATATTGATCGGGCGGAGCTGGCTGGAGCAGGATGACCGGCCGGGCTGGGGAGAATTGCGGGCGCGGATTGCCGCCATGGCGCGGCCGGTGTTTCCCGTGCAGGGGCGCGATGTTGTGGCGTTGGGTGTGCCGCCGGGGCCAAGCGTTGGCCGGGTGCTGGACGCGGTGCGGCGCTGGTGGCTGGCGGGGGGGTGTGTGGCGGATGCGCGCGCGTGCCTGGGGCGCGCGCGCATTGAGTCAGATGGCGATGCGCACGCCTAGCTCGACCACGCGGTCACTCGGGATTTGGAAAAATTCGGTGGCGGAGACGGCGTTGCGGGTCATGAACAGGAACATCCCGCGGCGGATGAAGTTGAGTTTGGGCACCGAGGCGGGGACCACGGTTTCCCGGCCGAGGAAGTAGCTCATCTGCATGGGGGAGATCTCGATGCCCTGGGCGGAGAGGCGCTCCAGCCCGCGCGGCACGTTCGGGCTTTCCATGAAGCCGTAGGAGAGGGTGACTTTGTAAATGCCGGGGGCGACTTCCTCGGCGGCGGCGCGGTTTTCCGGCTTGACCTGGGGAACGTCGAGGGTGCGGACGTTCACGAAGAAAACCTGCTCGTGCAGAACTTTGTTGTGTTTGAGGTTATGCAGCAGGGCGTTTGGCACGAAGTCCAGATTGCCGGTCATGAAGACGGCGGTGCCGGGGACGCGGATTGTGCGCGATTGCGGCAAGCGGGCGAGGAAAGAGGCGAGGGGCAGGCTGTCCTGGGTCCAGCGGGCGATGATGAGGTTACGGCCGCGGCGCCAAGTGGTCATGATAAATGTGAGGCTCAGGCCGATGGCCAGGGGAACCCAGCCGCCATCGAGAAATTTAAGTGTGTTGGCGGCAAAGAAAGCAAGGTCAACCAGGCCGAAGAAGCCGAATACGGCAATAGATGCACCCCGTGACCAGTGAAACAACCGGCGGAACACCACAACGGCCAGAATATTGGTGCAGATGAATGTACCGGTGACCGCGATGCCGTAAGCCCAGGCCAGGGCATTGCTGGTTTGGAAGATGAGCACCAGCATGATGACGCCGAAAGCGAGCATTAGGTTAATTTGCGGTACGTAGATCTGGCCTTCTTCCGTAGCGCTGGTGTGGCGGATTTCCATGCGCGGAAACAAACCTAGCTGGACACATTGCCGGGCTATGGAGAACGCGCCGGACACGACAGCCTGGCTGGCGATGATCGTGGCCGCAGTGGAGAGAAGGACAAGGGGAATTTGTAGCGCGTGCGGCGCCAAAATGAAGAAGGGGTTAACGGCACTAGCAGGGTCGGCGATAACGAGCGCCCCCTGGCCAAAATAATTCAGGAGCAGGCAGGGTAGGACAAAATAAGTCCAGGATGCGCGGATGGGCTTGCGGCCAAAATGGCTCATATCCGCATAGAGAGCTTCTGCTCCGGTGACGGCGAGCACAACGGCACCCAGCACAACAAAAGCAGTAAAACCATGCCGTAGGATGAAAAAGACACTGTAGGCCGGGCTGGCGGCTTTCAGGACGGCCGGATCATGCAGGATTTGAGCGAGACCAAGGCCGCCGATGGTGAGGAACCATATGAACATGATGGGGCCAAAGGCGGCACCGATGTCGCCCGTGCCGCGCTTTTGCACCAGGAAAAACAGGACGATAACGGCGATGGCAAGAGGTTCAACGACGGGGGTCATACCTGGGGAAACAACTTCCAGGCCGGAAATAGCAGAGAGCACGGAGATGGCTGGTGTGATCATACCATCACCGAAGAACAGCCCGGCGCCAATGATGCCGATCATGCTTAAGGCTGTGCGGGCGCGGCTGTTTTTTGCCACGCGCTGGGCGAGGGTCATGAGGGCGAGGATGCCGCCTTCGCCGTTATTGTCGGCCCGCATAACAAAAGTAACGTATTTGAGAGTGACAGTGATGATAAGCGACCAGAAAATGAGCGAAACCAAGCCAAGAACATCAATTCTGGTCATGGCTTTGTTGGAAAAATAACCGAGGCAGGTTTGCAGTGCGTAAAGCGGGCTGGTGCCAATATCGCCGTAGACGACGCCGAGGACGGCGATGAGCACGCTTAACCGTAAACGCTGTTTTATGTCGCCGCCGTCAGTTTGTGTCATTTTAATTTGCTCATTTGATGAGGGCCGGTGCTTGGCTGGCTGGGCGGCCAAGTACCTGGGGGATGGCGTGATCGTGTTCTGTGCCGGGCAGGGCCGTGATCGGCGCGCTCATAGGAACACACCTGCATGGGGGCGTGGATTCCAGCCGTTTTGTGCTGCTGAAAAACAAGCTCACGCGGGCGAGTATGATGCCATGATGGGCGCTGCTTTAGCGGGTTGGCGGATTACCTGCAAGTAACGTCAAGGCGGGGGGGG
>NZ_JABEVC010000072.1 GCF_013044125.1 Acidocella sp. | reverse complement strand
GTGTCCACCGTGGACAGCCAGATACGCGACACCATGCGCGTGGAGCCGGGGCCCTACCGCGCCTTCATCGGCACGCTGTTCGTGTTTATTTTCGCCGCCAACTGGTCCTCGCTGCTGCCCGGCGTGGAGCCGCCCACCGCGCATCTGGAGACCGACGCGGCGCTGGCGTTGCTGGTGTTTATCGCGGTCATCTGGTTTGGCGTGCGCGCCGGGGGTGTGCGCGGGTATCTGGCCAGTTTCGCCTTTCCCAACCCCATTATGATCCCGCTTAACTTCATCGAGACCCTGACGCGCACCTTCTCGCTGCTGGTGCGCCTGTTCGGCAATGTCATGAGCGGGGTGTTCGTGATCGGCATCGTGCTCTCGCTCGCCGGGCTGTTGATTCCGATCCCCCTGATGGCGCTCGACCTGCTGACCGGCGCCGTGCAGGCCTATATTTTTGCCGTGCTGGCGATGGTGTTCATCGCCGGGGCGGTTGCCGAGGCCAAACCTGAAACCCCCAGCACAAAGGCTCCCCCATGAACTGGTTGGCGTTTGCTAGCATTATTTCCGCCGCGCTCGCGGTCTCCTTTGGCGCCATCGGCCCGGCACTGGGCGAGGGCAGGGCGGTGGCCGCGGCGATGGACGCCATCGCCCGCCAGCCCGAGGCGGCAAACACCATTTCGCGCACGCTCTTCGTCGGTCTTGCGATGATCGAGACCATGGCGATCTACTGCCTGGTCATCGCGCTGCTGCTGCTGTTCGCGAATCCGCTGCTGAAATGACGCCATGAGCATCGACTGGGCGGCGCTGGGGCTGCAGGCCCTCAACGTCCTGATCCTCGTCTGGCTGCTGGCGCGCTTTTTCTGGCGTCCCGTGGCGGACATGATCGAACAGCGCCGCGCCGCCGCACAGGCCCTGCTGGCGGATGCCGGCGCTAAAGACGAGGCGGCGAAGGCGGCTTTGGCGGAAATCACCGAGACGCGCGCGGGGTTCGCTCAGGAGCGCGCGGCGCTTCTCGCCCAGGCGCATGCGCAGGCCGCCGCCGCCCGCACCGCCTTGCTGGCCGAGGCGGCGCAAGAGGCCGAGGCGCTGCGGCGGGAAGCCCGCGCGGCCATGCAAACCGAGCAGGCCGCCGCCGCCCAGGCGTGGCGCGAGCGCGCCAGCCGCCTGGCGGTGGATATTGCCGCGCGCCTCGCCGCCCGGCTGCAGGGTGAGGCGGTGCAGGCGGCGTTTCTGGAATTTCTGTTGCACGAGATACAGGCATTGCCACCGGCCGCCCGCCGGGTGGCGGCGTTGGAGGCTGTCAGCGCCACGGAAATTTCCGCCGCCGCGCAGTCCGATATCACCGCGCGCATCAGCGCCGCTTTAGGCGCCACGCCGCGCGTTACCTTCATAACCGAGCCCGCGCTGATTGCCGGGCTGGAACTGCGTGGCCCGCATCTGCGCATCAGCAACAGCTGGCGCGCCGATCTTGACCGTATTGAGCAAGACCTCATCCATGACGGATAAATCTCCCTCCCTCCCGGACGCCTGGCTCGCCGCGGCGAGTGTAAAACTGGGTGGCGCTCAACTCGGCGCGCGGGCTGACCAGATTGGCCGTGTCGAGGAGGTGGGCGACGGCGTTGCCCTCATCTCCGGCTTGCCCGATGTCCGGCTGGACGAGCTGCTGCAATTCGCCTCCGGCCAGTTTGGATTTGCCCAGGTGCTGGAGCGCACGCGCATCGGCTGCGTGCTGTTTGACGATGCCGATACAATCCAGGCCGGGGAAGCCGTGCGCGGCACCGGCGATGTGGTGCGCGTGCCGGTTGGCCCGCAACTGCTGGGCCGCGTGGTGGACCCCCTGGGCCGCCCGCTGGACGGCAAAGGCCTGGTCCAGGCTGAGCGCCTCATGCCCACCGAGCGCCCGGCCCCCGCGATCATCGACCGCGAACTGGTCACCCAGCCGGTGCAGACCGGGCTTTTGGTGGTGGATACGCTGTTTGCCCTGGGGCGCGGCCAGCGCGAGCTGATCATCGGCGACCGCGCCAGCGGCAAATCCGCCATCGCGATCGACACCATCATCAGCCAGCGCGACAGCGACATGATCTGCATCTACATCGCCGTCGGCCAAAAAACCTCGGCCGTGCGCCGCGCCATCGACGCCATTCACAGCCGGGGCGCGCCCGCGCGCAGCCTCATCGTCGTCGCAGAGGCGTCCAGCGCGCCGGGGCTGCAATGGATCGCGCCCTTTGCCGGGGTCACCATGGGAGAATATTTCCGCGACCAGGGCCGGCATGTGCTCGTGGTGATCGACGACCTCACCAAACATGCCGCCAGCCACCGCGAAATCGCGCTGCTCACCCGTCAGTCGCCGGGGCGGGAGGCGTACCCGGGCGATGTGTTCTATGTGCATGCCCGCCTGCTGGAGCGCGCGGCGAAACTCAATGCGCGGATGGGCGGCGGTTCGCTCACGGCGCTGCCCATCGCGGAGACGGATGCAGGCAACCTCTCCGCCTATATCCCGACCAATCTGATCTCCATCACCGACGGTCAGATCGTGCTGAGCAGCAAATTGTTCCATGAAGGCCATAAGCCCGCGGTCGATGCGGCCACCAGCGTCAGCCGTGTCGGCGGCAAGACCCAGGCGCCCGCCCTGCGCGAGACGGCGGAGACGCTGCGGCTGGATTATGCTCAGTTCCTGGAGCTGGAGATGTTTTCGCGCTTCGGCGGCGTGCCGGATGCGCGGGTGCGCGGCCAGCTTACACGCGGCGCGCGAATCCGCGCTATTTTGCGCCAGCCGCAACACGCGCCGCTGCGCCTGGACGAGGAGGTTGCCCTGGTGGCCGCCGTGCAGGCTGGCCTGCTCGATGCGCTGGAGCTGCCCGTCATCGAGGCGTTCCGCGCGGGGCTGCGCGCCATGCTGGACCGCGAGGCGCCGCAGCTCCTGCGGGAGCTCCAGCAAACCGGCGCACTGAACAACGGCGCCAAGGCCGCCCTGCTCGCCGCGCTGGCGGCTTACGCGCAGAGTTTCGCGGCCAGTCCATGACGGAGCGCCTGGCTGGCATCAGCGCGCGGATCGAGGGCATAAGCCAGCTTGGCGCGGTGATGAACGCGATGCGCGGCATCGCCGGGGCGCGGGCGCAGCAGGCGCGCGGCCAACTTGCCGCCGTGGAACGCTACGCCGCGGGGATAACTGGGGCCATTGGCCGCGTGCTCAGCCTTACGCCGGCCGGTGCTGGCGGCGACACTGGCCCGCCCCGCCCGGCGCTGGTGCTCTTTTGCGCAGAACAAGGCTTTGCCGGGGCCTTTAGCGAGCATGTGCTGGATGCCGCCGGGCCAGGGCTGCATAGCTCCAGCCTCTTCCTCATCGGCACGCGCGGCTTTGCTGCGGCGCGCGAGCGCGGCCTCACCCCCGGTTGGAGCAGCCCGTTGCCCGCCCATTCCGCCGGCATCCCCCGCCTCGCCGACGACATCGCCCAGGCCCTCTACCAGCGCATCGCCGCCGCCGGGCTCAATCAGATCGACGCCTTGTTCAGCCGCTCCCGGCCTGGTCAGATGATCACCGTGGAGCGCCAGCGGCTGCTGCCGTTTGGTCTCACTTCCATTCCCCCCGCGCCGCCCGGCGGGCAGCCCTTGCTCAACCTTGCGCCCGAGGCGCTGTTGCGCGGGCTGATGGCGGACTACCTCCACGCCCAGCTTTGCAGCGCCGCGTTGCACGGCTTCGCGGCGGAGAACCAAGCCCGCATGGAGGCCATGGCCGCGGCGCACCAGCAGGTGGAGCGTCAGCTTGAGATCCTGCGCGCGGCGCAGCGCATGGTCCGCCAGGAGGAGATCACCGCGGAAATCATCGAGCTTTCAGCAGGTGAAATGGCGAGCCGGGAAATTATATAGGCGCAACCGGGTTGTTTTTTGATGTGCATCATGGCGGCGCGGGCCGCGATGTGCTTAACTCGACCGCTGAAAAGGAGGAAACATGGCGGCCAGACTGGCACCATCGTATTCGCTTCCGTGGGCGGATGAGGTTTTCCTTGGCCGCGTCATCACCCGGCATGTGCCCTGCGGCGGGCGCGACTGCCCGGTGGCCGAGAGCATACTGATGGAAACGCCGTTCTTCTCGCTGCGCCGTTTCAGCTATGCGCGCCCCGCCGCCGCGCCGCGGCTGCTGCTGGTGGCGCCGCTCTCGGGCACCCGCGCCCTGGTGCTGCATGACATGCTGAGCTGCCTGCTGCCGGAATTTGATCTGCATGGGCTGTTCTGGGCGGACCCGGTGAATATCCCGGCGGCCGAGGGGCCCTTCGGCCTTGCGGACAACATCGCCAGCGTGCTGGCTGCGCTGCGCTGCCTTGGTGCCGGCACGCATCTGCTCGGGCTTTGCCAGTCCGCGCTGCCCGCGCTGGCCGCCACCGCGCTGCTGGCGGCTGAGGGCGGGCCGGCGCATCCCGCCTCCCTGATGCTGCTTGGCGGCAAGCTCGACACCAGCCTCAACCCCGCCCGCGTTGATATTCTGATGCGCCGCTACTCACGGGAGACATTCATAAGCCAGGTTCTGAGCCGCGTGCCCGCCTCCGAACCGGGGCATGGCCGGCTGGTCTATCCGGCGCATCTGCAGGAGATGATGATGCTGGCCTACGTCAGCCGGCACATGCTGAGCGGCGGCGAGGTTTTCAGGAAATTACTGCATGACGACGGCGGCGACATTGCCGGGCACCCGTTCATCCGCCTGCTGCTCTCAGCGGTGGACATTCCCGGCGAGTTTTTCCTCGATACACAGGCCCAGGTGTTCTGCGATAACGCCTTGGCCAGAGGCCGGATGACATGGCAGGACAGGGCGGTGAACCCGGGCGCGATCACCCGCACCGCGCTGCTGACCATCGAAGCGGCGCAGGACGATATCGCCGGGCGTGGCCAGACCCAAGCCGCCCACACGCTGTGCCGCGCGTTGCCGGAGGTATTGCGCGCGCATCATGTGCAGGAGGAAATCGGCCATTTCGGTCTGTTTCACGGCGCGGTGTGGCGTGGCGCCATATTGCCGCGCCTCTGTGCCTTCACGGAGACTCATCCTGGCTTGTAAGCCTCACCCAGTCATCGCCGGCTTTGGTGTAGGTATGTTTCACCGCCGCCCAGGCAATCCTGAACGCGGCTTCCTCCTGGCGCGCGCTGTCTGCATGGGCCGCATAAGCGTGGTTGAACGCCGCGCGGAAAATATCCTGCGCGTGTTCGGGCAGGTGCTGCCGGACGGCTGGCGGCAGGTCGCTGTTGCTGGCGTAGGGCATGGCCTGGGCATCCGCTTTTGATTGAAATCAATGTGCAATTTTATCGTCAGTGTAACACTGCGCCGTGTAAAGAGATTATGTTAGGCTTCTAACAAGATCTGCTTGGCTCTGGACTTATCCGGCGCGGGCCCGCCGCATGGAGGGGATATTCATGTCCGAAAAATCTGTCGCCCCGGCCTTGATGACCGCGGCTGAAATCATGACCGGCAAGGTGATCAGCGTGCATCCCTCGGATGCCGTGTCCGTGGTGGCGGGGCAGCTTGCCCGGCACGGCATCAGCGCCGCCCCGGTGGTGGATGCGCAAGGCAAGCTGCTGGGCATGGTAAGTGAGGGCGATATCATGCGCCCGTTCGGCGCCAAGAACCAGATGCGCCGCGCCTGGTGGCTGGAAATGCTGGCCGAGGGCGAGGATCTGGCACCGGATTTTCTGGAGTACATCAAGCAGGACAACCGCAAGGCCGCGGATCTGATGACGCGGGAGGTGATCAGCGTGGGAGAGACGGCCTTGCTGGGCGAAATCGCGGATTTGCTGGCCGAGCATCACATCAAGCGGGTGCCGGTGCTCAAGGATGGGCGTGTCGTGGGCATTGTCAGCCGCGCGGACATTGTGCGCGCCCTGGCGCATCTGCCGCGCGCTGGCCGGGCTTGAACAACCAAGACAAGAAAGGATCAGGAAAATGCCTCATTATTTGCGGCTTCTCGTTGTCATAGCCGATGGCGAGCACGCCCGCTTCGTTCGTCCGAAAGAGGATAACGCGCTCTACACCGAGGTCGCCCTGAGTTCGAGCGAGGCGCATAAGCGCTCGGCGGATCTCGGCTCGGACCATCCCGGCGCCTCATTTCATTCAGGCTCGTCGGCGCATCACGCAATCGCGCCGGAACATGATCTGCACGATCTGGCCAAAGAGAAATTCGCGCGTCATGTCGCGCATCAGATCAATGGCGCGGCAAAGGCGGAGACGTTCGACGAATTGGTCATCGCCGCCCCCGCGCATACCCTCCAGGCGATCCGCGCGGCGCTGGATTCCGCGGCGTCCGGCCGGATCATCGGCACGCTGGCGAAGGATCTGGTGAAAACCCCGGACCATGAGCTGACGCCGCATCTCAGCGAATGGGTGCGCCCGGTGGAGCGCAGCGCGCACTGATCAAACAAAGGGGCTGAACCCGGATTCCCAGGAATCCCGCGTTCAGCCCCTTTTGCATGCGCCCCGTAATTTAGGGTGTGCCGCTGTTGCCGGCGCCCGAGATCGTGGGTTTGGTGATGGTGATTTTCGGCGCCGGGCCGGACTTGCTCTTGGGGGTTCCGGCGACCCCTGGGGTCATGGTCGAGTTGCCGGCACCGTTGGTCATGGAGGCCCCCGGCGACTGCTGGCGCGGCGTGCCGTTGGCGTTGATGCCGTTCACCACGTTAATATTTGGACCATACATCGCGTGTGAATCGGAATTGAGCCCCGAATTTACATTTGAGCCGGTTTGCGCCAGGGCGGCGCCGGAAAATGCCAGACTAAGCGCTGTGCCGAGTAACCAACGAGACATCGAACCACCCCTTGTAAAATCTGTTGCCTGTTATTCGTATTAATCATCTTTGCCGCCATCAGCCTTGATCGACATCAAGTGCGCAACCTATAGGACTCTATAAGGAGGCAGCGCGCACCGGATCAAGGGCGGACCCTGAGCGGATCTTGCTTCGTTGGCGTGATGATATGAGATGTCGTCGCGCTCTGAAAATCAGCGCTCTGCCGGCCCCAGGTCCAGCAGCCGGGCCAGTCTGCCGCGCTGCTTCATCAACTCCGCCAATGTGTAGCCATCCAGCACGGTCATAAAGGCGTACAACGCCTTGTTCAGCGCGCTGGTCAGGCCGCAGGCGGGGGCGATGAGGCAGGAGCCGCAATCCACCAGTTGCAGATCCTCCTCCATGCTGCGGACCACGGCGCCGATGTTGATCTCCTCGCACGGCTTGGCCAAACGCACGCCGCCGAGGCGCCCGCGCACGCTTTTCACATATCCGGCCCGGCCCAGGTTATGCACCACCTTCATCAGATGGTTCTGTGAAATGTCATAAGTCCGGGCGATCTCGGAGACGGAACACACGCGGTCCTCATGGGTGCCCAGATAGAGCAAAACCCGCAGGGAATAATCAGTATACCGGGTAAGGTGCATGCCTGATGAGCATACGCCGATATGCTTGACGGGCTCAAGGCGCCGGTTAATATATGTATTTAATATACATATATTAACCGGCAACCCCTGCACCGGCCGCATGAACGCGCCCGGGGAGTGAAATCATGAGCAAGCCTTTGTCAGCCGAGACCATCGCCATCATCAAAGCCACCGCCCCGGCGCTGCAGCAGCACGGTGTCGCCATCACCTCGCGGATGTATGAGCGCCTGTTTGTAGATCCCGCCATCAAAGCCCTGTTTGACCAGGCGGCGCAGGTCTCCGGCGAGCAGCCGAAGCGGCTGGCGGGCGCGATTCTGGCGTTTGCGAAAAATGTGGACAACATGGGCGCGCTGACCTCGGCGGTGGAGCGCATGGCCGTCCGCCATGTCGAGACCTCGATAAAGCCGGAACACTACCCGGCGGTCGCCAATGCGCTGCTGCCCGCGATCAAGGATGTGCTGGGCGATGCGGTGGATGAGACAGTGCTTGGCGCCTGGGGCGAGGCTTATTGGTATCTGGCCGATGTGCTGATCAACCGCGAGGCGCAGCTTTACGCAGCCGGACTGCCGGACCTTGAAACCGTCTGATCGCTTCCGCCGCCGCCTCGTTCACCGCCGCCGTGGCGGCAAGCTGTTTCAGCAATTCTGCATCCAACATCCAACATCCAACGCCGTGAACATTGGCACCGTGCGCAACAGCTCTGGAAGGGGCTGGTTCTGCATTATTTGATTTAGATCAAAGCCTGGTCCGGATCATACATGTATTTGAAATACGCCTTTTAGGGCGCCAAGGCGGGCGCATCCCGCGGGGGTTCTTTTTCGTCCGTTTTTCACAAGGGAATTTCGATTCATGTTTTGTTTTCAGTGCGAGCAGACCACGCGCGGGCCGGCCGGTGCCGGTTGCGCCACGGATAAGGGTGTATGCGGCAAGGACGAGGCAACCGCCGACCTGCAGGATGTGCTGATCCACCAGCTCAAGGGCATCGGCCAGTATGTGTCGCGCCTGCGCAAGCTGGGCGTTGCCGACGTCCCAGCCGACAGCTTCATCCTCTACGGCCTGTTCACCACGCTCACCAACGTCAATTTCAACCGGGCCCGCTTTGTTGAGATGATCGCCGAGGCTGCCCGCCTGCGCGACCGTCTGCGCACCGCCTATGAGGCCGCCGCCAAGGCCGCCGGCCAGCAGCCCGAAACCCTCACCGGCGCCGCCGCTTTTGTTCCGGCCGATAACATCACCGGCCTGCTCGCCCAGGCCAGTGCCGCCAGCGTCATCGCCGGGCGCGATGTCGTGGGGGAGGATGTGATCGGCCTGCGCGCCTTGCTGCTCTATGGCCTGAAAGGTGTGGCCGCCTACGCGCATCACGCCGAGGTTCTGGGCGAATCGCGTGATGAAATCGCCATCGGCGTCGCCCATGCGCTGGACGTTCTGGCCTCCAACCCCACCGATCTGGGAGACATGCTGGAAGAAGCCCTTGCGCTCGGCCGCCTGAACTTCAAGGTCATGGAAACGCTGGACGCCGCCAACACCGGCACCTTCGGCGCCCCCTCGCCGCATGCCGTGCGCACCACCCCGGTTGAGGGCAAGGCGATTTTGATCTCGGGGCATGATTTCCGCGACCTGCATGAGCTTCTGGAAGCCACCAAGGGCACCGGCATCAATGTTTATACGCACGGCGAGATGCTGCCCGCCCACGGCTACCCCAAGCTGCGCGCATACCCGCACCTGGCTGGCAATTACGGCGGCGCCTGGCAGAACCAGCAGATTGAATTCGCAGCCTTCCCCGGCCCGATCGTGATGACCTCGAACTGCCTGATCGAGCCGCAGCCGCTCTACCGCAACCGTATCTTCACCGCCGGCCCGGTGGGCTGGCCCGGCATCCGCCACATCGCCAACGGCGACTACAGCGCCGTCATCCAGGCGGCCAAGGCGCTGCCCGGCTTCACCAAAACGGTTGAAGGCCCAACCCTGACCGTCGGTTTTGGCCGCGAGGCGGTGCTGGGCGCGGCGGGCGAGGTCATCGAGGCGGTGAAATCCGGCGCGATCCGGCATTTCTTCCTCATCGGCGGGTGTGACGGCGCGGCCCCTGGCCGCAACTACTTCACCGAGTTCGCCGAGCAGGCGCCAAGCGACACCATGATCCTGACGCTGGGCTGCGGCAAATACCGCTTCAACAGCCATGATTTTGGCGCCATCGGCGGTCTGCCGCGCCTGCTGGACATCGGCCAGTGCAACGACAGCTACTCAGCCCTGGTCATCGCCACGGCTCTGGCCGGTGCGTTCAATTGCGGGGTGAACGAGCTGCCGCTCTCGCTCGTCGTCTCCTGGTTTGAGCAGAAGGCCGCCGCCGTGTTCCTCACGCTGCTGGCCCTGGGCGTACGCAACGTAAGGATCGGGCCGACGCTCCCGGCCTTCCTCACCCCGGCCATTCTGGACATTCTCGTCAACCAGTTCGGCGTGTTGCCCATCACCACCGCCGAGGCTGATATTCAAGCCGCTCTCGCACCCCGCATCGCCGCGGAGTAGCGCAGAGAGCGCCGGGGTGGTTCTTCCCAGTCCATCCCGGCGCTGCTTTGTCTTCCCCTTGCAAGGATACCCATATGCCTGAGATCACGCTGATCACGCGCGACGGCGCGAAGCTCAACCTTGCCGCATCCGCCACCGAAACAGTGCTGGAAGCCGCTGAGGCCGCCGGGCTGTTTCTCCCCGCCATGTGCCATGAGGGCAGCTGCGGCCTGTGTTCGGCGCAGGTCACGCAAGGTGATTACACATTGCGCGGCGGCCCGGGCGCGGCGGCGGCGGATGGCGCCATCCCGCTCTGCCTGTGCATGCCCCAATCGGCGCTGACCATCGAGCTGCCCTATCCGCAATCGGGCATCAGCCAGCACAGTGTCCCCACCCGCACGGCGGTTATCGCCTCCATCATCCCCGCCGGCAGCGGCGCCGTCACCCTCACGCTCACTTTGCAGCCGGACCCTGAATTCGGCACGGCGGCGGATTTCACCGCCGGCCAGTATATGGAAGTCACCATTCCCGGCACGGAGATCAAGCGCGCCTATTCGCTCACCAATCTGCCCAACTGGGACGGCACGCTGGAATTTCTCATCCGCCTGCAACCGGGCGGCGCGTTTTCCTCCTGGCTCGCGCATACCGCCAAACCGGGTGACACCCTCAGCCTGCGCGGCCCGGTTGGCCGTTTCGTGCTGGACGAGACCAGCCCCCGCCCGCGCATCCTGGTCGGCGGCGGCTGCGGCTTCGCGCCGCTGCTCTCCATGCTGCGCCATCTGGCCGATTTTGGGGACACGCAGCCCACGCATCTCATCTTCGGCGCCAATACCGAGGCCGAGCTTGGCGTCGCCGCCCCGCTGGCGGCGCTGGCCGCGCAATTGCCGAACCTCACCATCTGCTGCGCCGTCTGGCATCCCCAGCCCGGCTGGGCTGGCTTCACCGGCACCGCGGCCGATGCGCTGGCGCGATATCTGGATGGCGCCAGCGGGCAGCCCGATATCTACCTCTGCGGCCCGCCCCGGCTCATGGAAGCCGTCACCCAGGTCGCGAATGATCGCGGCATTCCCCCCGCGCGGATCTATTCCGAGCAGGTGCAGGCGCGCTGACACCCTTGTGCCTGAATTTTTAGAGTAGTGGACGGTGGAATTTTAAACCAAACTGTAACTCTGAGCGTTTATCGCTGCTTATGCTCGTAGTTACGTTTCCTCCCTAAACTTGGCGGTGCTTCCGGGCACCGCCTTTTTTGGCGGGAGCCCTCCGGCGAGGTCTCTGGTGCGGGTGGGGGGACTCGAAGCCTCCCCCGAGTGCTTGCCTGGATAGAAAAGTCGTTTCAAATCAGAGTGGTGTGGCCGAACCCTTCTGGGGGCTATGTATCACCTGTATGTACACATCCGCAAGGAGGGGCGGGCCGTTATACCTCTAAAACAGCGGCCATGATGTTGACCCTAACCAAGTCGCAGTGCATCCCTACGCTCGCAAATAATTTGTAACGACAAAAAGGCTTCCTATGCGTCCCTACATTCTCTCTACAGTGGCTATTTTAGGGCTTCTGGCGGGCTTCCCAGCTTGGGCGGACTCTTCGGATGAACAACCTGAGTTTGCCGGAGAAATCGGCGCAATGAAGTGCGCCCAGTTCACAGCACTGATGGCTAGCGGCGGTGGGAATGAGGTCGCTACTCAAATCGTCGTTATGTCATGGGCGCAGGGCTACATGGCCGCCTGGAATAACGTTCGCATGGTGGACTTAAACAAAAACCCTCTGGACCTTTATTCGGAGGGATACCCCAAAGAAGCGCAGCAGGATTATCTTGCACACTACTGTGTGGATAATCCCAGAGATCAGATTATTGATGCAACGATTAGCCTAATCGAACAGATGCAGAAGGCTCAATGATGAAAGCCCAGCGTAGAACAACAATAACAACAACCAAATGTCGGTTTTTTGAAGTCCTCGCAAACTACCCCTACCCCATACGGCGCGCGCCGCCGCGTTTTTCGTTCGGTCATCATCGTTCGCGCAATCAATCGGCGCGCCGTTTAGCGAATGAAATTCATTGCAGCATTGTCCGGCCATCATTCGAGACGACAACAAAGCAAGCAATGCAGTGAACCAGCTTCACGGTTGCGCATGGATGACGCACCGTACAACGCGACGCAATCCAGAGCTATGCATGAGCAAAGACATTGCCAATGTAGCGCCCCGAGTCATGCGTTGTCGGAATCGTAGGGATTCCAAATTGACTCAAGTCACGCCGATTCTGCCGTGTCACAACCCAGTCAACGAACGGTGCTTCAGTTGTGAGGTGTTATGACAGACGGGAATTTCATTTCATATTTGCGGGTGTCCACGGCTAAACAGGGCCAGAGCGGTCTTGGCCTAGAGGCGCAGCGCCACGCTATCGCTCAGTATCTCAATGGTGGCGCTAGGACGCTGCTAGATGAATTCGTGGAGGTGGAGAGCGGCAAGAATAGCGAGCGGCCCAAGCTGGTGGCGGCGTTTGGGGCTTGCCGTCTGACCGGGGCAAAGCTGCTCATTGCCAAGCTGGACCGGCTAAGCCGTGACGCTGGGTTTCTCCTGGGTCTGGAGAAGGCCGGGGTGGAATTCGTGGCCGTGGATATGCCGCACGCTAACCGTCTGACCATCGGCATCATGGCAGTGGTGGCTGACGAGGAACGGCGGATGATCTCAGCCCGCACCAAGGCCGCACTGGCGGCGGCTTGGCCGGTTTGATGCCGAGGTCTCGTCATGTCATCCGACATTGGAGGCGGCGCTGTATAAGATCGAGACCGAGGTGGCGCAGTGCGGCAAAGCGCTGCCACGGGTGGCCGTCTAACCGCCATCCCACCGCTGGCATGCCGTTTCCCGCTGCGGGCGGGGGGGGGGTGTCAGCGGGTTTTCGGCATGCGGCCGGGAGGGTTGCGGAAAGCAGACAAAAGCCGTCCAGGCGCGCCGCCGCAGGGTTAAAACACAAAGCCCGGTGGAATAGTTGCGGCGGTGTATATGTCAATCGTTATCGTGGAGTATCACACAGGCGCGTAGAGCGGCAGCGGAAGTCGTACAGGCCCGTTGTGCCATTCCTGCAGCTCATAACCGCCAGCCGCTCAAACCCCGCTAAGCGAGTCTACGGGAGGCGCGCGGGGCGCGCACTGCTAATCGCAGCCCCGCCATCTGCCCGGCAGCTTTCTGGTTTGTCCGATGACCGGGCAGTCTCACGGCGCGCGCCTTCAGCAAAAAAACAGAGCCGCCCAGCGGGCCGCTTCGGCGGTCATTCCGCCTATCAGGAGTTACCCTTCCACTGCCCGAATGTCATTATTGCTACGGGTTGAAGGCCTGCTTTCTGCCTGTCTAAATTGATCTGTTCCGTTTTAACAACGTAATCCGAATAATGCTGGTGGTCCATTGAGTTCATGACCATTTGCGGAACGCAGCCGGGCAGCGTTGCCATAAGTGGAACGAAGACCAAGAGTCGAACGGCGAATGATGAGAACGGGGACATAAACACTCCATTGCATAGCGGATTACGAACCGAGAAGCCGCCAGCCCGCCCTCGTTTCGCCTGATTGTAAAGACGTTCCTACTGAATAACCGCGCTGTTTAAAAGTACCGCCTCCCCAACATTTTGCCATTAAGGGGAGTCATGCACACGCCCTAAGAAGCCGCTGAAGCCCGCTTTAGGCTGCCTACGCCGAAGTCACGAAAAGGCGCTAACTCACTGCTTAACGGGGCCAGAGAAGGCGTAAAGCAGCCAGATCATAACGTAGTCGTATTGTGACTGCTACTGTTATGCTTATCCTTTAGGAAAACACTGAAACAGATATGACGTAGCGATTATTCTACGGCCTTGCCGGAGAAAAGCCCGCGATGCAGAGGCCCAAAACTGCCCGGTAGATCAAGCAAGAGATTAACCCTGAGCCCCCGGCGGTGACGCTGCGGGGCTCTTTTCGTTTTCAGAGGGATAACATGACGAATAAGACCACGCGGGCGGCGCGCCTGCAAACGACAACGCTTGGCGCCCTGCTAGACCGCCAGTTTCCGCCCCGTGCGGTGCTGCTGTCTCCATGGCTGCGGTCAGCGGAGAGCGCCCTACTATGGGCTCCCACGGGTGTCGGCAAGACCATGCTGGTGAATACCCTAGCGCTGGCCGTAGCGGGCGGCGGCAAGGTGGCGGGCTGGGAAGCCGAGACGCCGCGCAAGGTGCTGCTGGTGGACGGCGAGATGCACATCGAAGACCTGAAGGAACGCCTGGAGATGCTGAAGGATACCGTGGAGGGGATAGATATGGAGGCGGCGCGACGCAATCTCGTCATACTCTCCCGGCAGGACCAGCAGGCGGACACGCGGTTTCCCAACTTGGCCGATGAGGAGGGGCAAGATGCGATCATGGCGAGAGTGCGGGAGACAGGGGCCGAGTTAGTGATCCTGGACAACTTCAGCACTTTAGCCGAAGTGGCCGATGAGAACGAGGCGGCGGCGATGAACCCTATTCTGTCATTCTTGATGCAGCTCAAACAGGCAAACGTAGCGTGTATCCTTGTGCATCACGCCGGAAAGGCGGGTAATGACTATCGGGGCAGTAGTAAGCTGGCGACGACCTTTGAGGTTATCATGGGGCTGAAGCGCCTGGACGGCCATAATGTTACCGATGGGGCGGCCTTTGAGCTAGCCTGGACGAAGTACCGAGGGAAGCCCACGGCGGCCACGCGAGACGCCGAAATGCACCTCGGGGCGGACGGCACAGGGCGGACGGTCTGGAGCACCCGGGCCACCGCGAGTAGCGAAATGAAGGCCGTCGTAGAGGCGGTGCGGTCCTGCCGCCACAAGACTCAGGTGGCAATCGCGGCGGACCTGGGGCTAAGCCAGACAGCAGTAACCCGTCACAAAAACAAGGCGATAGTGAGCGGGGAGATAACGAAGAGCGAATGGAACGAGTGCTTGCGCGCAGGCCGGGATGAGACGGAAGAGCAAAACTCAGACTTTTAGGTCTCGCGGCGTCGTTTTGTGAGACGCAACCCAGCGTTTTGTGAGATAGTTACTCCGTAACTGCTTCAGTTAACGCTTAGATTAGGGGGGTTATAGGGGGGAAATTTCAGATTTCTTCATCTTAATAGGCTGAAACGTGAAATAACTAGGGAAATCCTGGCGCTCCTGGCAGTATTGAGCGGTTGCGTGAAATTCCCGCTGAGACCACCACAACCAACTACAGGGCAGCCCTCAGAGGGTCACGCCCTGTTTTTTTCGGTCAGTTGGTTTGGGGCGGCGGTCTAGGTTGCCGCTTCCCGCTCCCTGGAGACCCGCTGGCGCTGGTCTAGCAGATGGACGCTAGATCGTACTGCGGAGATAGCGGTGGCCTCAGCGAGTCTTTGGGGAGTCGGAAAGGCCATGCCCTGAGCCATCACTTCCAGCCCCGGAAAACTGGCGCGTGGCGGCTCTGTGCCGGGGGAACGCCGGTAAACCCCATTGGCTCTTATACCAGCTGCCGAATTTTCTGACTCTCCGGGGATTCCCCCGGCGCGGTGAGTTGTGATTCGGTGTTTCCCGTTGATTTGATTGATGGGAGGC
>NZ_JABEVC010000071.1 GCF_013044125.1 Acidocella sp. | reverse complement strand
CGATGATCTCGCGCGGCGCCACGGCGCGGCCCAATTCCCGGCTGGCCCAGGCGGCGGCGGGTTTGGGGCCGTTGCGGGTCGCCAGGCCCAGCAGGCGGGAGTCGTGGCAGAGCACGGCGCTGCCCCACTTCACCGCCAGGTCGTGGATTTGCGCATGCCGCGGTGAATTGCCGAGCACGCTCAGCACGCGGTCATGTCCCGGCGCGGTGTGAGCCAACGCGGAAGCCTGGGCCGTGGAAATGAGCGTGACATCAGCCAGTGGCGCCAGCGCGCGCGCCAGGGTGGCGGAATAACCGGCGATGCCGGATTTTTCCGGGGGCAGGGGGGTGAGCATGGCGATGCGGGGTTTTCCGCGCTGCAAAATGGCGGGTGCTTGCGGCCTCAACGCCTGCCAAAGCCTGGCGGCGATGGCCTGGGCGCTAAAGGGCCGCCAAATGTCCGCCTGCGCGGCAACAATTTCCGCCCGCCGGGCAGGGCCGTGCACCAGCGCCTCCAGAATGCCGGCCAGCTCCGCCGTATCCTCCGGCGCGAAACGCTCCCCCGCCGCGACACCCAGGGCGCGGTGGGCCGCGATGTCCGAGGCGATGGAGGGCACCCCCGCGGCGGCGGCCTCGATGACGGGCAGCGAAAACCCCTCCGCCCGCGAGGGGGTGACGACGCAGAGCGCCCGCGCATAGAGCGCGCGCATTTGCGCATCGCTAACCCGGCCGGGAAGTTCCACCCGCGTGATCGCGCGCAGGCGCGCCGCCGTCTCAGCCCGGCAGTTGCCGCTGATTACCAGGGGAATGTGGCGCAGCACGGGGCTGGCGGCATGGGCGCGGGCGAGCACCTCGGGGTTCTTGCGGGCATCATCGCCGCCGATCATGAGAATATGGCGTGGCGGCAGCGGCGTAATGCCCTTCGCCCAGGGCGGCAGCGCCACGCCGGTTATATGCGCGCGCACCGGGCCATAGAGGGCGCGCAGGCGCTCAGCGGTGGCCTCCGAGTTCGGGAAAAACACGTCATAACGCTTCAACCATGCCATCGCGGCGAAATAGTCCACCCGGTTGAGCGGGTGGGCGAGGTAGTTTGCCTGGTCGTCATAGGGGATGAAATCATGCACGCACACCGCCTTGATGATACCGGGGTCGTGCAGCAGGCGCGCCAGAAAATGCTGGTCCGGGCTCATAGGCGAGGGGTTGAGCAACACCGCCCCCGGCGAGAGGCCCGGCAGGTAGGCATGGGGTGAGAGCACTGCCGCCCGCCCAGCCATATCCGCAGGCAGCGGCGGCAGCGCGGGGTCATACAGGCCGGCGAACGGCTCCGGCGCATGGGTGATGAGGTTGCGCGCATGGCTGCCGATGCCGCGTTCGCTATAGTTGCGGTCCTGCAGGCAGCGCATGTCGATAATGAGGCGGGGCGGCATTGGCGTTGCGGGCTTTCCGGTTATAGAGCGGAGATTATGGCAATTTATCCCAAACGCATAACCGGCCTGCGCCTGCCCCTGAACCATGACGAGGCGCAGTTGCGCGCCGCCGTGTGCGCGGCTTTCGGCGTGGCGGATGCGCAGCTGCTGGGTATGCATGTGTTCCGCCGCGCCTTCGATGCGCGCAAGAAGAGCGACATCACGCTGGTCTACACTATCGATGCCGAGCTTGCCGTGCCCGTCGCTCATGGCGAGCCGGTGCCCGATGTTGCGTATAAATTCGTCACCCAGGCCAAGGTGCCGCCCGCCCGGCGCCCCGTGGTCATCGGCACCGGGCCGTGCGGCATTTTCGCGGCGCTGGTGCTGGCGCAGATGGGCTTCGCGCCGATTATTCTGGAGCGCGGCAAGGTGGTCCGCCAGCGCACGAAGGACACCTGGGGCCTGTGGCGGCGCGGTGTGCTCAACCCGGAATCCAACGTGCAGTTCGGCGAGGGCGGGGCGGGCACCTTCTCCGACGGCAAGCTCTATTCGCAGATCAAGGACCCGCGCCACCTCGGCCGCAAGGTGCTCACCGAGTTCGTGAAGGCCGGCGCGCCGGAAGAGATACTCTTTGTCGCCAAACCGCATATCGGCACCTTCCGCCTGGTCGGCATGGTCGAGACGATGCGCGCGAGCATCGAGGCGCTGGGCGGTGAATACCGTTTTGGCTGCAAGGTGGCTGACATAGAGATCACCGAGAGGCAGGTGCGCGCGGTGGTGCTGGAATCGGGCGAACGGATCGAGACCAGCCATGCCGTGCTGGCGGTGGGCCATTCCGCGCGCGACACCTTCGCGATGCTGCACCAGCGCGGCGTGTTCATGGAGGCGAAGCCGTTTTCGGTTGGTTTCCGCATCGAGCATCCGCAGTCGATGATCGACCAGCACCGCTTTGGCGCCTTCGCGGGCAACCCGATTCTGGGCGCGGCGGATTACAAGCTGGTGCATCACGCGGGCAACGGCCGCTCGGTCTATAGTTTTTGCATGTGCCCC
The DNA here is from genome assembly GCF_013044125.1 of Acidocella sp. GTDB lineage: Bacteria > Pseudomonadota > Alphaproteobacteria > Acetobacterales > Acetobacteraceae > Acidocella. Next base: position 21,130 of record NZ_JABEVC010000071.1, on the reverse strand, counting down.
GGCGGCACGGTGGTGGCGGCTACCTCCGAGCCGGGGCGCGTGGTGACCAATGGCATGAGCCAGTATTCGCGCAACGAGCGCAACGCCAATGCGGGCATCGTGGTCGGCATCACGCCCGCTGACTACCCCGGCGATGTGCTGGCCGGCGTGGAATTCCAGCGCCGCTGGGAGTCTGCCGCCTATGCCGCGGGCGGCGGCACTTACGCGGCGCCAGGGCAGCTGGTGGGGGATTTTATCGCCGGGCGGGCTTCGAAGGCGTTCGGCGAAGTGCTGCCCTCCTATAAACCGGGCGTTCACCTCACAGACCTCGCCCCCACCCTGCCTGATTACGCCATCGCCGCCATCCGTGAGGCGCTGCCCGCCTTCGAGAAGCAGATACGCGGGTTTTCCCGGCCCGATGCGGTGCTGACCGGGGTGGAAACCCGCACCTCCTCGCCGGTGCGCATCACCCGTGGGCAGGATTTCTGCTCGCTCAACACGCGCGGGCTCTATCCGGCGGGCGAGGGGGCTGGCTATGCGGGCGGTATTCTCTCCGCCGGGGTGGATGGCATCAAGGTCGCGGAAGCGGTGGGGCTGAGTCTGACTGATCTCTGACGCTGGGGAAGCCAGAAGATCTGTGGTGTTTTGGCACAGGCTTGCGCGCCTTGAGCCTTGCCGCCACGCTGTAAAAAAAACCCCAGGAGGAGACCAGAATAATGAGCACAACTTATAAAGGCAGCTGTTTTTGCGGCGCGGTGACGATTGAGGCCACAGGGGCCCCGGCGGGCATGGGCTATTGCCATTGCGGGTCCTGCCGGTCGTGGTCAGCCTCGCCGGTGAATGCGTTTACCTTATGGAAGCCGGAGGATGTACGGGTCGCCGAGGGGGAGGACGCACTCGTGAGCTACGCCAAAACCCCGGCGAGCGAGCGCGCATTTTGCAAAAAATGCGGCGGGCATGTGCTTACGCGCCATCCGGGCTTCGGGCTGGTGGATATTTTCGCGGCCACCTTGCCCGATCTGGCTTTTATCCCCCAGTTGCATGTGAATTATGCCGAGACGGTGCTGCCCATGCATGATGGTCTGCCCAAGCTGAAGGATTTCCCCGCCGAGCTGGGCGGTTCCGGCGAGAGCGTTCCGGAATAGCATTCGCCCTTCAACTTATTGAATAAATAATAAAAGTCTTTTGGGGCGCCGTCTTTTTCCAAAAAAAGACGGCGCTCTTTCGCGCTTCCTCGCGCGCGCGGTTTCCCGCCAAAAACCCAGCAAGCCAATAGGAAAAACGCCCGCGCGCATATGGCCCAGCCGCAGCCGGAATATGCCCGCTTTCAATCATCCCGGCCGGAGGCAAGGCTCATTTCAGGTGATTTTCGCGCTTGGCGCCACGCCTGTATTTCTGCCAGGCAAGCGGTGCTATAGAGAAAGTCACACGAATTAAGCGGGTTTAGGAGAAGGTTCATGCTGTCGCAAAAATGCAAATATGCGCTGCAGGCGCTGTTGGTGTTGGCGCGCGGGAACAGCGATGAGCTGCTGCTGGTGAGCGACATTGCCGAGCGTGAAAATCTGCCGAAAAAATTTCTTGAGGCGATTTTGCTGGAGCTCAACCGCAATGGCTTGGTGCGCAGCCGCCGCGGCCGTGGCGGCGGCTACGCCCTGGCCAAACCGGCGGACCTGATCACCTTCGGGCAGGTCGTGCGGATCATGGACGGCCCTTTGGCGCCGCTCTCCTGCGTCAGCGTGAATTATTACCGCAAATGCGACGACTGCCGGGACGAGCAGAGCTGCGAGATCCGCCGGGTGATGCGCCGGGTGCGCGATGCGGTGGCGCGTGAGCTGGATGGCACCTCGCTGGCGCAAGCGCTGGCCGAAGGCAAGGCCCGCACGGTGCTGGAGGGTTGAGCAAGCCCGCCGCTCAGGCGGCTTTGGCGAGTTTCACTGAAAGCGGCACATGGTCAGAGGGCTGCGGCTTGGCGCGTTCATCCTTATGGATGATCATATCCGTCAGCCGTTCCGCCAGACGCGGCGAGAGCAGCTGAAAATCAATCCGCAGCCCGGCGTTGCGGTCCCACGCTCCGGCCTGATAATCCCAGAAGGTATAGAGGGTCTCGCTGGGGTGCAGCGCGCGGGTGGCGTCGGTCAGCCCGGTCCAGATTAGCGCGTTGAAGGCCGCGCGCGTCTCCGGGCGGAGCAGCGCATCGCCCGCCGGCAGGGCGCGGGGGGCGAAATCAGCGCCGGTTGGGCAGACGTTGTAATCACCCGCCAGGATGAAATCGGCATCAGCCTCCATAAGGCTTGCTGAATGCGCGCGCAGCGCCGCCATCCAGGCCAGCTTGTAGGCATAGCCTTCATCCCCGCCGGAATTGCCGTTGGGCAGGTAGAGATTGCCAACCGTAATGCCTTGGGCGCGCACCTCGATGAAGCGCGCATGCGTGTCGGACTCCGGCATGCCCGGCAGCTTTGGGTGCAAAACCTCAACCGGCGCGCGGTGCAGCACAGCGACGCCGTTATAGGATTTCTGGCCGACGACCACGGCATCATAACCCAGGTTCTTGAAAGCCATGCGCGGAAACTGGTGTTCCTCGCATTTTATTTCCTGCAGCAGCAGCAGGTCCGGCTGCTCGCGGGCGAGAAAATCGGCGACATGCGACTCGCGCGTGCGCACCGAGTTCACGTTCCAGGTGGTGATCTTAATCAACGGAAAACGACGTGCCGCAGCCGCAGGAGGATTTGGCGATCGGGTTTTTCACCGCAAAATGCGCGCCCATCAGGGAGTCCTTGAACTCCAGCTCCGCGCCTGCGAGCAACTCCAGGCTGCTGGGGTCAACAAACACGGTCGCGCCCTGCGCCTGGATCACCAGATCGTCAGGGTGCTGCTCGGCGGTGAGGTTAAACCTGTACTGAAAACCCGAACAGCCACCCGCCATCACCTCCACGCGCAGGGCTTTCTGCGCTGGTTCGCTTTGCAGAATCTCCGCCACCCGTGCGGCGGCGGCCGGAGAAAGCCGGAAAGTTTCAAGTGTTTCGCTCATGCCTGCTTATATAGTGCGTCCGGGCCTTGGAGGTAAGGGTGGGGATGGGTTAAGGCTGAGCGTATGACGTTAGCCCCTTATGCGGTGCAGGCGGCGCGCTCGCGCGGCCGGCAATTCGCCGAAATCCACTCCGATGACCGCAGCCCCTATCAGCGCGACCGCGACCGCGTGGTGCACTGCTCGGCCTTCCGCAAGCTGCAGTACAAAACCCAGGTGTTTGTCACCCGCGAGGGCGATTTCTACCGCACCCGGCTGACCCACAGCCTGGAGGTGGCGCAGATCGCGCGCAGCATCGCGCGCAAGCTGGGGCTGGATGAAGACCTGACCGAGTGCCTCGCTTTGGCGCATGATCTGGGGCATCCGCCCTTTGGCCATGCGGGCGAGCGCGGGCTGAACGAGGCGCTGGAAGCCTTTGGCGGGTTTGACCATAACGCGCAGAGCCTGCGTGTCGTCACCCTGCTGGAGCATCGCTACGCCGCGTTTGACGGGCTGAATTTAAGCTGGGAGACGCTGGAGGGCCTGGCCAAGCACAACGGCCCGCTGCGTAACCCCCCGGCCTATATCGCCGCGTTTGACGTGAAATACCCGCTCGACCTGTTGCGCCAGACCTCCGCCGAGGCGCAGGTGGCGGCCTTCGCCGACGACATCGCCTACAACACGCATGACATGGACGACGGCCTGCGCGCCGGGCTGTTCGGCTTTGCCGATATTGCCCATCTGCCGCTGATCGGGGGCGCCTTGTGCGAATCCCAGTCGCTGACAGGTGAGACCAACCGCGTGCGCCACGAGCTGAGCCGCCGCATGATCAACGCCCTGGTGCACGATGTGCTGCGCGAAAGTGCCGCCCGGCTGGCGGCGCTGGCGCCGGCGGATGCCGACGCGATCCGCGATGCCGCAACCCCGGTGATCGGCTTTTCCCCCGCCCTGGCGGCGGCGCACCGCGAGATCAAGGCTTTCCTGTTCGAGCGGATGTACCGGCACTGGCGCGTCAACCGTATGACTCACAAAGCCCGGGTGGTGACCACGGAGCTGGGCCGGCTGCTGCTGGAGCGCCCGTATCTGCTGCCTGACGACTGGCGGGTGCGCGCGGGCGAGCCGGGCAGCGCGCAGGCGGCCACCGTGGTGCGTGACTATGTGGCAGGCATGACCGACCGCTACGCATTGGACGAATACGCAAGATTGACCAACCCGGCAGTGCCGGCTTGAAAGAGTGATGATGACCGAGAACATGTTCGCCCAGGCCCGCGCCTGGGTTCTGGAAGATCTTGCGGCCCTGCTGCCAGGCTTGCCCGGAGAGATTTTAGCCCGCATCGAGGTGACGCCGACCAAGGATGCCGCCCATGGCGACATGGCGAGCAACGCGGCGATGGTGGCGGCCAAACCGGCAGGCAAAAACCCGCGCGAGATCGCCGCCGCCCTGGCATCCAGCCTGGGCATGCGCCCCGGCATCGCCAAGGCGGAGCCGGCCGGGCCGGGGTTTCTCAACCTCACGCTGGAGCCAGCTTTGCTGCTGGCGCAGGTGCCGGTGATCCTGGCGGCGGGCGAGGGGTACGGCCAAGGTGCGGGGCGCGGGCGCGTCAATGTGGAATATGTCTCCGCCAACCCCACCGGGCCGCTGCATGTCGGCCATTGCCGGGGCGCCGTGGTGGGCGATGCGCTGGCGAATCTACTGGCCAAGGCGGGATATGCGGTCACCAAGGAATTCTACGTCAACGACGCGGGGGCGCAGGTCATCGCGCTTGGCCGTTCGGTCTATGTTCGCTATCTGGAGGCGCTGGGCCTCTCGCCGCAAGCCTATATCGATACCGTTTCCGGCGGCATGCAATATGGCGGCGCATATCTCATTCCCATCGGCGCCGCGCTGGCGGAGCGATATGGCGATGAGTTCGCCGAAACGCCGGAAGCCCATTGGCTGGATATTTTCCGGGACTTCGCCGTGGCCGAGATGCTGAAGCTGGTGCGCGAGGATCTGGCGGCGCTGGGCGTGGTGCATGATGTATTCTCCTCCGAGCGCGCAATGGTGGAAGCCGGCGGCGTGGTGCGCGCGCTGGACAGGCTGAAGGCCCGCGGGCTGATCTATGAGGGCGTGCTGGAGCCACCCAAGGGCAAGACGCCGGAGGACTGGGAGCCGCGCGAGCAGACGCTCTTCCGCTCCACTGATTTTGGCGACGACGTTGACCGCCCGGTGATGAAATCCGACGGCAGCAACACCTATTTCGCCAATGATGTCGCCTACCACGCGGACAAGATGGCGCGCGGCTTCACCGCGATGATCGACGTGTGGGGCGCCGACCACGGCGGCTATGTGCGGCGCATGCAGGCGGCGGTGAAGGCCCTGGCGGGCGATACCCCAGCACGGCTGGACGTGCTGCTGTGCCAGATCGTGCGCGTGATGAAGGACGGCGCCCCGGTGCGCATGAGCAAGCGGGCGGGCACCTTCGTGGAACTGCGCGACCTGATCGACGAGGTCGGCCCGGACGCGGTGCGCTTCATCATGCTCATGCGCAAATCCGACGCGCAGATGGATTTCGACCTCAACGCCGCGGTGGCGCAAACGCGCGACAACCCTGTGTTTTATGTGCAATACGCACATGCGCGCTGCCGCTCCGTGCTTCGCGCGGCGGGGGCTGTGGATGCGCGCGCTGAGCTCTCCTCGCTCACCGCCCCGGAAGAACTGGCGCTGATCCGCCGGCTCATCAGCTGGCCGCGCATGGTCGAGCAGGCGGCCGAAGCGCGCGAGCCGCACAGGATTGCGTTTTATCTGTATGAATTGGCGGGAGATTTCCATGCGTTGTGGAACGCCGGGCGCGACAATGCCGCCCTGCGCTTCATCCAGGCTGAATCCCCCGTGGAAACGGCGGCGCGGATCGCCCTTGTCGCGGCCACGGCCATCGTGCTGCGCTCAGGGTTAGCGGTGCTGGGTGTCACCCCGGTTGAGGAGATGAGATAGGCTTGAGCGATCCCGGCGACGAAGAATTCATCTACCAGACCCACCGGCCCGCGCCGCCGATGGACCAGGCCGTCCGCAAGATGGTGCTGGGGGCGGGTGGCGTTTCCGTATTGCTGATTCTGGTGGCGCTGCTGTGGGGCGGTGTGCGCGCCACGGGTTTTGGCCCGCCGCCGGTCATCAGCCCGCCGCCGGGGCCGCTGCGGGTCGCGCCGCTTGATCCTGGCGGCCTCACAGTGCCGGGGGCCGACCAGCAGATCATGTCCGGCGATGCCTCCGGCGCGCCGCCGCAACTGGCCCCTGCCACCCCGCCGCCCGATGTCGCACAGCTGGACCAGGCCGCAGGCATCAACCAGCCGCCGCCAACGCCCGCGCCAACACCCGCGCCAACACCGGCATCAACTTCTGCGCCAACGCCCGCATCAACGCCTGCGCCAGCCGCTGCGGCGGCGAAGCCTGCCGCCCCCGCGCAGGTGCAACTCGCCGCCACGGCTGATGAAGCGGGCGCGCAAAGCGTATGGGATGGGCTGAAGCGCAAAATGCCCGATCTGCTGGCCGGTAAATCGCCTGTCATTCTTCCCGCCGTGGTCAACGGCAAGAGCGTTTGGCGCCTGCGGGTGGACGGGTTTGTCACCCCCGCTGCGGCGCAGGCATTTTGCGCCGCCGTGGCGGCAAAAGGGGCGGCCTGCACCGTCGCGCCGTTTTGAAGCCGGCAATTCTCGGCATTTCGGGCTTGCATCTCCTGCCCGGCGAACGGGCGCTGTTGCGCGCGCATCGTCCCCGGGGGGTCATCCTGTTCAGCCGCAACATTCAAGACACGCATCAGCTATCGGAACTTACGGCGCAATTGCGTGAAGCGCTGCCGCCCGGCGCGGTCCTGATGGTTGACCAGGAAGGCGGCCGCGTCGCCCGGCTACGCCCGCCGAACTGGCCAGCGATGCCCGCCGCCGGAACGCTGAAAACTCCCGAGGCCGCTTACGCCCAAGGTCTCGCGCTTGGCCAAATGGTGCGCGCCGCCGGTTTTGACGTTGCCGCCGCCCCGGTGCTGGACCTTCGCCACCCCGGCGCCAGCGATATCATTGGCGACCGCGCCTTCTCATCCGCCCCGCAGGTGGTGGCGCAACTGGGCGCGGAAATGGCGCGTGGCATTATCGCCGCGGGGGTCATCCCGGTGATGAAGCACATCCCCGGCCACGGCCGCGCGATGGTGGACAGCCACCTCGCCCTGCCGCGCGTGGACGCGGCGGATCTGAGCGCCGATTTCTACCCCTTCGCGTATAATAACAACCTCCCCTGGGCGATGACGGCACATGTCATCTACGAACATCTCGACCCGCAAAACCCGGCCACGATCTCCCCCACGGTGATCCGCGATATCATCCGTGGCGAAATCGGCTTCTCCGGTACGCTGGTGAGCGACGACCTGGCGATGCACGCGCTCTCCGGCAGCCCGGCTGAGCGCGCGCTGGCGGCGCTGGCGGCCGGGTGCGACATCGCGCTGTACTGCCCCGGGGACATGGCGGGGAACACCCAGATTCTGGAAGCCCTGGGCGCATGAGCACCGGCACTCTGGAGGTCATCCTCGCGCTGGTCATTTCCGTGGTGCTGCATGAGCTGGCGCATGGCGCGGCGGCGCGGCTGCTGGGCGACACCACGGCCCAGCGGGCAGGGCGGCTCACGCTCAACCCGCTGAAACATATCGACCCGTTCGGCAGCATCCTCTTCCCGCTGATTCTGGCGGTGGGCCAGCTCTCCACCATCGGCCATGTCGCCTTCATGTATGGCTGGGCGAAGCCCGTGCCGGTCAACCCCATGGAATTGCGGCTGAACGGCGCGCGCCATCCGCGCCAGTTGATGGCGGTAGTGGCCGCCGCCGGTCCGCTGATGAACTTCGCCCTGGCGGTGCTCGGCGGCTTTTTGCTCAACATCGGGCACAGCGTTGATTTCCTGGTTTATTTTATTGAAATCAATCTTGTTCTCGGCCTTTTCAACCTGTTTCCCATGCCGCCGATGGATGGCGGGCGCATCGCCGTCGGCGTGTTGCCGCTGCCCGCCGCGCGCTGGCTGGCGGGGTTTGAGAGGCAGGGCATCATACTGGTTTTGCTGGTCATATTCATCCTGCCCCTGGTGCTGGCGCAGTTCGGCCTGCGGTTTGACCCGTTTCAGGAATCCATGGGCCGCATACTGCCCTGGGCAGAGCAGATTATCCTGCAGATTACGGGGCATGGCAGTGGAAACTGAGTCGCTTGTTCTGCAGCTTGAGGGGTTTGAAGGCCCGCTGGATCTGCTGCTGGAGCTGGCGCGCGCGCAAAAGGTCGATCTGGCGAAAATCTCTATCCTGGCGCTGGTCGAACAATTTCTCGCGGTGATTGAGGGCGCGCGGAAAATCCGCCTGGAGCTGGCGGCTGATTGGCTGGTGATGGCCGCCTGGCTCACCTGGCTGAAGTCGCGCCTGCTGGTCCCGGCCCTGGGTGAGCCGGAGGACGCGGAGAACGCGGCCGAGACGCTGGCGAGCCGCCTGCGCGATCTCCAGGCCGTGCGCGCCGCCGCGGCCTGGATGGGCCAGCGCCCGCAGCTCGGGTGGGATTTCTTCCATCGCGGCACGCCTGAGGAATTCACCGAGACCGACCGTTCAGGCCTGCGCCTGGAGATGAGCGGGCTGCTCAGCGCCTATCTCGCCGCGCGCCGCCGCGCCGGGGCGAAATTGCAGTACAAACCACGGCCGATGGTGTATTTTTCGGTGCAGAACGCGCTGGAGCGCCTGGCCCGGCTGGTCGGCTCGCTGCCGGACTGGTCGAGCCTGGAGCAATTTCTGCCCGAGGGGCTGGAGGACGGCATTCCCCGCCGCGCCGCCATCTCCGCGACGCTGATCGCAGGGCTGGAAATGGCCAAGGGCGGCAGTTTGCAATTGCGTCAGGAACAAATTTTTGGCCCAATTCTGTTGCGTAACACGGGCGAGAGTGAGGCCGTTGATGAGTGAGACAGACCAAAACCAGGCGCTGCGCCTGGCCGAGGCGGTGGTGTTCGCCGCCACCCAGCCGGTGACACCCCGTGTTCTGGCCAATCTGCTGCCCGAGGACGCGGATGTGGACGCGGTGATGGCGGCGCTGGCCGCGCTCTATGCGCCGCGCGGGGTTAATCTGGTGCAGGTGGCGGGGGGCTGGCAGTTCCGCACGGCGCCGGATATCGCGCCCGCCTTGCGCAAGGTGGTGGAGCTGCCGCGCCGGCTGCCGCGCGTGGCGATGGAGACGCTGGCCATCGTCGCCTACCACCAGCCCGTCACCCGGACCGAAATCGAGGAAATCCGCGGCGCCTCGCTCTCCCAGACCACGCTGGACCTGCTGCTGGAGAACGGCCTGGTCACGCCCAAGGGCCGGCGCGAGACCCCAGGCCGGCCTACGCTCTGGGGCACCACGCCCGCCTTTCTGGCGCAATTCGGCCTCAACAGCCTGCGTGATCTGCCCCGGCGCGAGGAATTGCTCATCGACCCCTCCGGTCCGTCCACGGCGGCGGCACCGGCGGAGGCTGGAACCAGCGCATGATCCTGAAGCTGACCCGCGAATCCCTGCTGGACGGCACTTTGCGGGCCTACCGGGAGTCGCAGGCGTTGATCAGCCCGAACGATACCCCTCAGCGCACCGAGGCCGAGATGGCCGCGCTGCTCGACGCCAGCCTCGCCCGGCACGACCCCGCCCAGGATTTGTGGGTGTTCGGCTATGGCTCGCTCATCTGGAACCCGGCGTTCGAGTATGCCGAGGTCCGCCCGGCGCATCTGCACGGCTGGCACCGGCGTTTCTGCCTCAAAATGTTCATGGGCCGCGGCACGCGCGAGACCCCGGCGCTGGTCCTGGCGCTGGACCGCGGCGGCGCCTGCCGGGGGCTGGCGTTTCGCATCAAAGCCCCCGTGGTGCGCCAGGAGCTGGAAATTTTGTGGCAGCGCGAGATGTTCGGCGGCGCCTATCATGCGCGCTGGGTGATGCTGCGGGCCGGGGAGGAGCGCTTTCCGGCGCTTACCTTCGTCATCAACACGGCCCATCCGCGCTACATAAAAGAGCTGAGCGCGGCGCAAACGGCGGCGATGATCGCAGCGGCGAAGGGCGATCTGGGCACCTGCCGGGAGTATCTGGAGAACACCATGGCGCATCTGCACGCGCTCGGGCTGGATGATGCCGGGCTGGCCCGCGTCGCCGCCGCTTTGCCCAACCCTTAAGGCTCTGCTAGCAAGCGAACAATGTTCGGATTTTCCTGGGGCGAGATTGGTCTGATAATGGCGGTGGCACTGGTTGCCATCGGGCCGAAGGATTTGCCTGTGGCGATCCGCACGGTCACCAGCCTGATCAAGAAGGCGCGCGGCATGGCAGCCGAATTCCAGGGCCATGTTGATGAAATGATGCGCGAGGCCAATCTGGCCGATGTGAAGGGCGAGCTGAGCAAGCTCCGCAATTTTGACTTCAAGAGCGCCGCGGAACAAACGCTTGACCCCAGCGGCACGCTGCGCGGGGAGCTGGCCAAGGCCACCGGCGATGTGGCGACTCCGGCCTATGTGCCGCCTGCCCCGGTGGTGGAAGAAACGCCCGAGTCGCCGGCCTTCATCCCGCCGGACGCGGCGCGCAAAAAGCCGGTTCCGGCCTTTATTCCGCCGGGCACGAAACGCTGGGGGTATTAAGTGGCCGAGATGGAAACGCCAGCCGTGGGGCCGGATGACGAGATCAACGATCGGGAAATGCCGTTGATGGAGCACCTGAGCGAGCTGCGCAAGCGGCTGATGTGGTCAGGGATCACCTTCATCGTCGCGTTCATTGTCTGCTACCATTTCGCCGCGCGGATCTATGAATTCCTGGCAGCCCCGCTGGCGCACGCTCTGGAGGCGCGCGGCGAGAAGCCGGAGCTGATCTATACCGCGCTGTTTGAGGCGTTTTTCACCTATGTGAAGGTCTCCGTGTTCGCCGCCGCGTTCATCTCCTTTCCCATGATCGCGGGGCAGCTCTGGCTGTTCGTGGCGCCGGGGCTCTACAAGCGCGAGAAGCGGGCGATGCTGCCGTTTCTCATCGTCACCCCCATTTTGTTCTTCATGGGCGGCGCGCTGGCCTATTATGTGTTCTTCCCCGTCGCGTGGAAATTCTTCCTCAGCTTCCAGACGAGTGGCGGCAATGGCGATGTGCAGATCGCCCTGCTGGCCAAGGTGAGCGATTATCTGAACGTGGTGATGAAGCTGATCTTCGCCTTTGGCCTCAGCTTCGAGCTGCCGGTGCTGCTCACCCTGCTCGGGCGCGTGGGCATCGTGAACTCCGCCGCCTTAAAAAAATACCGCCGCTATGCTTACGTCGGCTGTTTCATCGTGGCCGCCATCATGGCGCCGCCTGATGTGCCCTCACAGTGCCTGATGGCCGGGTTGTTGATCTTTTTGTTCGAGATTTCGCTCTTCGCCGTGAAGATGGTGGAGCCGAAAGTGCCGCTGGAGGCAGACCATGCATGATATAAAGGCGATCACCCAGGACCCGGCGGTGTTTGACGCGGCGCTGGCGCGGCGGGGGATTTTGCCGCTCTCAGGCGAGTTGATTGCGCTGGATGGCGAGCGCCGGGCGGCCGTGGCGCAGTTGCAGGAGCTTCAGGCCGGCCGCAACGCGCTGGCCAAGCGCATCGGCGAGGCCAAGCGCGCCAAGCATGATACCAGCGCCCTGGAGGCCGAAGGCGGCGCCCTGCGCGGCCAGATGGAGGCGCTGGAAGCCGAGGTTCCGCGCCTGGAACTGCTGATCCGCGAGACCTTATCCGCCATCCCCAATGTGCTCGACGCCGCCGTGCCGGAGGGCCGCGACGAGAATGCCAATGCCGAGGTGAAAACCTGGGGCAAGAAACCCGAGTTTCCCTTCCCGCCGCGGGAGCATTTCGAGATCGGCGAGAAGCTGGGGCTGATGGATTTCGCCGGCGCCGCCAAGCTCGCTGGCTCGCGCTTCACGGTTTTGCGCGGCGCGCTGGCCCGGCTGGAGCGCGCGCTGGGGCAGTTCATGCTCGACACCCACACCACGCAAAACGGCTACACCGAGACCGTGGTGCCGCTGCTGGTTAACGATAGCGCGATGTTCGGCACCGGCCAGTTGCCCAAATTCGCCGAGGATCTGTTCAAAACCACCGACGGCCGTTGGCTGATCCCCACCGCCGAGGTCTCGCTGACCAATCTGGTGGCAGGTGAAATCCTGCCCGCCGCGCAGTTGCCGATCCGCGTGACCGCGCTTACCCCCTGTTTCCGCTCCGAGGCAGGCTCCGCCGGGCGCGATGTGCGCGGTATGCTGCGCCAGCACCAGTTCTCCAAGGTGGAGCTGGTCAGCATCACCCGCCCCGAGGAGTCTGAAGCCGAGCATGAGCGCATGACCACCTGCGCCGAGACCATTCTGGAAGCCCTGGAACTGCCCTACCGCCGCATGCTGCTCTGCGCCGGGGATACCGGGTTCTCGGCGGTGAAAACCTACGACCTCGAAGTCTGGCTGCCGGGGCAGGGGATGTACCGCGAGATTTCCTCCTGCTCCAACACCCGTGCCTTCCAAGCCCGGCGGATGAACGCGCGCTACCGCATGCCCGAGGGCAAGCCGGATTTCGTGCACACGCTCAACGGCTCGGGCGTCGCGGTGGGCCGCGCGCTCATCGCGGTGCTGGAGAATCACCAGAACGAGGATGGCTCGGTGAACGTGCCCGCCGTGCTGCGCCCCTACATGGGCGGGCTGGAGCGCATCGCCGCGCTCTAATCCACAATCCACGCCAAGGCCGGGTTACTCTTTGTCATCAACCCGCAAACTCCCCACCGGGACAAGCGCATTGTAACGGGCTATAGACCCTACGAGTTTGGTGGGGAGAGTGTGGCGTGGTTAACCCTGTGGCAGCGCCCAAGCGCGGCAAAAAGCGCTGGATTTTCGCGGCGCTCGCGCTCCTTCTCTTTGGCTTCATCTGGTATCGCCACGCGGGCACGGGCCCCGGCACGCATAAGCCCGGGCCGCAGGCTGTCGGCGCCGCCAAGGCTGTCAGCGGGGCGATGCCCGTGGTGCTCGACGAGCTTGGCACCGTCACCCCCACCGCCACCATCACCGTGCTGCCGCAGCTCAGCGGTTATCTCACCCAGGTTGCCTTCACCGAGGGCGAGAACGTCACCAAGGGCCAGTTCCTTGCCGAGATCGACCCCCGCCCTTACCAGATTCAGCTTGAGCAATATCAGGCCGCGCTGGCGAAGGACACGGCGGCCCTCGGCCAGGCGAAATCAGACCTCGCGCGCTACCAGATTCTGGCCCGCCAGGACTCCATCTCCGCGCAGCAAGTGAGCGACCAGACCTTTCTCGTCGCGCAGGACACCGCCGCCACCAAATCCGATCAGGCGAATATCGACCAGGCCCGCCTCAACCTCGCCTATTGCCACATCACCTCGCCGGTGGCCGGCAAGGTCGGCTTGCGGCTGGTGGACCCCGGCAATTACGTCACCCCCGGCAGCAGCACCGGCATCGCCGTGGTCACCACCATGTCGCCGACCACGGTGATCTTCTCCGTGGCGCAGGCGGATCTGGCGCCGGTGCTGGTGCGGCTGGGGCAGGGGGCCACACTCACCGCCACCGCCTACGCCAGCGATGATACCACCCGGCTGGAGAAGGGCGTCCTCACCGCGGTTGACAACCAGATGGACACCGCAACCGGCATGGTGAAGCTGCGCGCCAAATTCGCCAATACTGATGGCGCGCTCTTTCCCAATGAGTTCGTCAACATCCATCTGCTGGTGAACACCTTGCAAAACGCCACGCTGGTGCCAAGCCAGGCCGTGCAGACCGGCGCGCCGGGCACATATGTCTATGTCGTCAACGCTGATGACACCGTGCGCGTGCAGCCCGTCACCACCGGGCCCTCTGATGGCACCAACACCGTCATCACCAAAGGCATCACCCCCGGCGAGGTGGTGGTGACCGACGGCGTGGACCGCCTGAGCGGCGGCGCCAAGGTCAGCGTGGCCGCGACCGCCGCCGCCCCGTGAATCCCTCCAGGGTTTTCATCCTGCGGCCGGTGGCGACCTCGCTGCTGATGCTCGCCTTTGTCCTGGCCGGGCTGGTCGCGTTCAAATACCTGCCCGTCTCGGCACTGCCTGATGTCACCTACCCCACCATCCAGGTACAGACCTTCTACCCCGGCGCCTCGCCGCAGGTGATGACCTCCTCCATCACCGCCCCGCTGGAGCGCCAGCTTGGCCAGATGGTAGGGCTGAATCAGATGTCCTCGGCCAGCTCCGCCGGGGCCTCGGTCATCACCTTGCAGTTCAACCTCTCGCTAAGCCTCGATGTTGCCGAGCAGGAGGTGCAGGCGGCGATTAACGCGGCGGGCAACCTGCTGCCCGCTGATCTTCCCGCCCCGCCGGTCTACGCCAAGGTGAATCCCGCCGACGCCCCGGTGCTCACCCTGGCGATCACCTCCAAAACCATGAAGCTGACGGATGTGGAAGCGCTCGCCAACTCGCGTCTGGCGGCACGCATCTCGGAGGTTCCCGGCGTCGGCCTGGTGACGGTAAGCGGCGGCAACACCCCCTCAGTGCGCATCGAGGTCAACCCGCGGGCGCTCGCCGCCTATGGCATCAGCCTGGACAATATCCGCACGCTCATCGGCAATCTCAACGTCAACACCCCCAAAGGCAGCTTCTCCGGCCCCACGCAGAGCTACACCATCAACGATAACGACCAGATCACCCGCGCCGCCGAATATCAGAAGATCGTGGTGGCGTATAAAAACGGCACCCCGGTTTATCTGGGCGATGTCGCCAAGATCATCGCCGCCCCGGAGAACGCCGAGCTGGGCGCCTGGGCCAACCGCACGCCCGCCATCATCCTCAACGTGCAGCGCCAGCCCAACGCCAATGTCATCGCCACGGTGGACGCCATCAAGCGTGAGCTGCCAAGCCTCACCGCCGGCCTCCCCGCGGCGATGGTGGTCAGCGTGATGAGCGACGGCACAACCTCCATCCGCGCCTCGGTCAACGATGCCGAGTTCGAGCTGGCCTTAAGCATCGGCCTCGTCATCGCCGTCATCTTCGTGTTCCTGCGCAACCTGCGCGCCACCATCATCCCCAGCATCTCCGTGCCGGTCTCGCTCATCGGCACGCTGGCCTTCATGTATCTGAGCCATTTCTCCATCGACAATCTCTCCCTGATGGCGCTGATCGTGGCGACGGGATTTGTGGTGGATGACTCCATCGTGATGATCGAGAATATCTCGCGCTACATTGAAATGGGCGAGCCTCCGTTGCAGGCGGCGCTGAAGGGTGCTGGCCAGATCGGCTTCACCATCATCTCGCTCACCGTCTCGCTCATCGCGGTGCTCATCCCGCTGCTGTTCATGGGCGATGTCGTGGGGCGGCTATTCTCCGAATTCGCGGTGACCTTGGCGATCACCATCATCATCTCCGCAGTGGTCTCGCTCACCCTGGTGCCGATGCTCTGCGCGCGCCTGCTGCACAAAAAAGGCGAGGACACACCTTCACGTTTCGAGGCCTGGAACGAGCGCCAGTTCAACCGCCTGCTCGCCGCCTACGGGCGCGGGCTGGAGCGCGTGCTGGCCCATGCGCGCCTCACCCTGGCGGTGGCCATCGGCACGCTGGTGCTCACCATCGCGCTCTACGCGTTCATCCCCAAGGGTTTTTTCCCGGTGCAGGATACCGGCGTCATCGCGGGCATTTCCCAAGCGGCGCAAACCACCTCCTACGCCGCCATGGCCCAGCACCAGCAGGCGCTGGCCGATGCGCTCCTGAAAGATAAAGACGTTGTCAGCCTCACCTCCTATATCGGCGTCGACGGCACCAACATCACGCTCAACCAGGGGCGCTTTCTCATCAACCTGAAGCCCAAGGGCGCGCGCAGCGCCCCGGCCGCGCAGATCATCGCGCGGCTCAGCCGCGAGGCCGCCGCCGTGCCGGGCATTTCGCTGTACCTGCAACCGGTGCAAAGCCTCACGCTCAACACCATGGTCTCCCCGGCGCAGTACCAATTCGTGCTGCAAAGCCCCTCGCAGGCCGCTTTTGCCCGCTACATCCCCCCGCTCATGGCCAAATTACGCGCGCTGCCGCAGCTCACCGATGTCGCAAGCCAGCTCCAGGCCGCAGGCAACTCCGTTTTCATCAACATAGACCGCACCAACGCCGCCCGCTTTGGCATCACCCCCGCCACGGTGGACAGCGCCTTGTACGACGCTTTCGGCCAGCGGATCATCTCCACCATCTTCACCCAGACCGATCAGTACCGCGTGATTCTCACTGTGGACCCCGCGAAGATGACGAGCATCGCCTCGCTGGGCAACATCTACCTGCCGTCCTCCACGGCCACCGGCGGCCAGGTGCCGCTCTCGGCCATCGCCACCTTCACCAGCCAGCCCGAGCCCCTGGTGCTGGAGCATCTCGGCCAGTTTCCCGCCAGCACCATCTCCTTCAACCTCGCACCCGGCGCCTCGCTCGGCGGCGCGGTGAACGCGATCACGCGGGCGGAAAAATCCCTCAACCTCCCGCCCTCGGTCACGATGAATTTCACCGGCGCCGCCGAGGCGTTCCAGAGTTCGCTGAACAACGAGGTGTTCCTGCTGCTGGCGGCGCTTATCGCCGTTTATATCGTGCTTGGCGTGCTCTATGAGAGCTTCATCCACCCGGTCACCATCATCTCCACGCTGCCCTCGGCCGGCGTGGGTGCGCTGGTGTTCCTCTGGCTGGCGGGCGATGGGC
This sequence comes from Acidocella sp., assembly GCF_013044125.1. Lineage (GTDB taxonomy): Bacteria > Pseudomonadota > Alphaproteobacteria > Acetobacterales > Acetobacteraceae > Acidocella. Next base: position 4,450 of record NZ_JABEVC010000071.1, on the reverse strand, counting down.
TGGATGTCATCGGCATCATCGGCATCGTGCTGCTCATCGGCATCGTGAAGAAAAACGCGATCATGATGATCGACTTCGCCCTGCACGCCGAACGCAATGAGGGCAAATCCCCGCGCGAGGCGATTTTTGAAGCCTGCATGCTGCGCTTTCGCCCCATTCTCATGACAACTCTGGCCGCCATGTTCTCCGGGCTGCCGCTCATGCTGGCGGGCGGCATGGGCTCGGAGCTGCGCCAGCCGCTGGGCCTGGCCATCATCGGCGGCCTCGCGGTCAGCCAAGTGCTCACTTTGTTCACCACGCCGGTCGTCTATTTGGCGTTTGACAATCTCTCCCGCCGCCTGAAACCGGCATGAACCTCTCTTCCATCTTCATCCGCCGCCCGGTCGCCACCACGCTGCTCACCCTGGGCATAGCGCTTTCCGGGGCGCTTGCCTTCTTCAAGCTTCCTGTCGCGCCGCTGCCGCCGATCTCCTTTCCCACCATCCAGGTCCAGGCCAACATGGCCGGCGCCAGCCCGGACACCATGGCCGCCACCGTGGCCGAACCGCTGGAGCGCCACCTGGGCACCATCGCCGATGTCACCGAGATGACCTCGCAATCAGGCGTCGGCGTCACGCGCATCGTCCTGCAATTCGGGCTGAACCGCAGCATCAACGGCGCGGCGCGCGATGTGGAGGCCGCCATCCAGGCCTCGCGGGCAGACCTGCCAAGCACCCTGCGCGCCAACCCGCAATACGAGAAATTCAATCCCGCCGACGCGCCGATCATGGTGCTGGCGCTCACCTCCAAAACCATGACCCCCGGCCAGCTCTACGACGCCGCCGATACCGTGTTGCAGCAGCAGTTCTCGCAGATCGACGGCGTGGGCAATGTCGAGCTCGGCGGCTCCGCGCTGCCCGCGGTCCGGGTAGAATTGCAACCAGGGCCGCTCGCGCGCTACGGCATCGGGCTGGAGGATGTGCGCGCCGCCCTGGCAGCCGCGAACGCGAACGCGCCAAAGGGATATTTCGACGCCGGCGGCATGCGCTACCAGATTTACACCAACGACCAAGCCAGCGTGGCCGCGCAATACCGTAATCTGGTCATCGCCTACCGCAACGGCGAGGCGGTGCGGCTCTCGGATGTTGCGCAGGTCACCAACTCGGTGGAGAACCTGCACAATGCCGGGCTCTACAACGGCCAGCACGCCGTGCTGGTCATCATCCATCCCAGCCCGGACGCCAATGTCATCCGCACCGTGGACCGGCTGCGCGCCATGCTCCCCACCCTGCGCGCGGCGCTGCCCCCCGCCATCCATTTCGGCATCGCGCTGGACCGCTCGCAATCCATCCGCGCCGCGCTGGCCGACACTGAGCGCACCCTCTTCATCGCGGTGCTGCTGGTGGTCGCGGTGGTGTTCGTCTTCCTGCGCTCGCCGCGTGCAACTCTCATCCCCGGCATTGCCGTGCCCATCTCCATCATCGGCACCTTCGGGCCGATGTACCTGCTCGGCTTCTCCATCGACAATCTCTCCCTCATGGCGCTCACCATCGCCACCGGCTTCGTGGTGGATGACGCGGTCGTGGTGGTGGAGAACACCATGCGCCACCTGGAAGAGGGCATGGCCCCGCATGAGGCCGCCCTGCGCGGCAGCGCCGAGGTGAGCTTCACCGTGCTGTCCATGAGCCTCTCGCTCATCGCGGTGTTCACGCCCATTTTGCTGATGCCCGGCCTGCTTGGCCGCCTGTTTCAGGAATTCGCCGAGACCCTCTCGATCACCATCCTCATCTCGCTGCTCGTCTCGCTCACCGCCACGCCGATGCTCTGCGCCATGTTTTTGCGCCTGGAACCGCCGGGCAAAACGCCAAACCGGCTGGTGCGCTGGCTGGAGAGCGCCTTCAACGCCACGCTGGAGGGTTATGCCCGCTCGCTGCGCTGGGCCTTGCGCCACGCCAGGCTGGTCGGCGCCGTTCTGGTACTCACCATCTTCCTCAACGTGCTCCTCTTCATCGTGGTGCCAAAAGGGTTTTTCCCCGAGCAGGACACAGGGCTGCTGATCGGCACTGTGCAGGCGGACCAGAGCATCTCCTTCCCGCTGATGAAGCAGAAACTCACAGAGCTGGAGGCCATCGTGCAACATGACCCCGGCGTTGCCTCGGCCGCCGGCTTCACCGGCGGGCGCGCCACCAACAGCGGCTTTCTCTTCATCACCCTCAAGCCCATGGCCCAGCGCCATGCCTCGGCCACCGCCATCGTGGCGCGGCTGCGCAAGCCGCTGGCGCGCATCCCCGGGGTGCAAACCTTCCTGGTCGCGGCGCAGGATCTGCGCGTCGGCGGGCGCTCCAGCAATGCCGAATACCAATACACGCTCAAAAGCGATGCCCCCGATGCGTTGAACATCTGGATTCCCAAAATCATCGCGGCGCTGAAGCAGCAAAAAGACCTGGCGGATGTCAGCTCCGATCTGCAGCAAGGCGGGCTGGAGACCAACATCATCATCAACCGCGCGCAGGCGGCGCGCATGAACATCACCCCCAGCGAAATTGACAGCACCCTTTATGATGCCTTCGGCCAGCGCGCCGTCTCCACTATTTACAACGAGCTGAACCAGTATCAGGTGGTGATGGAGCTGGCGCCGCAATACCAGAGCACCCCGGCTGATCTTTCGCGCATCTACATTTCCACCTCCGGCGGCGTGGCCAGCGGCACATCGCAGACCAACGCCCCCGCCGGCACCGTGCTCGCCAGCACGAAGGCCGCCAGCGCCAGCGGCACGGTTGCCAGCGTGGCGCTGGATTCAGCTACCAACGCCGCCATCAACGCCATTGCCGCCAGTGGCCGGTCCGCCGCCTCGGCGGGCAGCGCCGTGAGCACCCATGCTGAAACCATGGTGCCGCTATCCGCCATCGCCAGCTATGCGCGCGGCTCCACCGCCATCGCCGTGAACCATGATGGCGGGCGCGTCGCCGCCACCATCTCCTTCAACCTGCCCGCCGGCGTCGCGCTGGGCACCGCGGCCGCCACCATCACCCGCACCATGAGCAATCTGGACGTGCCGCTCACCATCACCGGCAATTTCGCGGGCACCGCTGCCGCCTTCCAGTCCACCGCCAGCGCCGAGCCGCTGATCATCCTGGCGGCCCTGGCCGCGGTTTATATCGTGCTGGGCATTCTCTACGAGAGCACAATGCACCCGCTCACCATCCTCTCCACCATTCCCTCCGCCGGGGTGGGCGCCACCCTGTTCCTGCTGGTGCTCAACGTGCCGCTCACCATCATCGCGCTCATCGGCGTCATCCTGCTCATCGGAATCGTGAAGAAAAACGCCATCCTGATGATCGACTTCGCCCTGCAGCTGGAACGCGGCCAGGGCCTCTCGCCCGAGGATGCGATCTACCAGGCCGCCACCTTGCGCTTCCGCCCGATCATGATGACAACTTTCGCCGCCGCGCTGGGCGCCTTGCCGCTCGCCATCGGCCTTGGCCAGGGCGCCTCGCTGCGCCAGCCCTTGGGCCTCACCATCATTGGCGGCCTCATCGTCAGCCAGGCGCTCACTCTTTATACCACCCCCGTCGTCTATCTGTGGCTGGACCGGCTCGCCACCCGCCTGCGCGGCCGGCCAGACACCGCCGTGCCGCGCGCGGGCAGCATTGTGGAGGCACGATGAAACCGATGACCAGCAAATGGGCGTTCAGCCTCCTTGGCCTGCTTGGCCTCTCCGGCTGCATGGTGGGGCCGGACTACCACCGCCCGCAACTGGCCATGCCCGCCAGCTACCAAGCCGCCGCCGGCTGGGTGCGCGCCGCCCCGGCTGATGGCGCCCCCAAAGGCAACTGGTGGCAGGCCTTTGGCGACCCGCAGCTCAACCGGCTGGAGCCCCAGGTGGCGGTGCGCAACGCAACCCTGCTGGCTGATTATGACGCCTACCGGCAATCGCTGGAGATCGTGCAGGAGGCCCGCGGCGGGTTGTTCCCCAGCCTCGGCCTCACCGGCAGCGCGACGCGGGCCAAGCAGGGCACCAGCGGCCTTGGCACCGGGCCGCGCACCTCCGGCACGTTTGAGGGCAGCGCCTCCTGGACGCCTGACATCTGGGGCAAGATCCGCCGCCAGGTGCAGGGGGATGTGGCGGCCGCCCAGATCAGCGCCGCGGACCTCGCCAACGCCACCTTGAGCGCCCAGGCAGCGCTGGCGGCTGATTATGTGGATCTGCGCGCCGCCGACGCGGCAATCGCGCTCTACCAGGCCACCGTCGCGGCCGACACGCGCAGCCTGCAAATCGCCCAGAACCAGGCGGCGGCGGGCGTTGCCGCCCCCTCCGATGTCATCACCGCCCGCGCCCAGCTTGATGCCGCGCAAGCCCAGCTCATCAACGCCGGGGTGGCGCGCGCGCAATATGAGCACGCCATCGCCGTGCTGGCCGGGCAGACGCCCGAGTCTTTCAGCCTGCCGCCCGCCGCGCAGATGACCATGG
>NZ_JABEVC010000070.1 GCF_013044125.1 Acidocella sp. | reverse complement strand
TATCAGGATGGTCGCAACGCAACGTCGCCATCATCGCGCCGCGCCGCGCCCCGGCCGACATGATAGTGCGGCACATCGCATCCCACACATCCATGAACGAGAGCGGGCCGGATGCATCGGCGCTGACGCCCTTCACCACCGCGCCCTTGGGCCGCAGCGTGGAGAAATCATAGCCGATGCCGCCGCCTTGCTGCATGGTCAGCGCGGCCTCGCGCAGATGTGCGAAAATGGCGCCGAGATCATCCTCGATGTCGCCCATGACAAAGCAGTTGAACAACGTCACCCGGCGCTCGGTGCCCGCGCCGGCGATGATGCGGCCCGCAGGTAGAAACTTGAAATCCTCCAGCGCTGTATAAAACCGGTCCTCCCATAACGCCGGCTCCGCCTCCACGGCGGCAAGCGCCCGGGCGATGCGGCGCCAGCTATCCTCGATGCTGAGGTCCACCGGTGTTCCGTCTTCGTGTTTAAGCTGGTACTTGTCCGCCCATATCTGGCGCGAAATCGAGGAAATCCGCTCAAGCGCGGGGGGCTGCGTCTGCGAGTGTCCGGCAACCATGTCCATCACATTGTCCTGTCTTCTGTCCAAGCCGCTGTTCACCAACCACCACGCGCCCTCGCACCGCCGCGCCAGCCCGGCGCAAGCGCTGCAACGCGGTTCCATCATGCGACTCCGCAAACCTGCGGTCAGCTATTTTTTTTAAGCCTGGACGGCATCGAACACAACACAATATCTAGTTGTTTATTTTTTTGTAAAACACAAAATATAGGCTTGTACCCAAGCTATGGCCAGTGAAAAGCGGGAGAAGCCGGCATGCCCGCTTCTCCCCCCGGCGGGCGGCGGGCACGAATCAAACTGGATTGAAGCCATGCTCCAATCCAGTTTGGCCAAACCTACCCGCCGAAAATACGCTTTATCAGCCGTGGCCGCTCAAAATCGCCAGCCGCACGGCTTCCGCCTTGGCCGCGATGTCCGCGGTTGCCTCGGGTGTCAGCGGCGGCAGGCCGAGGATGGTGTTCACCGCGGTCACCGTATCGGCACTAATCGGGATGGTCTTGTCCGAGGCCGAGCCAAGAAAGATCGCATACAGATCATTACTGGTCGATGGCGTCACGCTCACCCCGGTCAGCGCGGTGGAGCCCGTCATCGCCAAATTCTTGAGCAGCCCCAGATTCTCAACCGGAGAGTCGATCCGCACGATGGAAGGATAATAAGTCTGCACGATATACGCGAACTCTGTGGCAGGCAGCGAGTAGAGCTGCGCCACCGTCATCGTCAAGTCCGGCACGCCATCGGCGGTGAGGGTCATCACCGTGGTGCCCATGGTGGTCCAATTGCTCACCGCCTCTGCAAGCGCTTTATCGATCACATGCGCAGGCGCCCGCGCCACGCTCAGCCGGCCAAGCTCAACCGCCGGAATGCCTTCCTTCGCCCATACCGGGCGCCCGCCGGTGGTGCCCGCCGCCGCCGCGCCTGTTCCGGATTTTGTCGGCTCAAACCTGCCGGTTTATATGGAGATTGACAGTCTGATTACCGCCGCCGCCCCGGCTGACCAGCGTGACGCGGTGCATAAGGCCATCAGCCGTGAGCTGAGCAGCTTTGTCGAAACCGATGTCCGCATCATGCCGCCGCTGCCTACCGATACGATCGGCAATGCCCCCAGGCAGGCGCCGGAAGTCGGTGGCCCTGGCTATAAACTTGGGTCCTTCACGGTTTATCCCGAGGTTCAGGCGGGCTTGTTTTATGACAGCAACATTTATGATACCCGCTCCAGCACGGTTGCCGACAAGGTAGGCAGCATATCCCCGCGCATCGCCATCAAATCAAACTGGAATCGTAATGCGCTTTATGCCGAGGCCGGGACAGACCTAACCGGCTATCTCACCAAAGGAAGTGAAAATACCGCTGACTGGCACACGCTTGTCGAGGGCCGCATCGATGTTGACCGCAACACCCGCATCCTGCTCGGCGCTTCAGCACTCATGGAACATGAAGACCGCGCCTCGCCTGACGCTGTCGAAGGACTGACCCCGCCCCCCTATTGGGAGCAGAACGGCTATGCCGGCGTGGTGCATCGTTTCGGCAACTTCAGCGTGCGCGCCGGCGGCGCCGTGGAGCGCATAACCTTTGGCAATGTCGAGGCTACGCATGGCCCGATCAACAATCACGACCGCGACCGCAACCGCTATACATTTGGCGTATCCGTGCGTGACGACGCACAGTCGGGCTTGCGTCCTTTTGCCGAGTTCCTGGAAGACCTGCGCCGTTATGACCATTCCCCGGATGATTTCGGCTATAAGCGTAACTCTGATGGCTACCGCGCAAGCATCGGCGCGTTGTTCCGTATCTCTCCGGCCTTATCGGGAGAGGCATCCGCCGGGGTGATGGTGCGATATTATGCCGATCCGGAGTTTAAAACCATCACCACGCCTGCGGCCGACGCCAATATCCGCTGGCAGGCGGCGCAGAACACCGCCGCTGTCCTGTTTTTGGACCGCTCGATCGAGGAAACCACGCTCTCCGGCAGTCCCGCCTATATCTATACCGTGACCGGCGGCCGCGTGGAGCAGACGTTGCGCCCTGATCTTACAGGATTTGTGCGCGCTGCATTTGCATGTAGTGAATTCCAGCAGTCTTCACGATGGGACAATGAAGCGGATATGTCAGTCGGCGTGCGTTACTACCTCACCAGCCTGGTTTATGTCGGCGTTGATTACCGGTATACGCAGCGCGTCTCGGGTGATTCTTCCGTGAATTTTTCCCGCCATCAGGCGTATCTGATGCTTGGCGCCGCGTTCTGAATGAAATCTCTCTGCCCCGTTGAACCAAGAAAATTCCATGCCGCAGTAAATGTTATTTGGATTTTAGTTTGAAGTTGAAATTGCCATGAAAATTTTCAACTTATTGGTTGACCCATGTCAATGACGTTCAATCTTCCAGCCTGCGATCAGGTAAAAATCCGAAAAGATCATTCAATGAAAGGTAATGAAATGAAAGTCAGAGATGTCGTTTCAAGCTCAAGCTGTCATGGCGGCACCATCAGCGGCTTGGGCGGATTGCTTGTTGTCCTGGCCGGCCTGACAGTTATGAGCAGCCCCGCCATGGGGCAGACCCAAACCCAGCAGCAAGATCAACTGCAAACCCAAACACAGGATCAGTTGCAAAACCAGAACATGAACCAAAATCGGAACATGATGCAAAACCAGAATCGGACAAAGACCCAAGAGGAATTGAAACAACAGGAACGTAAACGCAAGCAGGAAGAGTTGCGGCACCGCAAACAGGAAGAGTTGAGGCACCGTAAGTCATTGGGCGGCAGCGGTATGGGCGGCGGTGGCGGCGGCAGCCATTAAAGCCGGATGACATGATGTTGAATCGCTGTCGATTGCATCTCATGTCTGAATCCGCCGCCATCTTATAAAGATAGAGTGTGATTGGATTAACGCTGACGCCCGAAGCTGATCGCGGCAGGTTGTTCGTCAAAACAAAAGGCAGAGCCTTCAGCCAAAAGCTGATCGCTCTGCCTCTGCGCGAACATCCGCTGGCCCGCGCCACAATGTTTCATCTGCCGGACGGCCAAGCGGCTTTATTGCGCCGCGGCTCCCAGAACATGGCCGTTCACCGTCGTGCCATAAAGCGAGAACGCGTTGTTATGGAACTTCGCCCTCGTCGCGGCCACGCTGCCCGTAAAGCGCGGGTCCTGCGGGCGGTCCTGGCTGTCGATATAGGCCGCCACATCCCATGCCTGCTGGGCGCTCAGCGTGCCGGCAAGGCCAAGCGGCATGTTGGCGTGGATGAAGTCCGCTGCATTGTTGATCGCACTCATGCCCGCACCCCAGTTGTAGGAATCCTTGCCCCAAACGCCAGGAAACACCACAGCCCCATGTGCCGCCGCCCCGGCGCCGTTCGCCCCGTGGCAGAGCGAGCAATTCTGCGCATACACCACTTGGCCGCGCTGGTAGCTTGGCGCCTCCGCCGGCTTCGCCAGCTTGGGGTAGCCGCGCCCCGCCATTTTGGCCCCTGTTGGCGCGTTGGTGGAAAGCCAGAACGAGTAGGACTCCAGCGCCACCATCACCTTGCTGTCCAGCGGCGGCGCCTTGCCGTTTTCGCTGAATCGGAAGCAGCCCTGCAGCCGTTGGCCAAAAGTATTCACCTTCTTGTTTTTTGACCGGTAGGCGGGATACGCAACATAGGCCGCCCACATGGGCGACGAATTGGCCAGGCGCCCGCCGTTCATGTGGCAGTTATCGCAGCTCAGCGTATTGCCGGTGAACTGCGGCGCGTATTTCGGCGTGTTGCGGAAAATATTCTCCCCCAGCTTCACCGCGTCGCCAAACGGCCCGGCGGGCATTGCGGCCTCGTCCGGCGGCGAAAATGTTGCGGGAGCCGGTGTCTGCGCCCACGCTGCCCCGGTGGGGGGCACGAGCCACGCTGCCCCCAGCAGCGCCAGCGCCATTGCCTTGCGGGGGTTCAGTTTCATGGACCTCATGGCTTCGCTCCGTTAGCGGGATCGGCGGGCAGGGCGGCATAATAGGCGGTAACGGCGGTAATCTGCGCCGGGGTGAGCCGGCGTGCCACCGCCGCCATCAATCCCATTGGCCCGGTTTTGCGCGTGCCTTCCCGCCAGCCGTTCAATTGCGCCGCCAAATACAACGCCGGCTGCCCCGCCAGGCGCGGAAACTGCGTGCCAACACCCAGGCCGCCAGGGCCGTGGCAGGAATCGCAGGAGGGAATGCCATCTGCCAACCCCGCCTGCCAGTCTCCCCGCTGCGCCAGCGCGGCCCCCGGCCCTGTGGGCAGGGCAGCGGGCAACGGCGCCGGTGCAACCGGCAGGGCGGCGTAATAATCGCTCAGCGCGGCCATCTCCGAGCCGGTCAGCGGGGCTGCCATCCCAGCCATGGTCGCGTTGGCGCGCTCTTTGCTTTTGAATGCCGCAAGCTGCGCCTGCAGATACGCCGCCGGCAAGCCCGCCAGCGCGGGAAACCCGGCAGCCTGGTTCCCCATGCCGTTGGCGCCGTGGCAGGCCGCGCATTGGCTTGCCTGTGGCGGCGCCGCAGCACTCCTCTGCGGCCAGCCAAGGCCGGCAATCAGCGCAATCATGAGACCACATAGAATACGGTACATGGCGTTTCCTGTCTTGTTATCCCGCGGGGGCCGGGCTCGGCGCGCTCCCCTTATAGGGTTTGAAGTCATAACGTTCGAAAATTGCCAGCGCGGCGGGCGAGTGGATAAACGCCAGCCACGCCTTGGCGGCATCCGGGTGCACCGCCCCTTTCACCATCGCTCCGGCATAAATCGCGGTCGTGTTCTCGGCGGCGGCGATGGGAACATCGCTGATCGGATGCCCCGCCTGCTCCTGGAACACCGCCTCCGACTTCCAGGTGATCCCCGCATCCGCCAACCCCTGCATCAAAAACAGCGGCGTCTGCCGGTGGTGGATATGCGTGAGAATCGTCGTGCCGTTGGCAACGCCGGTCTCATAAATCTGCTTCTCCAGCGCTACCCCTCCCGCCTTCACGAGCGAGGCTTGAATTTGCCGCGCGATGCCCTCAAACGCCGGGTTGGGCATCACCAGGCGCAGCCCCGGCCTGCCCAGATCCGCCAACCCGGTGATATGCGCGGGGTTGCCCTTGGGCACCATGATCGTGAGATTATTGGTGACATAAGGCACCGCCGGGCCGGTGAGTTCGCCTGCCGCAATCAGCGCCTCAACCTTCTTCAAACCGGCGAAATAAGCATCCGGGCGCGCCGTGAACGTCATGTTGCCGGAGGTGAAGGTTCCTCCCGCTTTCATTGCCGTCACCAGCATTCCCGGTGGAATCGTCACATAAAAAATGCGTCCCTTATACTGCGGGTTCTGCTGTTCAAACGCCGCCACCAGCGGCGCCATCGCAAAATAATAGTTTCCACCGACGTAAAGCACGAGTTTGGGGTTAGTGAGATCACCATGGAAATCGGCCATCACATCAACTTCCGGCACGGTGAACTCAAAACCCTTGTTCACCGCGCCATTATTCTCGCCATGCTGCCAGGGCGGAAAAATCTGCCCCTCATAGCGCGGCGGCTGCGCCTTGCCGTTCCAGCCGCTATCCGCCGGCGTGCCGGTGGCAGGCTGGGCGCGCGCATTCCCAGCCGTTGCGGCCGCCATCGCCAACACGGCAACGGCCTGGATACTCCTGGTCAACATGGATTTCTTCAAACGCATGAGTCCGCTCTTTTCATGAAAACAACGAATGAGAGTACGGCAACAACATCACGCGGCGTAAGCAAATCCGGCTTTTTGCAGTTCCGGCAGCGTCCCCACCACGCCAGGGCTCAGCACCACACCATCGATGAGATGGTTGGTAAGCTCCGCCGCCAGCGCGCCGTGTGAAAGATTGTCAGGATTCACACCATTTTTCAGCAACCCGCCGGAAAACTCCCAGATCGCGTTATGGCAGCCGATAAACACCACCCCCCGGCGCTGCAAAACCGTAATGCTGTTGTCGGCCGGAGAAAACGCTCCGGCAGGATTGTTGAAGTCCGACTCGGCAACCGATGCCGCAGCCGGAACATTGATCAGCGTATTCGTCGCGAACTTGCCCTTGGTCACATCCGCCAGCTTGTATTTGTCCCAGATCATTTCATCATAAAGTGCCAGATGCGCGGTGCCGTGCGTGGCGGAAACCGCGAGGAAATCAGGATGCTTCCAGGACCATATCTGTGCGTTCAGCGCATTACGCATCAGGTTCAGCCAGGGGCTCTCGATCACGGTGTTGTCCCACACCTGCTTGGGCCCGCCCCGGTAGGCGATCACCGCGTTCAGCGCCTCGCTGTCCCATTGGCTGGGCGAGGTGAGGATCATCGGCACGGTCTTGAAATCCCGGCGGCGGGGCAGCGCCGCCAGTTTCGCGGTTAGCGCCGCCAGCGTGGCGGCTGATTGCGGCTCCAGCGGCCCGGCGGGCGTATCGGCCGCCGCGGTTTGCATTGCCATCGCCGTAAGACCCGCCGTACCAATGGAAAGCCCGATACCGCGCAGCAGACTGCGGCGGTTGGCGCCACCTTCGGCGGAATTGCTCTGATTCGAATCCTGCGACATGGAAAATTCCTCTTATGTTTTGGTGGAAAGCTTGGCTCGTGCTCAGAAGAGATAACGCTATACTTATTGAATTTGCTATACAATTAAATATCTTGATTGGAATGATCGGTTTTTTGGATAATTGCCTTGCGCGCCGCGGTATTGTTACGGAAATGACATTCAACGGCACGCATTCACCCCTTGCTGGCAACAAACCGGAGAGACAAAAAAATGGACCCGCAGACCGGACTTGACCTCTCCACCGCCGAAGCCGCTGCGCGGCTGCAACAATTCGGCCCGAACGCGGTGGCTGAAACCACGCAGAGCTGGCCACGGGCGCTGGCGGAAAAACTGTGGACGCCGCTGTCCTGGATGCTTGAGGCCACAATCCTGCTGGAACTCTTTCTCGGGCACGGCCCGCAGGCGCTCGTCATCGCGGTTTTGCTCATCTTCAACGCCCTTCTTGGCCTTAGCCAGGAGGCGCGCGCCAAGGGCGCGGTGGATGCCCTGCGGCAAAAACTCGCGGTCATGGCCTCGGTCCGGCGCGATGGCGTGTGGATGCGCATTGATGCCGCCGGGCTCGTCCCCGGCGATCTGGTGAAGCTCGCCCTCGGCGCGGTGGTCCCGGCCGATGTCAGTATCACCGCCGGCGCGGCCCTCATTGATCAATCAATGCTCACCGGCGAATCCTTGCCGGTTGAACGTAAAGCCGGAGATGCCGCCTACGCCGGCGCCATGGTCCGCCAGGGCGAGGCCACCGGGGTTGTCACCGCCACCGGCGCGCGCACCTATTTCGGCAAAACCGCCTCGCTGGTGCAGGATGCCCGCAGCGTCAGCGGCGAACAGCGCGCGGTGCTGGCCGTGGTGCGAGACCTGGCGCTCATCAACGGCGCCATCGTGCTGGCGATGCTGGTTTACGCGCATGAGATCGGCCGCAGCTTCGATGCATCAGTGCCCCTGCTGCTCACCGCGCTGCTGGCCTCCATCCCGGTGGCGCTGCCCTCCACCTTCACGCTTGCCGCCGCGCTCTCCGCGCGCACCCTGGTGCGCGGCGCGGTGCTGCCAACCCGGCTCGCCGCCATCAACGAGGCGGCGACGATGAGTCTGCTCTGTACCGATAAAACCGGCACGCTGACGAAAAACGCGCTCTCGATTCAGAGCATCGCCTGTTTCGGCGGCGTTGATGAGGGCGCCGTGCTGGCCGCCGCCGCCGCCGCTTCCTCGGAGGGCGGCGATCCGGTCGATCAGGTCATCATCGATGCCGCCCGTGCGCGCGGCGTGGCGGTGCCTCCGGCCGCCGCCTTCGCCCCGTTTGACCCCGCCCGCAAATACGCCCAGGCCAGCCTGCCGAACGGTGATCTGCTGCGTAAAGGCGCCCCCGGCGCCTTACTTCCCGCGGGGCTGACCCCGGAGCAGGAAGCCGCGCGCCAGCGTCTCGCGCAAGCCGGATGCCGGATTTTGGCGGTCGCGCGGATCACCGGCAACACGGTTCAGCTGCTCGGCCTGCTCGGCCTTGCCGATCCGCCGCGTGATGATGCCGCGGGCCTCATCGCCTCCCTGCGCGCGCTGGGGGTGCGTGTCGTCATGGTCACGGGCGACGCCCCGGAGACCGCCGCGGTAATCGCCCGCGCGGTCGGCGTCACCGGCCAGGTCTGCGACTCAGAAACCCTGGAGACACTCAAAACCCCTGGTGATTTCAGCGTTTTTGCCGGCGTGTTCCCCGAGCAGAAATTCCGCCTGGTCAAACTGTTCCAGCGCGGGGGCCATGTGGTCGGCATGTGCGGCGACGGCACCAACGATGCCCCGGCCCTGCGCCAGGCGCAAATGGGCATTGCGGTTTCAACCGCGACCGATGTGGCCAAGGCCGCCGCCGGCCTGGTGCTCACCTCGCCCGGCCTCGCCGGCATTCTCGACGCTATTCACGAGGGCCGCGCCGCCTTCCAGCGCATCCGCACCTACACGCTCACCATGGTGGTCCGCAAAATCGCTTTTGCCGCCTATCTGGCGCTCGGTCTGGTCATCACCGGCCACGCGGTGCTCACCCCGCTGCTTATGGTGCTGCTCCTCATCGTGAACGACTTCCTCACCATGGCGATCACCACCGACCGCGCCTTGCCAAGCGCGCATCCCCGCCATTGGCGGATCGGGCGCATCATCTCTGAGGGCTGCCTCTACGGGCTGGCGACGCTGGGCTACGTCACCCTGATGCTGCTGGCCGGGCGCGCACTCTGGCATCTGCCGCTGCCGCAAATCCGCACGCTCTCGTTTCTCACCCTCATGCTGGCGGTGCAGGCCAGCGTCTATGTGGTGCGCGAGGAGCGCTGGTTCTGGTCCTCCGCGCCTGGGCCTTGGCTGGCGGCGGCAACCGCCGCCATGGTTGGCTCCAGCCTTGCCGCCGCCGGCTGGGGCATCCTCATGGCGCCGCTCGGCCCTATCATCCTGGCCGCAATCACCGCCAGCGCGCTGCTGTTCCTCCTCCTGCTCGATGTTTTAAAGCGTCTCGCCGGGCGGGTTCTGCATCGCCCGGTTGGAGAGGTGGCCTTCCCCCCATTGTCCGGTGCATAAGGGCGCGTGACCGAGCCAACGTCCCCTCCTTACCGTGCCGCGATCATCGGCGGCGGCCCCACCGGGCTGATGGCCGCCGAGACGCTGGCCCAGGCCGGTCTGGCCGTCACCGTGTTTGAGCGTATGCCAAGCCTCGGGCGTAAATTTCTGATGGCCGGGCGCGGCGGCCTCAACATCACCCATTCCGAGCCGCCGGAGCGCTTCCTCACCCGCTATGGCCCGGCGGCGGGCTGGATGTCTCCCCGCCTTGCCGCTTTCCCGCCCGAGGCGCTGCGCGCCTGGTGCGCCGGACTCGGCCAGCCGACTTTCGTGGGCAGCAGCGGCCGCGTATTCCCCACAGCCATGAAAGCCAGCCCCCTGCTGCGCGCCTGGATCAAGCGGCTGGCGGCCTTGGGCGTCCAGCTTGTCACCCGCGCCAGCTGGACCGGCTGGGACGCCACCGGCCGTCTGCAATTTGCCGATGGCGCCACCTATGCCGCCGATGCCGTGGTCCTGGCCCTGGGCGGCGCCTCCTGGCCCCGCCTGGGCGCCGATGGCGGCTGGACCGCGCTACTGCCCGATGTCCACATCACGCCCTTGCGCCCGGCCAACTGCGGCTTCAGGGTGAATTGGTCGGAACATTTCTCCCACCGCTTCGCGGGTACCCCGCTCAAGCGCATCACCCTCTCCTGTGCCGGGCAGAGCGTCCCGGGCGAGTTGATGCTCACCCGCGAGGGCATCGAGGGTGGCGCCGTCTACGCGCTCTCAGCCCCGGCGCGAGATCTCATCGCCCGCGACGGCATGGCCGAACTGCGCCTCGACCTGCGCCCGGATCTTACCGCCGGGGTCCTGGCCACCCGCCTGGCCGGCGGCGGCAGCGAATCCCTCACCAACATCCTGCGCAAGCGCGCCGGCCTCTCCCCGGCGGCTATCGCTCTGGTTCAGGAGGCACGCCATACCGGGGATGCAACACCCCTGGCACCGCTCATCAAATCCTTGCCGCTGCGCTTAACCGCCCCCGCCGGCCTGGCGCGCGCCATTTCTACCGCCGGGGGCATCGCGCTGGGCGAACTGGACGAAAACCTGATGCTCCGCCGCCGCCCCGGCGTGTTCGCGGCCGGGGAGATGCTGGATTGGGAGGCCCCAACCGGCGGCTACCTGCTGCAAGCCTGCCTCGCCACCGGCTTAGCCGCCGCGCGCGGCGTGCTGGCATGGCGCGCCTGCGCCGCCGCCCCTTGAGTTAGCGTGCATCTGCGGCCACAAGCCCTGCATGGCTTCTCCTCCGCTGCTGCTCCTCACCGATATCCGTGTCTCCCTCGGCTCCGTTCCCCTGCTTGATGGCGCGGGGATCGGCGTCGGCGCTGGCGAGCGCATCTGCCTGGTCGGGCGCAATGGTTCGGGCAAGTCCACCCTGCTCAAAATCGCCTCGGGCGAGATCGCCTTTGACGGCGGCACCCGCTTCCTGCAACCCGGCACCACCATGCGCTACCTGCCGCAGGAGCCCGATCTCTCCTCCTTCGCCAACACCATGGAATATGTCGAGGACGGCCTCGGCCCCAACGATGACCATTACCGCGCCAAATATCTGCTGGAGCAGCTTGGCCTCACCGGTCTGGAAAAACCCAAAAACCTCTCCGGCGGCGAGGCGCGCCGCGCCGCCCTGGCCCGCACCCTGGCCCCCAACCCTGATCTTTTGCTGCTGGATGAGCCCACCAACCATCTTGACCTCCCGGCCATCGAATGGCTGGAATCCGAGCTGAAAAGCCTCTCAGCCGGCATCGTCCTCATCAGCCATGACCGCCGGCTGCTGGAAAAACTCTCCCGCAGCATCGTCTGGCTGGATCGCGGCCAGACCCGCAGGCTCGACCGCGGCTTTGCCCATTTCGAGGCTTGGCGCGACGAGGTGCTGGAACAGGAGGAGCGTGATTTCCACAAGCTCGGCCGCCAGATCGCGCGTGAGGAAGACTGGCTGCGCTACGGCGTCACCGCCCGGCGCAAGCGCAACGTCAAGCGCGTCGCCGGGCTGGCGGCGCTGCGCCAGGCCAAGCGCGAATACAACAAGCAGGGCGAAGCCGCTAAAATGGGCGCCGCCGATGCCGCAACCTCCGGCAAGCTGGTGGTGGTGGCGGACAAGATTAACAAATCCTACGCCGCTCGGCCGATCGTGAAGGACCTCACCCTGCGCGTGCTGCGCGGCGACCGGCTCGGCATCGTCGGCCCCAATGGCGCGGGCAAATCCACGCTGCTGAAACTTTTCCTCGGCCAGGAGCAACCCGATTCCGGCGAGCTGAAACTCGGCACCAACCTGAACGTCATCACCCTGGACCAGCAGCGCGCCGCGCTGGACCCGGCGGTGACCCTGGCCAGCACGCTCACCGGCGGCAAGAGCGACATGGTCCAGGTCGGCGAGCAGAGCCGCCACGTCATCGGCTACATGAAGGACTTCCTCTTCAAGCCCGAGCAGGCGCGCACCCCGGTCGGCACTCTCTCAGGCGGCGAGCGGGGGCGGCTTTTGCTGGCCGCCGCCCTGGCCAAACCCTCCAACCTGCTCATCCTGGACGAACCGACCAACGACCTCGACCTGGAAACCCTGGATCTGTTGCAGGAAATGCTGGGCGAATACCCCGGCACCATCCTGCTCGTCAGCCATGACCGTGATTTTCTGGACCGCGTCGCCACCTCAACCCTGGTGGCCGAGGGCGGCGGCAAATGGGTCGAATACGCCGGCGGCTATTCTGACATGCTGGCCCAGCGCGGCCATGTTCTGGCCGAGCCGGTAAAACAGAAAACCACCGCCCGCACCGCGGCGCTGGCACCCACCAACGCGCCATCCCCACCGGCTGCGGGAAAAATGACCTTCAAGCAGCAACACGAGCTGAAAACGCTGACCGCCGAGATCGAAAAACTCCACGCCACGGTGAAGAAGAACGAAGCCATCCTCGCCGAGCCCGGCCTCTACAATAAGGACATCAAAAAATTCAAAGCCGCCTCCAACGCCCTCACCGAGGCGCAGGAGCGCCTGGCGACGGCTGAAGAACGCTGGCTGGAGCTGGAAGTTCTGCGCGAGGCGGGTTAACCCGCCCCGGCTTATTGCACCGCCGTCGGGTCGGTCTGCGGGCGCGGGTTAAAATCAGCCGGAATATGGTTGACGATGCCCTTGGCAATATCCACCGGCACAACGCCGATCACCTTGCAGCCCTGGTTGTTGTCGGGTGGTATGGCCGTCGCATCGGGCGTGATCGCGTAAGCAGCGGGCAGGGGGCTTGCCTTGCCTTCCAGCCGCGCCGGATCAAAGGCTGAGAGCAGATTGCCCACCCCTGGCGTCTTGTCATCCGCCGGGCCAAGATACGCCTGCTTGAACATGCCAAGCCCCGCCATGCGCGCCTGCGCCTCATCGGGCAGATCCGCCAGCGGCGGAAGATGATAGAGCATATCGATGAATTTGATCACGCTGGCCTGATTCCCGGTCTCATGGCTGACCACATGCACGCGCGCGTACGGGCTGATGAGAATGAGCGGAATGCGCGGGCCAGGCGAGAGCGGCAGACCCTGCGGGCCGTATTCCACGAAATGGGGCGGTACATGGTCGTAATCCCCGGCTGATTCATCATAGGTGATGATAATGGCCGATTGCGCCCAGTATTTGCTCCGCGCGATGGCATTCACCTCGCGCGCCACCTGCGCCTCGGAAATCGCTGAATCCGAGTAACCCGGATGGTCGTCATCGCCCTGGAAATTATGCTGCACCGCCGGATCATTCAGCGCGGGCTTCATGCCTTCGATATTCTGGAACCCCCCGCGCAGATAATACACGCCCCCGGCGGGTGAAAGCTTGTCCGCGCTGATCGCGTTGTAGAAATCGCCAAGCCCGTGCAGATGCGCGGTCATCTCCGGGTTGTTGGCGACATAGCCGAAATACTGCGGCCCGTTGTGATGGCCGATATACCCGCCATGCGCCGCTTCATTCGGCTCCGCGTCATAGCCCTCCTCGTACCAGCCCCATGGCACAGCGTTGACCTTGCTGGCGGCGAGGGCGGGAATATCCTGGCGCACATCGGCGAGGTCGGTGGCGGGGTCCTTATCCGCCGCCGTTACCTTCTGCGCGCTATCCCCGGTCATGCTCAGCGGCAGCGAGGCGTAGGTCTGGTTCAGTGCCGGGATCACGGCATGTTTCGCGCCATCCTGCGGGTTCTGCGGCATGCCGCTGGTATCCCCCGCGCCGCCCGTGCCCCAAACCGGGTCATTATCGGTGATCACGGGTTCGCCCTGGCCCTTGAGCAGCCCCTTGGCGCCGTCGGCCTCATCGGGGTGCTTCACCCATTGCGTCTCCCCGGTCTGCCCCGCGATCATCACAATCGCGTTCGGAGCGGACGGCCCCATGGTATGCTGGAAGATATTGTCGAACAGCACGAAGCGGCTGGCGTAATTCCACAGATAAGGAACAGTGTCGCAATTCTCATAAGCCATCGTCAGCTCGCCCATCTGCTTGGCCATAAGCGAGGGCACGCCCTGCCCGTGCGGCATGTATTTCTTTTCTTCATCCAGCGCGTAATGGTCCATCTTCGCAACGCCGTTCGTCACATCCATCTTATGCGCCATGATGACATACGAATGGTCCACGTCATCAAGGTCCGCGGCATACTGCGCCGGGCCGATGCGGAAGGGTGAGATCGTACCCATGCTGCCGTCCACGTTTTCAATCGGCTGAACAAAGCCGGGCGTCTCGTCCGCCGGCTGCGTGAACAGCCCGTTGGCGCCGGGGAATGTGCCGAAATAGGAGTCGAACGAGCGATTTTCCTGAAAGATCACGAACACATACTTCACATGCTTGCGCAGCAGGGCGATCTCCTGCGCCTGGCTCATCGCCGGCTCGCGCGTCACCATCTGCGCGCGCACAGCCGCCGGCCCGCCGGGCTGCGGTGTAAGCACATCGCCATAAGCCAGCGGCGCCTGCAGCAGCGAGGACGCCGCCACCAACGCCGTGACACGTTGTAAAATTTGCTTAAAGGCCATGGGTATTTTCCTTTTTGGTGTGTGCTGCCCGCGCTGCGGCGCGGATGAAATGGCCGCCAAGATTATCGGGCAGGATACGATCATCGCGCCTCACGCTGGCCCGCAGGGCGCTCAGCACCGATCTGCGCGCGGTTATCGCATCGCACCGCCCGTCCCGGTAGGCGTCGTGCATCTCGCCAGTTTCCTGAAACGCAAAGACCCGCAGCGGAATTTTGTGCGCGGTGAAATACGCCTGCAGATTATATTGCGCGCGCGAGCCCGCTTTTACGCAAATCTCCGCATTCGCCAGCCCCGCGGCATCGCGCGCCTTTGAGCCCGCCGGAACCATGATCGCCTGATTGTCGTCATACACATGCGCCGCCGCAGGGGCGCCAATGAGCACAAGCATGCAAAACAAGACATAACGCATACCCGCTTCCTAGCCGCCGCTCCGCCGCGCGGCGAGGGGGCCAGGATGACCGTTTCATGGCATTTGCGCCCGGCCGCGGTTACTTGTCGTGGTAAGGGTTGTCCGTCCCGCGCAACATGATCCGGATCGGCACGCCAGGCATCTCAAACGCCTCTCGCAACGAATTCACCAGATAGCGCATGTAGGTATCGGGCACCATCTCGGCGCGCGTGCCAAACAGCGCAAACGTCGGCGGCCGGGCCTTCACCTGGGTGATATAGCGCAGCTTCAGCCGCCGTCCTTCCACCATCGGCGGCGGAAAGCGCTCCAGCGCATGTTCAAACCAGCGGTTCAGCGCGCTGGTCGGCACGCGCGTGTTCCATTTCTCATAGGTCTCGCGGATGGCGGGGAACAGCTTGCCTACACCCTCGCCGGTCTCGGCTGACAAAGGCACCAGCGTGATGCCCTTCATCTGCGAGAGCGAAATTGAAATCCGGTCAATCGCCGCCTGCTTCGCCTTCGCGCGGTCTTCCACCGCGTCCCATTTGGTGAGCGCGATCACGCAGGCGCGGCCCTCGCGCTCAATCAGCCGGGCGATGTGCAAATCCTGCTCCTGCACGCCCTGCACGGCATCCACCGCCAGAACCACCATCTCGGCCCGCTTCAGCGCCTCGATGGATGACGAGGTAGACATCCGCTCCAGCCCCTCATCCACCTTCGCGCGTTTGCGTAACCCGGCGGTGTCGACAAGCCGGTATAATTTCCCATCCGGCCCGGTCAGGTCCACCGCCACCGCGTCGCGCGTCAGCCCCGGCTCCGGCCCGGTAATCATACGCTGTTCACCCAGCAGATGGTTCAGCAATGTCGATTTTCCGGCATTCGGCCGCCCGACGATGGCGAAATGCAGCGGCAGAGTCTCCGCATCCTCCGCGCCCTCTTCCGGCGGCGGCGGAAGCAGGTCCGCGATATCGCGCATCAAATCATAAACGCCCTCGTTATGCTCGGCGGAAATCCCCACCGGTTCACCCAGGCCCAGCTCATAGGCTTCCATGGTGGCTGCCGCCCCGCCGCGCCCTTCGGCCTTGTTTGCCACCACCAGCACCTTTTTGCCCGTGCGGCGCAGCCAGGAGGCAAAATGTTTATCCTCCGGCAGCAGCCCGGCGCGCGCATCGAACACAAAGAGCACCAGATCCGCCTCATCCACCGCGCGGCTGGTGGAGGCGCGCATGCGCCCCGGCAGCGTGTCGGGTGCGGCTTCCTCCAGCCCGGCTGTGTCCACGAGTAGTACCTTTGTACCCGCCAGCGTCGTCTCGGCTTCCTTGCGGTCGCGCGTCACCCCCGGCGTGTCAGCGACCAGCGCGAGCCGCGAGCCCACCAAACGGTTAAACAGGGTCGATTTTCCGACATTCGGCCGGCCGGTAATGACAACGCGCGGGGTCATGGCAGCTTCAGGCGTAGGCTGTGAGTTTGGCGTCACGCGTGAGCTGCAACAGCAGCCCGCCCGCGGCAATCGGCGCCATATCCGCGGGGCCTGCCAGCTTGGCGGTGGATTTGATAACCCCCGCCACCGCATCAACCAGCGCGATCTCGCCGTGGCTGCTGGTGAGCACCAGCGTGCCGTTCACCAGCACCGGCCCGGCCCAGAGCACTGGGTTTTTTTTCTTTTTCATGTTGCCGAACGCCGGCATCGGCAAGGACCAGCTAACCAGCCCGTCATCGGCATGGATGGCTGTGAGCGTCTGCGTGCTGTCCAGCAAAAAGGCGAAGCCCCCGGCCAGGCAGAACGGTTGCGAGCCGCTGGCGCTATGCGTCCACACCTTGGCGCCCGAATGCAGGTCCACCGCCATGGCGGTATTGCCCAGGCCCAGCGCATACACCACCCCGCCCGAGATCACCGGCGGCGCCACGATATCGGAGAAGTCGAGCGAACTGGCCTGGCCGGAGGCGGCGGCGAGGCTCTGCTCCCATAGCGTCGTGCCTGAATTCGCATCCAGCGCCGCCAGCATGCCGGAGGCGAACCCGGCGACAACAATGCCATCGGCAAAGGCCGGCGCACCGGATATGGCAACAGCGGGGCCGGTGTTCTGCAGCACTTGGCCGGTGAAGCGCCAGCCCGGCGCGCCGGTCGCGGCATCGAAGGTGAGCAGCAGGTCGTTCTGCGTGATCAGCGCCACCAGCCCGCCCGCGATCATCGGCGCGGTCCGGGTGGGAAAATCCAGCGTCTGCCGCCAGAGGATTTTGCCTGAGCCGGCATCCAGCGCGAGCAATTCGCCATAGCCGGTGGTGGCGTAGATCCTTCCCTGGTCATAGCCGATGCCGCCGCCGATATTAGGCTCGTTGGAATGCTTCGGCCGTGTCACGGTGTGCCACACCCTCGCGCCGTCCGCGGCGGAGAAGGCGCTCACCGCGGCGGCGGCGTCCATGCTGAAGACCTGACCATTGGCGAGGAGGGGGCTGGCTTGCAACGGCTGGCGGAAACCACCGCCCTGGCCGGCCGAGGCCACCCAATGCCGGTTGAGCCCAAGCGGCCCCGCGGCATTGCCCGGCGCATGCGCGGCATTTCCCAGCACCTGAGGCCAGTCCGCCAGCGCCATGGCCGGCGGCAGGCTCACCGGCGGCGCGTTGGCGCTCACATTCAGCGCCCCGGTATCGGGCAGCACAGGTATCTGCGTGCCGATAATCGCCACCTTTGGCTTGGAGCAGGCGGTGGCCAGCAGGCCAAGCGAGAGGGTAAGGGCCGTACGACGTCGCATCATGATTTTTGTCATCCGTTCAACTTTGCGAGCAAGCCTTCGGCGCGGTTGCGCACGCCGTCCGGGGAGCCGGGATCGGCCGCGATCTGCGTGAGCAGGGCCTTTGCCAGATCGCTTTTGCCTTCATGCAGATAAACCAGCGCCTGCGTTTCACGCGCCAGCCCATGGTAGGGGTTCGTGTCGGTGGTCAGCGGTTTCAGCCGGGCGAGCACCTCGTCATCCGGCGCGCTGCCCAGCGCGTGCTGCGCCCATAACAAATTGGCGAGGCCGCGCAGCAGCGGGTCGGCGCTGGTGTCATCGGCCACGCTGTTCCACAGGCCCTCGGCCTGCGTGGTCTCTCCGGCGCCGGCATAAAGCGCGGCGGCGCGCAAATCAGCCAGCGTGCGGTAGCCTTCCGGCGCACCGGCCGCGAAATTGGTCAGGGCTTTCGCCCCCGTGAGCGCCGCGGCGCTGCTCAGTCCCGTCCCGGCGGCATCCAGAGGCTTGGTCAGGGCCAGATACGCAGTGGCGGCCTTCTCGTTCTGCTTCTGCTGATACCAGGCATGAAACTGCTG
Organism: Acidocella sp.; assembly: GCF_013044125.1. Lineage (GTDB taxonomy): Bacteria > Pseudomonadota > Alphaproteobacteria > Acetobacterales > Acetobacteraceae > Acidocella. Next base: position 9,151 of record NZ_JABEVC010000070.1, on the reverse strand, counting down.
CCAGCCCACCCCCGCCAGCACAGCCAGCATCGCGAGCAGCAGGAGCCCGCCATAGCGTTTGGCGAGCACCACCGCGCGTTCATTGCGCAGATCCTCTGAAACCTCGTCAAAAATATCAACCACGCGCCCGACCCTACCGTTCAGCCCGGACCGTCTTAGCCGGGCAGCGCCCGCTATACAACGAAGCGCCGTAACCGCGCCATGGTGCGCTCATGCCCGATCAGCGGCAGAAGCCCCGCCATTTCCGGTCCCTGATCCTCGCCGGTGAGCGCCACCCGCAGCGGATGATACAGCGCCCGTCCCGCCGCCCCGGTCGCGGCGGCAATCGCCGTGGTCCAGGCTTTCCATGAATCCGGCCCCAGCGGGGCAGGGGGCAGTGTCTCCAGCGCGGCCTTCAGCACCGCCTCGCCATCCCTAATCTCGCGCGGCAGAAAATCGCCATGCACCACTTCCCACCACCGCCGCGCCTCGCTCAACATGTCGAGATTACCGCGAATGGCATGCCAGAAATCCTCCCCGGCGCCTTCCGGCAGGCGGGCTTTCACATCCTCAAAGCTGAGCGCGTGCAGAAACTTGCGGTTCAGCGCGAGCAACTGCCGCGCATCAAATCGCGGCGGCGAACGGCCAAAATCAGCGATGTTGAACGCCGCGATCAACTCGTCCATCCCCAGCGCCGCGGCATCCTTATTGGTGCCCAGCCGCGCCAGATACGCCGTAATCGCCGCCGGCTCCACCCCATCGGCCCGCAGGCTGCGCAGCGAGATACTGCCGATCCGCTTGGAGAGCTTCTCCCCATCCCCGCCCGAGATCAGCGGCAAATGCGCAAACCGCGGCAGCGGCCCCTTGCTCACCGCCTGAAACAGATCAATCTGCACGGCGGTGTTGGAGACATGGTCCTCACCCCGGATGATATGCGTAATCCCCATATCCGCATCGTCTACCACCGAGGTGAATGTATACAGCGGCGTGCCATCCGCGCGGATCAGCACCGGGTCGGAGACCGTGCCGAGCTTAATGTTGCGGCTGCCCAGCACCAGATCGTTCCACGCCACCGCGCCGTCCGAGAGCTTAAAACGCCAATACGGCCGCTTGCCGTTGGCCTCCGCCGTGGCGCGCTGCTCCGCGGTCATGTTCAGCGCCGCCCGGTCATAAACCGGGGGCAGCTTGCGCTTCACCAGCGCCGCGCGCTTGGCCGCCAGCTCATCCTCATTCTCAAAACACGGATACAACCGCCCCGCCGCCTTCAGCCGCTCGGCAACCTCCTCATAGCGCGCCGTGCGCTCTGACTGCCTGGCCGTCTCGTCCCAGGTGATCCCCAGCCAGCGCAGATCGTCATAAATCCCCTGCTCATACTCCGGGCGGCCCCGCTCGCTGTCCGTATCATCCAGCCGGAGGAGAAACCTCCCCCCCTCATGCCGGGCGAACAGAAAATTAACCAAGGCGGCGCGGGCGTTGCCGACATGCAGATACCCCGTGGGGCTGGGCGCGAAGCGAACTTTTGTCATCCCACACGGGTTAAACCATTCTGCGCCCCGCGTGAAGTTGCCACCAAGGGCTTCGCCCCTGGACCCCAACAGGGGGTTCCACCCCCTGGACCCCCGGCCGGGCCTGAGGCCCGGACCCCATTAGTTCAGGCAATTATGCACTTGGCTAAGTGGCGCTGTGGCCGAAGTGGCGGATTTCGAGCCGTTGTCGCCATTGATCTTCAGATGGGCTTACCCCGAAGGCTGATATGACATTGACATGGTGTAGGATGGGTGCAGCGAAGCGAAACCCATCAGCCAAACGGAGATTACGGCAAAAGCGATGGGTTATGCTACGCTCCACCCATCCTACAGCTTGCTGCTCCGTCTCTCCAGAGACGCCATTCATAGATGACGCAGCAATTATTCAAGATAGGTGGATTGGGGAAGGCCCACATCGGAGAACAGGCTGCAATAAGCGGACATCGCTACGCCAATCTGCATTCAGCCACCCGTTAGGTAGAACCTTACAACCGCGTTGCTGGCCCCCGAAACTGCACCGCTGAGGGCCACGGAACCCCACTTAGACACCCCGTCCACGATGCTCCTGATCCAACCTTCAGAGGCGGAAGACGAAGCCAGTACACATGCTGCGTCACGCAGTTGGGCGACCGCATCATTAATCTCTTGTCGGGAGCCCGCGCCAGGCGGAGGAGCCGACACAGGACCATCACCAGCAACAACAGTGATGCGCTGCCCAATTGCCGATTGACCAGGTTGAGCCACCACGCTGATCCGCTGCCCAACACCGCCGCCCGCTCCCTGCCCTGCCGTCACCGAAATAGATGAGCCAATTACCTCCGCACCGGGCGCGCCCTGCACGAAAATATCGCTTCCGATGATGGGTGGAGGGTTTGCTTCGATTTCGTTGGCCAAAGTGGAGAGAGCTTCGATCAGCGCATCTCGATTTGCTGGCGTAATGCCTGAAGTCATTGCCGCTTCCAATCCTATCGGTTGATGTCCATTGCTGTAGAGCAATTTAACACAGGACGCCAACTTTAATCGAAACACGGCGCCCTGACCCGATGTCAACTCCTATAGAGCCATTGCGCGTTAACGAGTGTCCTACTTGGTGAGAGCGGCCAGCAAGCGTAGGATGGGTGAGCATAGCGATACCCATCGCTTTCGTGCCGCATCCTGGTTGATGGGTTTCGCTTCGCTGCACCCACCCTACGAATTTCTGATCATTTCGGCAATGGCGGCTTTCCTGGTCTGGCAACCGAAACATGCCATTCCGCTTCCCACCCAAAGCCGAATGTTAAGCTGACCGGCGACGCAGCGAATATGCAGGGATCACCCTCGCCACCGCCCCTCACTCTTTCTTATACGGGCTCTCCGCCGTCATCACCGCCATCGCCGCTTCCATCTCCGGCCGTTCCGCCTCCAAAAACTCCCCCACCGCGCGGCGCAACCCCGCATGTCTTATATAATGTGCCGAATAAATCGGCCGGGGTAGATACCCGCGCTGGATTTTGTGTTCCCCCTGCGCCCCGGCCTCCACGCGCTTCATGCCATGGGCAATCGCGTAATCAATCGCCTGATAATAGCACAGCTCGAAATGCAGAAACGGCACATCCTCCGTGCTGCCCCAGTTGCGTCCATACAGCACATCCCGGCTGCGCAAATTCAGCGCCCCCGCAATCGGCCGGCCGTCGCGCTCGGCGAGCATCAACACAACGCTCTCCCCCAGCCGCTCGCCTAATAGAGTAAAGAATTCCGGCGTCAGATACGCCCCGCCCCATTTGCGGTCCACGGTCGAGGTGTAGAATTTGTAAAACGCCCGCCATACTTGCGGCGTCAGTTCCGCGCCGCTCAGCGCGCGAAATTCCAGCCCAGTTTGCGCCTCGCGCCGCTCGCGTTTTATCGCCTTGCGCTTGCGCGAAGCCAGCGCGCCGAGAAAATCCTCAAAACGCCCATAGCCCTCATTCTCCCAGTGGAACTGCGTGCCCAGCCGTTGCAGCCACCCGGCCGCGCCCAGCGCCGCGTATTCCGCCTGCGTGCAAAATGTCACATGCGCGCCCGAGCACCCCAGCTCCTCCGCCAATTGCTCCAGCGCCGCCGCCAACGCGCCATAAGGCACCCCGGCGCGCACGAGCAGGCGCGGCCCCGGCACCGGCGAGAACGGCACGGCAACCTGCAATTTCGGATAATATTTCCCCCCCGCCTGCTCGAAGGCGTTCGCCCAGCCATGGTCGAACACATATTCCCCGTAGGAGTTGGTTTTCGCGTACACCGGCGCCACCGCCACCACCGCGCCCGCCTCATCGCACAGTGTTATGTAGCGCGGGTGCCACCCCGTGCGCGGCCCCACCGAGCCGCTATCCTCCAGCGCCGAGAGAAACGCATAGGACACAAACGGATTATCGCACCCCGCGCATGCGTCCCACGCGGCTTGCCCGATCCCGGCAATCCGGGGATAAATCCGCAAGCTTAAATGAGGTGTACCATCAGCCATGCCGCACCATATGCGACGGGCAGGGCATTTCGCTAGTAGGATAAGGATCACACATGGCCGACGGACAGATCTCACCGCGCAAGGCAATCAACCTGGCGGACTACACCCCGCCGGTGTTCCTGGTGGACGAGGTGGCGCTGGATTTCACGCTGGACCCCGCCGCCACCATCGTGCGCGCCACGCTCAACCTCCGCCGCCAGGCTCCAGGCCCGCTGGTGCTGGACGGGCGGCATCTGGAGCTGCGCGGCATCTCCCTCAACGGCCAGGCATTGGGCGGCAACCGTTACGTCCTCACTGAATCCTCGCTCACGCTGGATGATGTGCCCGATGTTTTCACCCTGGAAACCGAGGTGAAAATCATCCCCGAGACCAACACCGAACTCTCCGGCCTCTACATGTCGGGCACCGGCTTCTTCACGCAATGCGAGCCAGAGGGCTTCCGCAAGATCACTTTTTTCCCGGACCGCCCGGACGTAATGGCCCGCTACAAGGTTACCCTGCGTGCCGATCAAGCCAAATACCCCGTCCTGCTCTCCAACGGCAACAACACCGCCAGCGGCGCGGCGGGCACGCAGATTTGGGCCACCTGGGAAGACCCGCACCCCAAACCCTCGTATCTCTTCGCGCTGGTGGCGGCCGATCTCATCGCGGTGAAAGACAGTTTCACCACCGCCTCCGGCCGCGAGGTGGCGCTTGGCATCTGGGTTGCCGCCGGTGATGAGACGCGCTGCGGCCACGCCATGTACGCGCTGAAGAATGCCATGAAATGGGATGAAGATACCTTTGGTCTGGAGTACGACCTCGATATTTTCAACGTCGCCGCGGTGAGCGACTTCAACGCCGGCGCAATGGAGAACAAGGGCCTCAACATCTTCAACACCGCCTATGTGCTGGCCAGCCCCGCCACCGCGACGGATGCCGATTTCCAGGGCGTCGAGCGCGTCATCGCGCATGAATACTTCCATAACTGGACTGGCGATCGCGTCACCTGCCGGGACTGGTTCCAGCTTTCCTTGAAGGAGGGTCTGACCGTTTTCCGCGACCAGGAATACATGGCCGACCAGTTCTCCGCCGCGGTGAAGCGCATCGCCGATGTGCGGACCTTGCGCGCCACCCAGTTCCGTGACGACGCGGGGCCGCTCGCCCACCCGGTCCGCCCGGCGAGCTATCTGGAGATCAACAATTTCTACACCACGACGATCTATGAGAAGGGCGCGGAGGTGGTGCGGATGTACCGCACGCTCATCGGCCGCGAGGCCTTCCGCAAGGGCATGGATATCTACATCGCCGAAAACGACAATTGCGCCGCCACGGTCGAGGATTTTTTCGCGGCCATGCAGGCCGCCACCGATATTGATCTGAAACAGATCATGCGCTGGTACGAGCAGGCCGGCACGCCGGAAATCTCCTTCACTGAGTCCTATGATCCCGCCGCGCAGACCTACACGCTCACCCTGCGCCAGCACACCGCTCCCACACCCGGCCAGCCAGTTAAGCAACCCTTCATGATCCCGGTCTCAATGGGTCTGCTCGGCGCCAATGGAAATGAGATCCACACCGAAACGCTGATCCTGGCGCAGCCGCAACAGAGCTACACCTTCCATAATATAAGTGAGCCTCCCACGCCCTCGCTGTTTCGCAATTTCTCCGCTCCGGTAAAGTTGCAGGGCCAGAGCCGCGAACGTCTGGCCTTCCTCGCGGCGAAGGACACCGACCTCTTCAACCGCTGGGATGCCTTGCAGCAATATGCGACGCTGGTGCTGCTCGATGCCGTGCAGGCGCATCAGGCGGGTCAGGTCTTCACGCTTGATGCTGGTCTGCTCGAAGCCGTCGACGCGACCCTGCGCGATGCCGCGCGCGATCCCGCCTTCGCGGCCGAAGCCTTGTTGCTCCCGGCTGAAACCCTGCTGGCCGATGCAATGAGCATTGTCGATCCCGATGCCATCCGCTTTGTGCGCGAGGCGGCGCGCCAGGCATTGGGCGAGGCGCTGCGCGAGGATTTCTTCGCCGTCTACGCGCATTTCGCCGCCGTCGCCGCATCGGACGTATCGGGCCGCGCCATCGCCAGCCGCGCGTTGAAGAACGCCGCGCTGGCTTATATCTCCGCCGCGGGTGACAACACCCTGGCCGGCGCGCAATTCCTCTCCGGCGAAAACATGACCGACACGCTGGCCGCCCTGGTCAATCTGGCCGAGGTCGCGGATGAACGCCGCGACGATGCCTTCGCCAGCTTCTACGACCAATGGCACGCCAATGCGCTGGTGCTGGACAAATGGTTCTCCGTGCAGGCCCGCGCCGGCGCGCCGGATACGCTGGCGCGCGTGCAGGCGCTGACCAGGCATAAGAATTTTGACCTGCGCAACCCCAACCGCGTGCGCGCGCTCATCGGCGCGTTCGCGGCCAACCCGTCGAAATTCCACGAGATAACCGGTGCCGGCTATCAACTTCTCGCCGATACCATCCTCATGCTGGATGAAACCAACCCGCAGATCGCGGCACGGCTGACCACCGCGATGGGCAGCTGGCGGCGTTACGATGCCGCGCGCCAGAGCTTGATGAAGGCGCAGCTGGAGCGCATCCTCGCCAAGGAAAAACTCAGCCCGAACACCTACGAAATGGCCTCCAAGGCCCTCGCATAAGGACGCGACAGTATGATCGAACTTTCCTATTGGACCACGCCCAACGGCCACAAGATCACCATTTTCCTCGAAGAGGCCGCAACGCCCTATAAAATCATCCCGGTCAACATCTCCAAGGGCGAGCAATTCGCGCCGGATTTCCTGAAGGTCGCGCCCAACAACCGCATCCCCGCGATTGTGGACACCGCCCCGGCGGACGGCGGCGCGCCGCTCAGTGTTTTCGAATCCGGCGCCATTCTGGAATATCTCGCCGAGAAGGAGGGCAAGTTTCTCCCAGCCGGGCCGCGCGAAAAATACGAGGTGCTGCAATGGCTCTACTGGCAGATGGCCGGGTTGGGGCCGATGGCCGGACAGAACCACCACTTCGTCATCTACGCGCCCGAGCGCATTCCCTACGCGATGGAGCGCTACATCAAGGAGACCAACCGGCTCTACGGCGTGTTGAACAAGCGCCTGGCGGACCGTGAATTCATCGCCGGCGCCTACTCCATTGCCGATATGGCCTGCTATCCGTGGATTGTCCCCTACGAGCGCCAGCAGCAGGACCTTAATGATTTCCCGCATCTGCAACGCTGGTTCAATGCCATGGCCGCCCGCCCGGCCGTGGTGCGCGCCTACGCGCTGGCAAAAGAGATCAACCCTGTGCCGACCGTAACGCCGGAAGCCGCGAAGATACTCTTCGGCCAGACGGCGTTGAAGTAAACCACCACCTCACTCAAACCAAGGATCAATTCATTTTGGAAACCACACGTCAGGATCTGGGCGAACTCACCGATATCGGCGCCGTGGCGGCGTTGCTGGCGGTCAGCGGGCTTAGTGTCGTTGATACCGGCTGCGGCCCCGGCATCGTGGCCCGCGAGCTTTGCGCGCGCGGCGCAACCGTGCTGGGCGTCGAGCCAGACCCCATCCAGGCAGCAAAAAACCGCGCCGCCCCGCCGGTCGCGGGGCTCACCTTCGTTGAGGGTAAGGCGCAGGCCTTGCCTCTGGCGGATCAAAGTGTTGACGGCGTGTTTTTCTTTCGCTCGCTGCATCATGTGCCTCTGGCCGAAATGGACGCCGCCCTCACCGAGGCCGCGCGCGTGCTCAAACGCGCCACCGGCTTTCTCTGCGTGGTGGAGCCGGCGATGACCGGCACGCATTTCCCGGTCATGCGCCCCTTCAACGATGAAACGGTGGTGCGCAACGCGGCCCAGGCGGCGCTGGCGCGCACCGCGCGGCGGCTGTTCGCCGTTGAGTCGCTGTTCCGTTATGTGCAGTATCCGCGCTACGAGAATTTCGAGGCGATGGTGACCCGCGTGACAGGCCAGACCTTCAACAATATCCAGCGTGAGAATGTGGAGACCGAAGAGGTGCGCAAATTATTCGCCGCCGGCCAGAAGGATGGCGCCTATGTCTTCGAGCAGCCGATGCTTTTGAACCTCTATCGCCACTGAAAACAAAGCGCGCGTGTCCCGCGTGGGAAGATGTTTTGATGTTACGAACTTTAAAATCGGGACACTAGCGCAGATACATCACCCGCAGGACCACGAACCAGTTTTCGCGGTTGCCGCTCAGCTCTCCCGTGGCGTTGGTGCTCAGATGCTCCATCGTCACGGCATCATCCACATTGCCGCCGATCACGCTTATCCGCTCCGCCCCGCCCGCCACCACGATGGCGCAATGCGCGGGGAAATTTGCCGCCGTTGGCAAATCCTGGAAGCTCAGCCGGCTCGCCCCCTCGCGCGGGAAGCACACCAGATCCCCCAGGCGCGGCGCGTAGCTGGCGGGGTTTTCGGCAATCAGCAGCGGATTTTTGATATCACCTTGCGCCGCGCGGGCGGCGTAGTTGATGTATTTTGCATGGTCAGGCGCGTAGGGAAACGCCGCCCCGGCCCCCGCGATGCGCATCACATACGATATGAACGCCGCCGACCACGCATAGCGGCCATCATCGGCGGCGGGAAACACCTGGCCCCGCGCGTCATGCTTGCCGGTGTAGGCGGCGTCATGGGCGTTGGCGTTCAGGCCTTCCCACCAATACTCGCCCACACGCTCCCACAGGCCCGGCTGGCGCTCCGCCATGGTGGCCGGGCTCTTATGGTAGTCAGCCCCGCCTGAATCGTCCACACGGCTGCCCCAGAGCCGCCATTCGTCCATCGCCACGGCCACGGCATCGGTCCGCGAAAAAGTTTCATAAGGCACCTGCGCGAAGCGCGGCGCGTGCGCATCTGGCGCCACGCAACCGGCCAGCCCCAGCAGCAGCGCCAGGGATTTACGCAAGATCCCTGAACATTTCGCGCAGCGCGAACTCATTGGCCTCGCACAGCCCGCGCTCGGTGATCAGCCCGGAGACCAGCCGCGCCGGCGTCACATCAAAGGCCGGGTTCGCCGCCGGGCTGTCCTTGGGCACCACGCGGATCGTCGCGATAGAGCCGTCAAGCGCGCGCCCGGTCATCGTCGTCACTTCCGAAGCCGCGCGCTCCTCAATGGGAATATCGCTAAGCCCGTCGCTGATCGTCCAGTCAATGGTGGAGGACGGCAGCGCGACCCAGAAC
>NZ_JABEVC010000069.1 GCF_013044125.1 Acidocella sp. | reverse complement strand
TCCTTTTACAACGCCACGAATCGTTCCGGCGGCCATATCTTTCCGGCCCAGTTCGCCGTCGGCCCAAGCCCGATCACCACGCCCTCGCCCAGCAGCGCGGCGGCCTTGGCATCGTCCGCCGGGGCGGTCCAGGCTACGGGCAAAGGCGCTGGCGAGAACCCCATGGCCGCCCCCAGCTGTTCATAGCGCCGGCCTGGCCTGCGCCCGCCCTTCAAAATCTTGCGCCGCCCCGCCGCCAGAAAAAACGAAATGCCCGAGGAACGCACATCCACCACCTGGCTCCAGAACCTTCCCACCAGCCGGGTCCACAGCCGCAGCCAGTGCAGGTCGAAGCCTTCCTTCTCAAACACGATCAACTGTTCCAGCCCCGGCATCCGGGCAAACACCCCCGCCGCCACCACGCCACACGCAACCGTGAAGCGCGCACGCGGATTCTCCAGCCGCAAGCGTTCCAAAATGCCACAGGAAATCACGGCGTCGCCAATCCGCGACGAGGTTATAAAAAGGATTCGCATCTGATCTCGCATCTAGCACGGCTTGCGGCTTTCGCGCCAAGCACCCATTTGCACCGTCATGAGCTTTCTCGCACACCTGCCGCAGCGCGGCGTCATTTCCCTCACCGGCGCCTCACGAGTCGCCTTTCTCAACGGGCTGATCTCCAACGACGTTGCCCTCGCCGCCCCCGGCCACGCGGTCTGGGCAGCCCTGCTCACACCGCAGGGCCGCTATCTGTGCGATTTTTTCATCTACGCCGAGGCTGACCGGCTGTTGCTGGAAACCCCGCGCGAGGCCCTGGCGGGTCTGCTCACACGGCTGAAGCGCTTCCGGCTGCGCGCGGCGGTGGAGCTGACTGACATCTCCGACACCCTCCATGTCTATGCCGGCTGGGGCGGCGATGCCCCCACTGCCCCCATCACCGTGCCGGACCCGCGTCTGTCCGCAGCCGGGTGGCGCACGCTGAGCGCAACCCCACTCACCCCCAACGCCACCGCGGCTGATTACGCAGCCCACCGCATCCCCCTTGGCCTGCCTGACGGCCCGCCTGACCTGGAGGCGGAAAAAACCCTGCTGCTGGAAGCCGGATTCGATGAGTTGCACGGTGTCGCCTGGAATAAAGGCTGCTACATCGGCCAGGAACTGACCGCGCGCACCAAACACCGCGGCCTGGTCAGGCGCCGCCTCATCCCCGTGCAATGCAGCGAACCGCCGCCACCACCGGGAACCCCGGTGATGGCCGATGGCGCGGAGGTTGGCGTCATCGGCTCGCACGCCGGGCAGATGGCCCTGGCCATGCTGCGGGTGGACGCCCTGGGCAAGTCCCTGCACGCCGGCGCCGCCGCGTTGCAGCCCATGCCGCCATCCTGGCTGCGCCTCGAACCATAAAACGGGCAACAAAAAACCGCCGGAGACTTGCCTCCGGCGGTCACGTCAAGGTGTTGTTACTTTAAGTTACGCTAAGTTACTATAAACTTACTGCGCCTGGGAAACGAACGGCACGGTGGACTTCATATCCGTCGCATAGCTCAGCGCGGTGGTCCCGGCCGGATAGCCGTTCTTGCTGAGGATGTAGGACATAACATCGGTATACTGATCATGCGACAGGCTGCCCGGCGCGCTCACCGGCATCTGCTGCGAGATCTCGGTGAACACCGAGCCGATCGTGTACTTGTTACCCGGTGCCGCAAAAGTCGGCCCGATAAGCGCGGGACCCGCCACGCCTTTAAGGTCCGCGCCGTGGCACATCGCGCAATTCTGCGCGAACACTGCGGCACCAGCGGTCGCCTGCGTCTGGGTGTACAGTGCGGGGGGCGTCGCCGCCATTGCCGCAGCAGTTGCCAGCAGCAGACCGGCCGCCGCCAATCCAGTCACTTTTAATGCGTTCATCGGACTACTTTCATAAGCTAGCTGTTCGAAAATTTTCAGACTCGCACAGCCAGCTCAAAAGGCGGGCAGGGCAAAAAACGGCCAGCGCCCAGGTTGAGCTTGTGCAGTGCACAGCCATTCTGCACCCGCGGCGCCAAAAGCGCAACGAGGCCCGCTTCAATCCTGGCCGCGCGCGGGTTACAATAGGCGAATGCCCGAGGAAGATCTGTTCTCCCCCAACGTCACCGAATCGTCACCAATCCAAGGCCAACCGCTGGCCGAGCGGCTGCGTCCACGCAGCCTGGGCGATATTGCGGGCCAGGAACACCTGCTTGGACCGCAGGGCAGCCTTACCGGAATGCTGGCACGCGGCTCCCTCGCCTCGCTCATTCTGTGGGGGCCGCCGGGTGTCGGCAAAACCACCATCGCGCGCCTGCTCGCCGCCGGCGCCAATTTGCACTTCACGCAAATCTCCGCTGTGTTTTCCGGCGTGGCCGACCTCAAGCGCGTGTTCGACGATGCGCTGAAACTGAAAAAAGCAGGCCGCGCCACGCTTCTTTTCGTCGATGAAATCCACCGCTTCAACCGCGCGCAGCAGGATGCCTTCCTTCCCGTGGTTGAGTCCGGAACCATCGTGCTCATCGGCGCCACAACTGAGAATCCATCCTTCGCCCTCAACGGCGCGCTGCTCTCGCGCTGCCAGGTGCTGGTGCTGCGGCGGCTGGACGACGATGCCATGGAGCTTCTCCTCCAGCGCGCCGAGGCCGAGACCGGCCTGCACCTTCCCCTCACCCTCCAAACCCGCGCGATGCTGCGCGCCATGGCCGATGGCGATGGCCGCGCCCTGCTCAACATGGCAGAGCAACTCTTCGCCTTGCCCGAAGGCGAACCGCTGAACGAGGAAGCGCTGAGCCGGCTGCTCTCGCGCCGCGCCGCACTTTATGACCGCGACCGCGAAGAACATTACAATCTCATCAGCGCGCTGCATAAATCCATGCGCGGCTCGGATGCCGACGCCGCCCTCTACTGGCTGGCCCGCATGTTCGCCGGCGGCGAGGACCCGCGTTTCATCGCCCGCCGGCTCACCCGCTTCGCCTCCGAGGACATCGGCCTGGCCGACCCGCAGGCCCTGACCCAGGCCCTGGCCGCATGGGACGCTTACGAGCGCCTGGGCTCCCCCGAGGGCGAACTCTGCATCGCCCAGGCCGTGCTCTACCTCGCCACCGCCCCCAAATCCAACGCCGCCTACAAGGCCCTGGGCGCCGCCACCCGCGCCGCGAAGGAAACGGGCAGCCTCATGCCGCCCCAAAACATCCTCAACGCCCCCACCAAGCTGATGAAAAACCTCGGCTACGGCGCGGGCTACACCTACGACCACGACACTGACGAAGGCTTCTCCGGCGACAACTACTTCCCCGAAGGCATGGGCCGGCCCGATTTCTACCGCCCGGTGCAGCGCGGTTTTGAGCGCGATATCGCCAAACGGCTCGCTTATTGGGCGAAATTGCGCGAAGAGGGCGCATGACACTCACATTTGAAGTCCCCGAGGCTGAAACCAACACCCGCCTCGACCGTTTTCTGCGCCGCAACATTGAGGGGCTGACCCAGGCGCATATCCAGAAATTCCTGCGCGCGGGCAAAATCCGGGTGAACGGCGCCAAGGCCGAGGCCAACACGCGCCTCGCCCTGGGCGACTCCGTAACCGCCCCGGAGATCACCCCGCCGAAGGAAATGCCAAAGGTCCGGCAGGTGATGACCATGGACCCGCACATGATCCGCGACCTCGAGGCCATGATCCTCTACCGCGATGACTCGGTAATCGTGCTCAACAAGCCCGCCGGCCTCGCCAGCCAGGGCGGCAGCGGCATCACCGTGCATCTCGATGGCATGCTCGACGCCCTGCGCTTTGAGGGCACCGAGCGCCCCAAACTCGTCCACCGGCTGGACCGCGACACCTCCGGCGTTCTTCTCCTGGCGCGCGGCGTCAAACCCGCCAGCAAACTCGCCACCGCCTTTCGCGGCCGCGATGTCGAAAAAACCTACTGGGCGCTGGTCTGGGGCGTGCCGGATGTGCTGGAAGGCCGCATCGACCTCCCCCTGGTGCGTGTGGAAGTCGGCGGCATGTCCCGCTCCGAACCCGCCAACCGCAAAGACCCCGAAGCGTTGAAAGCCGTCACCGCCTACCGGGTGGTGGAATACGCGGGCAAAAAATTCGCCTGGATGGAGCTGCAACCCCAAACCGGGCGCATGCACCAGCTGCGCGCCCACATGCTCGCACTCGGCACCCCCATCCTGGGTGACGCCGCCTACGGCCAGGCTTTCGCCGACGGTTTTGCGCCGCAACTGCACCTGCACGCCCGCCGCCTGCAATTCCCCCACCCCGACGGCGGCACCTTAACTGTCGAAGCCCCCCTGCCCAAACATATGCGCGACAGTTTCTCCCACCTCGGCTTTAGCGTGCCCGAAACCATGAAGCCAAAACGCCGCCCCTGAAGGCCGCTGTATCTGGCAGCGGACGGAAGGGACAAGCAGGCCACTGAAAACAAAGTGCTTGCGTCCCGCGCGTCATGTACCTCAACCGCCTAAAATCATTCCTTTTCCGCACCAAACCCGCACAAATTGGGGTGCAAGCAAAAAATTAAACTTTATAAACAGTGTCTTGCTGAACAAATCTCACAAACGCTCCACGTGAAGCACCGCCAGGCACAAAAACACAGGCACAAAAAAACGCCGTGCGGTTTCCCACACGGCGCTTTTCATTTCACCCCTGAAAAATCAGCGGCGCAGGCTCAACCGGCCGATCAGATCCTGGTAGCGCTTCACATTCTTGCGCTTCAGGTAATCCAGCAGCGAGCGGCGCTGGCCAACCAGCACGAGCAGGCCACGGCGCGAATGGAAATCCTTCGCATGGGTCTTCAGATGCTCGGTAAGGTTGGAGATGCGCTCGGAGAGCAGGGCAACCTGCACTTCGGGGCTGCCGGTGTCATTCTCGGCGGTCGCGTATTCGGCAATCAGCGCCGTGCGGCGCTCTGGCGTAATCGACATCGTGATATCCTTCACGAAAATTGTTGAATCAACCGCTCCGGCTTCAGCCACCCATCGGAGAGTCGGGCCAGCGCCAGAACGCGCCCCGCCGCCAGTACGCGAACCAGCCCTTCATCAGGATTGGCGGCATCTGGAATCCGCCCCATCAAGTCAACCAGGCTAATCGCCTGGCCTTGCGAGAGGGCATGAGCCTCAACGGCCGTCAGGGCCAGTGCCGGGATGTCGTCCAGCGCGGTCTCGAGCGGCCGAACAAGCTCGGCAAGTGCGCCCGGCGTATGCGACGGATCGAGGATCGTGTCCATACCAACCGCCATGTTTTCCAGGAATGGCCCCACGCGCAGCCGCCGCAGCACCACGATATGCCCCACCGTGCCGCAGGCCCGCGCCAGGTCGCGCGCCAGCGAGCGCATATACACCCCCTTGCCGGATTCCACCTCAAACTCAGCGGTGTCGGCATCGGGGCGGCCGATCATCTCAAAACGGTCCACCTGCGCCGGGCGCGGCGGCAACTCCGGCGGCGCCCCGGCGCGCGCCAGGTCATAGGCGCGTTCGCCATCAACCTTGATGGCCGAAAACGCCGGCGGAATTTGCATGATATTGCCCCGGAACGCCGGCAGCGCCGCCTGTATCTGTTCATCCGCCGGCCGCGCATCGCTGGTCGCCGTCACCGCGCCCTCGGCATCGTCGGTGTCGCGCGCCTCGCCAAAGCGGATGGTGAAATGGTAAAGCTTGGTGCCATCCATCACATAAGGCACGGTTTTGGTCGCGTTGCCCAAAGCGATCGGCAGAATACCGGTGGCCAGCGGGTCCAGCGTGCCGCCGTGCCCTGCCTTCTGCGCATCAAGCGCGCGCTTCACCTTGTTCACCGCCTGCGTGCTGGTAATCCCCTGGGGCTTGTCCAGGATCAGCCAGCCGTCGAGCTTGCGGCCACGCTTTTGTTTAGCCATATTAAATCCAATCAAGAATGAGACACGGCTGATAGCGAAAGCCGCGCGCGGCGGAAAGCCACGCGCCGCAAACATTTATTCATAATTTTCCCATCCAGGGGTGGTCGTTAACCCCGCGGCAACCTTGTTCTGTTGAAAAAGACATGTCGGCGACAAGTCCGGCGCCCCTCACCCGGAGGATTGCCCACATGTCAGGTATAGGCACATCAGATATAGGTACATCAGGTATAATTTTTTCAAATCAGCCCGTCTCCCGCCTGATGCCCTCCTATCCTTCTGCTTACGGGCAGCCGCTGCCGCAGCCGCAGGCCCTGCCCAAGCGGGAAAAATTCATCGGCTTCGCGTATGATGAGGCAAGCGCAGCCCTGCTGCACGGGGTACTCTCGCCCTACCTGCATGATAACAACCAGATCCATGTGGTCGATTTCCGCACCAGCCTGGCAATTCTCGCGGCCATGACCACGCCCGAGATCGTGGTCGTCGACCTTTCCGGCGAGGACCAGCCGATCAACGCCGTCATGGAGCTTGCCGAGGTGGTCGAGACCGGGACAACCGTGCTGGCCATCGGCGAGACCATGAACGTGAATTTCTACCGCACCGTGACCAAAGGCATGGGTGTCAAGGAGTATCTCCCCAAGCCGCTCAACCAGGCGAGCCTGGAGCAGAATTTTCTACCCATCATCCGTAACATGGCCCAGGACACCGGCAACCGGCGCAACGGGCGGTTCGTAATGTTCACCGGCACACGCGGCGGCGCCGGCACTTCCACCGTGGCCACCAATCTCGCCTGGCTGATCGGCAATGAATTGCATCGCCACACCGCGCTGGTGGATGCCGATCTGTATACCGGCACCATCGCGCTCAACCTCAACCTCAGCGCCAACAACGGGCTGGGAACGGCACTGGCGGTGCCCGAGCGGGTGGACCAGCTGCTGCTGGAGCGTTCCATGCAGCCGGCGGGGGACCGTCTGCATGTCCTCGCCGGGCAGGAAGGGCTGGGCAAGGACTTTGACTACAAGCCCGGCAGCGGCGCCACGCTCGTCAAGGCGCTGCACGCGCGGTATAATTTTGTCGTGATGGATGCCGGCAACCGGCTTTCCGCCTTCTCGCGCGACCTCATGAGTCTGGCGCAGCAGCGCGTCATCGTCATGGACCCGAGTATGATCTCCGTGCGCAATCTGGAGCGGCTGCAAGCCCTGGCGCGCAACTATCCCCAAACCTCCCGGCCGCTGGTTGTGCTTAACAAGGCGCAAGCGCCGGGCGGGCTCTCCCAGAGTTATCTGGAACAGAATATGGGGATGCGCTTCGATGCGGTGATCCCCGACCTGCCGCGGATCGTGCCCAAAGCGAACCAATTCGGCACCCCGGCGGCCTCGGTGCGCGGCCCCTTCCGCGACGCGATCGCCACCCTGGCCAAGGCGCTGGGCGCAACGCCTTCAACAGAGGCGCCATAAGCCGGGGATTAGGATTTTGCGGCATATTCTGGTATAAAGCGCGCTAGTCCTGACGATTCTGGAGCATCCGCCTTTATGTCTGAACCGCTGCCGCCGACCTCGCCCGAAACCCCGAAAGACGATGCTTATGACGCCGCTTCCATCAGCGTGCTGAAAGGGCTGGATGCCGTGCGCAAACGCCCCGGCATGTATATCGGCGACACTGATGACGGCTCAGGCCTGCACCACATGGGCTTTGAGATCATCGACAACGCGGTGGACGAAGCCCAGGCCGGCTACGCGAACCGGGTGGAGGCGATCCTCAACGGCGACGGCTCGATGACCGTGCGCGACAATGGCCGCGGCATCCCGATCGACATCCACGCCGAGGAAGGCATCTCGGCGGCGGAGGTGGTGCTGACCAAGCTGCACGCCGGCGGCAAGTTCAACCAGAATTCCTACAAAGTCTCCGGCGGCCTGCATGGCGTGGGCGCCGCGGTGGTGAACGCGCTCTCCGAATGGATGGAAGTGCGTATCTGGCGCAATGGCGAGGAGCATTTCATCCGCTTCGAGCACGGCGAAACCATGGCGCCGCTCAAGCTGATCGGCCCCTCCGGCCAGCCCAACGGCACCGAAGTCACCTTCAAACCCTCCGCCGGAACATTCACCCATACCGAGTTCGACTACGCGGTGTTCGAGCGCCGGTTGCGCGAGCTGGCCTTCCTCAACTCTGGCCTCGCCATCATCCTGCGCGATGAGCGCCATGATCCGGTGCAGGAAGCCAAGTTCCATTACGAAGGCGGCGTCGCGGAATTCTGCTCCTGGCTCGACCGCGCCAAAACACCCGTGCTGGCCGCGCCCATCACCTCCATCGGCGAGGCCAAGGAACACGGCATCCGCGTTGAATTCGCAATGACGTGGAATGATTCCTACCACGAGACCATGCTCTGCTTCACCAACAACATCACCCAGCGCGACGGCGGCACGCATCTCGCCGGTTTCCGCGCCGCGCTGACCCGCGTGGTGAGCAAATATGCGCAAGGGATGAGCAAGAAGGATAATCTGGAATTCTCCGGCGAGGATATGCGCGAAGGCATGACCGCGGTGCTCTCGGTGAAAGTGCCGGACCCGAAATTCTCATCCCAGACCAAGGATAAACTCATCTCCTCCGAGGTGCAGCCGGTGGTGCAGGCGGCCGTGGCCGATGCGCTGAGCCATTGGTTCGAGACGCATCCGAAGGAAGCGAAAAGCATCGTCGGCAAGGTGATGGACGCCGCCGCCGCCCGCGAAGCCGCCCGGCGCGCGCGCGAACTCACCCGCCGCAAGGGCGTGCTGGATATTTCCTCCCTGCCCGGCAAGCTGGCTGACTGCCAGGAGCGCGACCCCGCGAAGTCTGAACTGTTCCTCGTCGAGGGTGACAGCGCGGGCGGGTCCGCCAAACAGGGACGAGACCGTAAATTCCAGGCGATTTTGCCGCTGAAGGGCAAAATCCTCAACGTCGAGCGCGCGCGGTTTGACAAGATGCTGGGCAGCCAGGAAATCGGCACGCTGATTACGGCGCTTGGCACCGGCATCGGCCGGGGCGAGCCGGAACAGGGCGGGTTCGATGAGACAAAATTGCGCTACCACCGCATTGTCATCATGACGGACGCGGATGTCGACGGTTCGCATATCCGTACGCTGCTGCTCACGTTTTTCTATCGCCAGATGCCCAAACTCATCGAGCACGGCTACCTCTACATCGCGCAGCCGCCGCTCTACCGCGCCAAGCGCGGCAATGAGGAACGCTATCTGAAGGATGACGACGCGCTGGAGACCTATCTGCTGGAGCGCGCATTGGGCGAGGCCACCCTCACAGCCGCCGACGGCACGCTTTACGCCGGCGACGAGTTGCGCGGCGAAATGGCCTGGCTCGGCCAGGTGGTGCACCGCTTCAACGCGCTCTCGCGCCTGCTGCCGATCACCTATCTGGAGCAAATGGCCATCACCGGCCTGCTGGCCACTGACGCGCTGGGCAACCCCGAGCGCGATCAGGCGCTGGCCACCCGGCTGAACAGCAACGCCGCCCCCACCGAGCGCGGCTGGGTCGTGACCTCTGATTCCTCCGGCGTGACGCTGGGGCGGATGGTGCGCGGTGTCGCCGAGCGCTACACGGTGGACGCCGCCGTGCTGCGCACCACCGAGGCCCGCTACCTCGCCGAGCGCGGCACGCGCCTGGCACAGCTTTTCGGCACCGATGCCACATTAAGCATCGATGGCCCGCCCAAGCCGATTCACGGCCCGGTGGCGTTGTGGGAAACAATGCTGAGCTATGGCCGCAAGGGCCTCGCCATCAACCGCTTCAAAGGTCTTGGCGAGATGAACCCGGACCAACTCTGGAAAACCACGCTGGACCCGCAGGTGCGCCGCCTGCTTCAGGTGAAAATCGCCGATGCGGAGGATACTGACCAGATCTTCTCCACCCTCATGGGCGACATTGTGGAGCCGCGCCGGGAGTTCATCGTCACCAACGCGCTCAAGGTCGCCAATCTGGATACCTGAGGCGCATCTGCTCGTCCCTTCCGCCCGCCGCGAATGCGGTGGCGCTGGGGGGCAGGAGGCTATACCGTGAACTGCTCGGTGATGATGCGTTCGGAGAGGGCGCGGTCAGGGTCGAAGAGGACGGTAGCGCCGACGCTGCGATCCTCGCTAACCGCAACGGAGACGACGTTGCGGACCTCGGTAAAATCCGCCACCGCGGCGACGGGGCGTTTATCCGGCTCCAGAATTTCAAACAGCACATCCACCGTGGAGGGCAGCAGCGCACCACGCCAGCGCCTGGGGCGGAAGGCGGAAATGGGGGTGAGCGGCAGCAGGTTGGCGCTGAGCGGGATGATGGGCCCGTGGGCGGAGAGGTTGTAGGCCGTGGAACCGGCGGGGGTGGCGATCAGCACGCCGTCGCAGATCAACTCCTCCAGGCGCACGGTATGGTCAACATGGATGCGGATTTTGGCGGCCTGGCGCAGCTGGCGGAGCAATGAGACCTCATTGAGAGCCATGGCTTCTTCCACCACGCCCGAGGCGGTGATGGCGTGCATGCGCAACGGATGGAGGATGCTGGGATGCGCGCGGGCAATGCGCTCCTGCAGGCCCGGCTCCAGGAACTCGTTCATCATGAAGCCGACGGAGCCGCAGTTCATGCCGTACACGGGTTGCGCGGTGCCCAGGACCTTGTGCAGACATTCGAGCATCAGCCCGTCGCCGCCCAGGGCGACGATGACATCCGCCTCACGCTGATCGCAATTGCCATAAGTGGCTGTCAGGCGCGCCTGGGCCGCCTCGGCGATCTCGGTCCGCGCGGCGATGAAGGCGATTTTCAAACGAGCTTCCGGTGTTCGAGCACCGGCATGTTGGCGCGGACGCGGGCGGTGAAGGCTTTGTCGATGCGCGATGTGGCCCAGCCGATGCCATCGGAGGCTTTGGCGACGACATGGCCCCAGGGGTCGACGATCATGGAATGGCCGTAGGTGGCGCGGGCCTCACCGTCGGCATCGCGGTGGATGCCGGTGCAGGCGGGGGCGGCGAACCAGCATTGCGTCTCGATCGCGCGGGCGCGCAGCAGCACCTCCCAATGGTCCTTGCCGGTTTGCAGGGTGAAGGCGGCGGGCAGGATGATGAGGTCAACATTCTTGCGGCGCAGGGCGAGAAAGAGCTCCGGGAAACGCAGATCGTAGCAGATGGCGAGGCCGATATGCGTGCCGCCAACATGGCAGGTAACCACCTCCTCCCCGGCGCCGTAGGTCGCACTTTCGCGATAGCCCTGGCCGTCGGGGGTGGTGATGTCAAACAAATGGATTTTGCGGTAGCGGGCCAGTTCCACACCGACGGGGGAAAAGACAAGGCTGGTGTTGTAGAGCCGCTTGCCGGCCAGCTCGCCGATGGAGCCGCCGTGGATGTAGATGCCGTTGGTCTCGGCCATCTGGCGCAGAAATTCATAGGCCGGGCCGCCCGTTTCGCCGGCGGCGGGCAGCACCTCGGCGGCGGCGAATTTCTGCTCACGGCTGCCGCCCAGGCAGGACCATATTTCCGGCAGGGCGATAAGCTCTGGCTTGTCCGCCGCGATCGCGCCCTCAATCAGGGCGCGGGCCTGCGCGATGTTCTGCGCCTTGTCCGCCCCTGGGGACATTTGAATCACGCTCATGCGCATATGTCCGGTCTCCTTTAATCTGGGCCGAACATAGCTTTAATCGGTGGCGCTGACCACGGCCACCAGCGAGAGGCCAAAGGGTAGGTTTATGCGCGGGAGGAGATGGGCCTCGGCACCGAAAAGCCCGGTGAACAGGGCGTTCACCGGCCCGGGGGGAATGCTGGTGCCGCTGGCCTGCCGCGTGCCGCGCAGCCGGTCCAGCCAGCGGGCTGCAAAGGCGAGCGGGGCCAGGGCCATATTCATAAAGCTGAGTTTTTGCACCCGCAGCCCGGCGGCGCGCAGCCTGGCTGCAAATTGCGCGCGGGTGTAGCGGCGTATGTGATGCAAGGCGATATCATGCGGGCCGAAAAGCGAGGGATGGGCCGGGACAGTGATGAGCGCGCGGCCGCCCGGCGCCAGCAGACCGCGGATCGCACGCAGAGCAGCTTCGTCCGCCTCGACATGCTCCAGCACATCGAACAGGCAGACGAGATCGAATTCATGCCCCTCAAGCGGCAGATCCTCAGGCAGCATGCCGTGGTGGACGGCAGCCTCCCCTCCCCTGGTTTTGGAAATCTCGCGCGCGGTCTCGTTCATCTCAACCGCGGTGACGCTGCCAAATTGCGCCAGCAACGCGAAATTGCCGCCGGTGCCCGAGCCGAGTTCAAGGATTCGCGCGTTGGCCGGGAGCTTCAGGCTGCCGATGAGCGCGCCCAGAATACGCCGCCGCCCGGCAAACCACCAATGCCGCGCCTCGACCGCCGCCATGTCGAGATAGGCTTCAGCTTCCATCAGAGTTCCCATAGGTTTTGCGGATGAGGTAGCTCGGCCGCTGTTTGGTCTCAACATAGATGCGGCCGATGTACTCACCGAGCAGGCCGATGCTGATGAGCTGCACGCTGCCAAAAAAGGTGATGGCGACAAAGAGCGAGGCATAGCCAGGGACTCTGTTGCCGAATGCCACTGTGTAGATGACGATATAGAGCGCGTAGAGGACCGTGCCCAGCGCGGTGAGCGCGCCGAGATACGTCCAGATTTTCAACGGCGCGGTAGAGAAGCTGGTGAATCCCTCCAGCGCGAAATTCCACAGCGCGAAACCTGAAAATTTGCTTGCACCCGCCGCGCGCGGGGCGCGGGCATAGTCAATGGTGACGGTGCGGAAGCCGACCCAGGCGAACAGCCCCTTCATGAAGCGCTGACGCTCGGGCAATTGTTTTAAAGCATTGACCACCACGCGGTCCATGAGCCGGAAATCCCCCACATTCTCGGGAATTTTGGTGTGCGACATGCGGTTGTGCAAACGGTAGAACCAGGCGGCGGTCTTGCGCTTGAGCACGCCATCGCTGGTGCGGTCGGTGCGCCGCGCCAGCACGACCTCAGCCCCCGCCCGCCAGGCGGCGAGCATCTGGGCGATCAGCGCCGGGGGGTCTTGCAGGTCAGCGTCAATGGGGATGACCGCGGCGCCACGAGCCGCGTCAATCCCCGCTGTCAGCGCAGCCTCCTTGCCAAAATTGCGCGAGAATTCGATGATACGGAAACGAGGGTCGGCCTGCGCCAGCGCAACAAGCTGCAACAAAGTGGTGTCGGTGCTGCCATCGTCGACGCAGATGATTTCCCAGTCCGTTCCGGCAATGGCTTCCAGCGCGGGCAGCAGCATGGCGCGTAAATGCGGGATCGCCTCGGCCTCGTTATAAAACGGGATGACGAGAGAGATCAGATCGGTCATGATGCGGGTACGATGAACACGGTTACGTCGTCGATTCTTTGGGCGCGCCAGTCAAGTGCCTGCAGCACTGCCCAGCCGGCCGGAGACGTGCCAGGGGTAACGACAACGTATTGCGCGCCGGTTTGGCGGCAGAAATTGGCAAGATCCGCTGCGGCGCTAGCTGGAAATTTGTTAAAGAAAAGTTCCAGCGCGGCTGGGGAAGCCTGGAAGGCCCGCGGCGGATAACCGAGGTAGCCGCCAACCTGTGAGAAGGCGAAAGCGCTTTCTGCCTGCCAGTAGGAAGAGTTGCCGGAAATGCCAAACGGCAGGAGCAAAAGGCGTGGATGCGGGCCAAGCACGGCCTGAACATTGCCGGGACGAAAAAATGTTAACGCCGGAGATGGCGAGACAGGGTGCCACACGGGCTTGAGTGAAAGGCAGACCAGCGCTCCGGCGATAATCCGCAACCGCTCCGCGCGAGCAGCGACCCAGCCAGAGAGGATGATGGCGATGAGCAGGCTGCTGTAGAGCGCCATGCGAGAGGGTAGCGCCGCGCCCAGCAATGGCAGGTGCAGCAGCAAAGCCCAGGGCAGCGCAATGCCCGTGGCATGGCCCGCGATGTGTAATTCTGGCCCCAGGCTCGCCAACAGAACGACCGCCAGCACAATGAAGAGCAGACGATACTCCGGGCGATGCCAGAAATTGCGGCACGCGATAACAAGCAGCGCGATCGCCGGCAGGCCAAGATAACCTGCCTGTTCGTCCACCCCGCCGGAGAAGGTTTTGGTGAAGCGATGGAACAACGCACCGCCGTATGCGGTGGTTTTGGTGGGGAGGATGAAATTCAGCAGGTCGGTGGAGTAAATATAGGACCATTGCGGAGGATGCGCGACATCATACGGGCCGGTGAGCATGGCGTAAAGAATGGGGCTGCTGAGCAGCAGGGCAATGGGGGCTGCAAGCGTGAGATCTAACAGCAGGACGGTGAGTTGAGCGCGGCGCGGCGCCAGCAACCAAAAGGCCAGCGCCAGCGCGATGCCGCTGACCAAAGCGCTGGTCGCCAGAATTTCGGGGCAGATAAGAAATTGCGCGCCAAGCAGCAGACCAAATGCCACGACACTGAATGCGCGCCCGGACTTGCCACGCAGGCGGCGGACCACGGCCAGCAGCAGCAGTGGCAGCAGGCAGGTGAAATCAAGGTTCAGATGGTCAATTGTCTGCGCTGCCTCGTAGGAGGAAAAGCCAAACAGCCAGCCGCCGATGAGCGCGGCGGGCGGGACCGCGAAAAGCTCCAAGCACAACAGGTAAGCAGCAGCAGCAGCCAGCGTTGGTGCCGCAAGGGTGAGGATGTTGAAAGCCAGAATAGAGCCGCCCAGGAGCGTGAACGGCAGGCCCAATAATGCCAGCAGCGGAACACTGGTTGTCCAGGCTAGGTTGAGCCCTACCGGCTGCCACAAAAGATGCGTTTGCAGGGCGCTGATGTGATGCGCAGCCGCCCAGGGCCAATAGCTGAGAAACCACATGATCAGCGAAGGGTCGGAACCCAGGCCGAGGACAGATTTTGTCAGCGGCGCGGCGTGGTCCAGATACAGCCAGGATTCGGCAGTGTAGGCGAGCAGCGCGGCCAGGTGCCAGCGCCAACTTCCGAACCAGGTCATATTAGCCATGAACGGCGCCTCCCCTGGGGACCGTGAATATTTGTACACCATCCACGCGGCGGCTTGGCCATGACAACCGCACCATTGCCCGCTCTAATTCTGGCCGCACACCCGGCCCCGCTAAGACAAAATTCGTGCCCACGGCGTGGCAAAAAACATCAATGTCCGATGCAAGGGTTGGTGGATTCAGATTAAACATCAGATCAATGACCGCAGCGTAATGAACCATTGCCAGCGGAGGCATGCCGACGTATCCGGTACTCTGGATGAAGCCAAAATGATTTTGCGCCTGCCAGAAACTAGTTTCATCAACAGCTGCTCCTGGCAAAATCAATACATGTGGTTGCAGGCCTAATACAGTCTGCATCTGCCCGGGACGAAAAAAATCCACGAATGGCGCTCGCATAACTGGATGCGGCGACGCTAAAGTCACGAGCCACGCCAATCCCACCACCACCGCTCGCCAACTACGGTGCGGCACGGTTGCGACTGTGCGCACCATGATAATTGCAATCAACAAACTCGTATACAGAGTGAAACGAACCGGCAACGCCGAATTGATCAGCGGTAACCGCAACATCATGTGCCAGGGCATGACGATGCCGGAAAAATGGCTGCCGATCCATAACTCAGGACCAAGACTCGCCAACGCAATCACGCAAAGCATGTATCCCAGTAAGCGCGTATCGGGCTTACGCCAATTTCGCCACAAAAACCAAAAAATTATCACCACTATTGGCAGGCCTGTGGTGAAGTCATATTGTGGATAATGGCCAAGCCAGTTTTTATCTGTCGCAGGAAAATTTGGATTACTCAGAACTACCTGTGGGGTTGTTACAAATAAATTGTACAAATGCCCCGCCGAAAGATAAGACCAGCCTATGGGTATCTTAACGCCGCGAGGAACCATAAAGATATTCCACAATAGGGGCGACACCAGAACCGCCGTGAGAATACCCGTGAGCAATCCGTCTACAACGAGTCGACGCAGTGCGGCGCGGCGCGCAGGCAGCAGAAGCAGTGCGAACGCCCAGCCGATACCGCCAAACAGCAAAGAAGTAGCCGCAAATTCCATGGATATATAAAACTGCATCGCAAGCAAAAGTGCCGCCAGACCAGACGCCCATCGCCGATTGAACCGGCTGTCCAAACGCACCAGCACAATTAGCAGCAAGCACGGCACTGCGGCGTTGAAATCCAAGTTCAGGTGCGCCAAGGTTTCTGACATTTCATACGTCGAAAAGCCATAGAAAAGGCCACAGAGAATTGCTGCGACAAGACGTTTGACGATGTAAAGTCCCAATGCATAAGCACTCAACCCAGCCAGGATCGGGGCCAGGATTGTCAACATATTATACGCCAATACAGGACCGCCCGTGAGGGTAACCGGCGCCGCCAGCAGAGCCAGAAAAGGAATAGACGTGGTCCAGGCAAGGTCTATCCCGGCTGGGTGCCAGATTAAATTGGCGTATAAGGGATTGAGATGATGCATAACGGCCCAGGGCCACCAGCGCAAAAACCAGATGAATGCAAATGGGTCACTGCCCTGGCCGTAGACCGTTTGAGTGGGTGAGGCGCCGTGGGCGATGAGGAGAAACGACAATGTGGTGTAGAGCGCCAGAGCCAGGAGGTGCCCGCGCCAGGAGATTTTTTCGTCAACCACGGCTCACTCCAGGCACTGTGAATATCGTTACATCATCAACCTGCCGGGATGGCCAATGCAGCCTTGCTAGCACGGTCAGCATTGCCGCCGGGGTTCCTGGCCCGGCCACGACATATTGAGTGTTGGTTTGCTCGCAGAATTTAACGAAATTCGCGGGGAAATCCGGTTCCCGCTCGTTACCCGGCATCTGCCCGATGGCCTTGAAATGCTGCATCGCCTTGGGCGGGAAACCGAGATAGCCGCCTGTCTGAGTGAAGCCGAAATTATTTTCAGCCTGCCAGTAGGATGAGGGGCCGCTGATCCCGAAGGGAAGCAGCAGCAGGCGCGGGTTCAGCCCCAACTGGGCCTGCACTTCTCCCGGCGCAAAAAATTTCGATTCAGGAACTTTCATCCAGGGATGAAACGCCGGGAGCAAGGCCAGACAGGCAAGCGCGCATAATGCCCCGCGGCGTCTTCTTGATGGTTGCGTGTGCGCGCCGGACAGCCAGAGAGCGGCGATGATCGCAGTGATGAGCGACACGAACAAGGCGAACCGCGCCGGCAGCGCCATGCCAAGCAACGGCAGATGAACAAAGAGAGCCCAGGGCAGGGAAATATTCGTGGGGTGCCCGGCGATCCATAATAACGGGCCAAAACTTGCGGCCAGCAGGATCAGGAACAAGACAACCAGAAAACGCCCCGTGGGGGTTTGCCATTGCCCTCTGGCAAAAAGCGCCAGAACCAGCAGCAGCGGAAGCCCGATATAGGCATCCTGCTCCTGCGCGCCGCCTGCCGCATTTGTTATATAAAGCGGAATGACGCTGGTTTTTCCGGGCAGAATGACATTCAACGGATCCGCAGCAAAGTAATAAGGCCAAAGGGCGGGTAGATTGACCGTGCCGCGATGCAGAAACATCTGCCAGAGCAAAGGCGAAAGCGCCATAACGACAATTGGCGCCGCCAATAATCCGTCAACGAAAAGCCTCGCTAATATGCCGCGCTGGGCCGGGATGAAAGAGAGCGCAAGCAGCCAGGCGATGCCGCCAAATATGAAAATCAGCGCAAAAATCTCGATGCTGATAAGAAACTCAGCGGCAAGACACAGCGACGCCAGCAAGACCGCGCGCAAGCGGCCGATTTTATCCTGCAACCGCAACACAACAACCCACAGCAGGGCTGGCACAAAACATGTGAAGCTCAGGTTCAGAACAGAGACATCCTGCGCCATCTCATAGGTGGAAAAACCAAAGAGAAAGCCGCCGAGCAGCGCTGCCGGATGGTCTTGCGCAAGAGCTAGGCAAAGCCGGTAGGCAAACCAGGCCGAGGCAACGGGGGCGATGATGATGAATAAATTATAGCTTACCACGGGGCCGAACAGCAAAGTCACCGGCGCGCCAGCCAGCGCCAGCAAGGGAACCGGCGTTGCCCAGCTCAACGCCACACCCACCGGCTGCCAGAGAAGACTGGTGAAAAAAGGATTCAGATGATGGGTCAGCGCATAAGGCATCCAAGCCATGAACCAGACAAAGGCAAACGGGTCACTGCCATGCCCGGCCAAAAACCGCTCCGGGTTCACACCATGATCGACAACCAGAACCGCAAGGGCTGCGTATAGTCCCAAAGCGCCCAGATGCCAGCGCCAAGCCAGGGGTTTGTGTTTTGTTTCAGTCATGCGCCTGGTCCGTTAGATAGAATACCGCCTCTCACATCAAGCGAAGAACGAGCGCCGCCTCGCACGGCGGCAGCTGTTCACACCTTCGGGTCATTCAGCCCCGTGGCGCGGATGCGGGCGGCTTCTTCGTCCCAGCCGGGGCGCTCATTCACGCGCAGGAAGAGGTCTACCTTGGTTTCCAGCACCTTGGTCAACTCCTTGCGCGCGCGCATGCCGATCTCCTTGATCCGCGCGCCCTTGGCGCCGATGAGGATGGCCTTATGGCTGGCCTTGGTGACGTAGATCACCGCGTCGATCCGCACGCCCGATTTTTGTACCTTGAAGCTCTCGGTCTCGACCGTGGTGCCGTAGGGGACTTCATCGCGGGTTTGCAGGAAGATCTGCTCGCGCACGATCTCGGCGGCGAGGAGACGGTCCGGCAGATCGGTCAGCTCGTCGCCGGGGTAGAGATGCGGGCCGGCGGGGAGTTTGGCGACGCAGAAATCCAGCAGCACCTCCAGCCCGTCGCCGGTGGCGGCCGAGATCATGAAGACCTGTTCAAAATCCGCCAGGGCGGCGAGGTCCTGCGTGAGCGGCAGGAGCTTCTGGCGGTCGATCAGGTCTACCTTGTTGAGCACAAGGGCGAGTTTGCGCCCGGTGGCGGCGATCTGGCTGACAATTTCGCGCACGGCGGCGGTGAGGCCCTGCTTGGCGTCAACCAGCAGAAGCACATAGTCCGCCTCGGTGGCGCCATCCCAGGCGGCGGCGACCATCGCGCGGTCCAGCCTGCGTTTGGGGGCGAAGATGCCCGGCGTGTCAACGAACAAAATCTGCGCCTCGCCGCGCGGCAGAATGCCCAGCACGCGGGCGCGCGTGGTCTGGGCCTTGGGCGTCACAATCGAGAGTTTGGCGCCCGTGAGGCGGTTGAGCAGGGTGGATTTGCCCGCGTTGGGCGCGCCGATGAGGGCGATGAAGCCGCATCTACTTGTTGTCATTCCGGTAAAACTCCCAATAACGCCTGCGCCGCCGCCTGCTCCGCGGCGCGTTTGGAGCCTGCCTCGCCTCGTCCTGCCGCGTCGCCCACGCTCACCTTGATGACAAAGCGCGGCGCATGCGAGGGACCGGACATTTCCACCACCTCATAGGCCGGCAGCGGCAGGGCGCGCTTGAGCACCCATTCCTGCAAGGCCGTTTTTGGATCTTTCGGCGGAATGAACTGTTTGTCCACCACATCCCCCATAACGCGACGGATGAAATGACGCGAGGCGTCCAACCCGGCATCAAGATACAAGGCGCCGATGACCGCCTCCAGCGCATCGGCCAGCACGGTGGCCTGGTTGCGCACGCCGCGCTTGGATTCGCCCGCCGCGACGTTGAGCAGCGGCGCCAGGCCATTATTTTGGGCGATTTCCGCCAGCGCCGGCTTGGAGACAAGGGCCGCCATGCGCGGGCCGAGCTTGCCCTCCTGCTCGTTGGGAAAGCGCTCGATCAGCCATTCCGCCACGATCAGCCCCAGCACACGGTCACCGATGAACTCCAGCCGCTCATTGGAGCCGACCCCCTTGGCGCCGGCGGCGGAGCGGTGCGTCAGCGCCTCGGCCAGCAGTTCCGGCCGGACGAAACGGTGCCCCAGGAGCGTCTGGGCGTGGTCCAGCCGGCTCAAGAGATTTTGTGGAACATCCGGTCCCAGCGGATTTCAGCCGGCCAGTACCAGAATTCAAAGAAGGGATGTTGCAGGTCGATGGAGAAGAAAATCATGTCCGCCGGGCCGATGACGTTCTCCAGCGGGACATAGCCGACCGGGCCATCCATGAAACGCGAATCCTCGGAGTCGTCGCGATTGTCGCCCATCATGAACAGATCCCCCGCCGGGACGGTATAGAGGGGGGTGTTGTTGGCGAAGCCGCCGTCGGTCTCTTTCAGAATCGCATGGGATTTGCCGTTCGGCAGGGTCTCTATGTAGTCCTTCGCCTCCACCGGGCCGCCGGAGCTGGTGTCAGTATAGTTGCCGACGAACGTGCGCGGCACGAGCTGGCCGTTGATGTAGAGCTGGCCGCCGGTGACCTGGACGGTATCGCCCGGCAGGCCGATGACGCGCTTGATGAAATCCTCGTTAGGCAGGCCGGGCGGGCGGAACACCACCACCGCGCCGCGCGGCGGCAGCTTGCCCATGATGCGGCCGGAGAAAATATCCGGCGCGAAGGGGAAGGAGTAATGCGAATAGCCGTAGGCGAATTTGTTAACAAACAGATAGTCCCCGACCAGCAAAGTGGGGACCATGCTGCCCGAGGGAATGAAAAATGGTTCATAAAGAAAGGTATGAATGCCTACCGCGATGAGCCCGGCGTAGAAGATCGTCTTGAAGAATTCAGCCACCGTGCCGGTTTTACTGTCGTGCCGCGCCATGTTTAAGCCCAATCCGTTGAGTTGGCGCATCAAGCCCGGCGCTTGCGGCTTGTCAAGAAATCGGTGCAAAAGCCCTCCACTTGTCTGCCCCGCATGAAGAAAGAGCTGTGCATGAAGAAATCGACCGGCATTTCCCTGATGGTTCTGAGCCTTGCCATGGGCGCCGCCCCGGCGCTGGCCAAAACACCGCATTACGGCGCGCATGCCGCGGCCCCGAATGCCCAGAACAAGGACACCGCGACGGCCGCGCCCTCCGGCCCGCCGCCGGTGCCCGATAGCCCGATCGCCGACAAGAACACCCCTACCCCGCCAACGCTGCCGCAGGCCACCGCCTATGTGCTGATGGATGCCGCGACAGGTGCGATTCTGGCCGAGGCGGCGCCCAATCTGCAGGTGGCCCCGGCGAGCCTGACCAAGCTGATGACCGCGCATATTGCCTACCAAGCGCTGCATGATGGGTCGCTGAAGATGGACCAGGTAGTGCCTGTGAGCGCGGCCGCCTGGCATGCCGGCGGCTCCACCATGTTCATCGACACCACCAGCACGGTGACAGTGGACCAGCTGCTGCATGGGTTGATCATTGTCTCGGGCAATGACGCCGCCGTGGCCCTGGCCGAGCAGATTGCCGGTACCCAGGGCGCGTTCGTGCAGATCATGAACAAAGACGCCGCCGCGATGGGGATGACCAATACGGTCTTTACCAACGTGGACGGGCTGCCCGACCCGGCCGAGCATACCAGCGCCATGGATGTTGCCATTCTCTCGCGCAACATCATCAAGGATGAGCCGGAGTTCCTGAACATTTCCAAGGAACAAAGCTATACATATAACGGCATAACGCAGGCGAGCTGGAACCCGGTGCTGGCGCACGACCCGACGGTGGACGGGATGAAAACCGGGCTGACCGACGCCTCCGGCCATTGCATCGACGCCACCGCCCTGCGCGGCAACATGCGGCTGATCGCCGTGGTGATGGGCGGGCCGACCTGGACCGCCAGCACCGCCGCGATTGAGGCGCTGCTCGATTATGGGCAGAAATTCTTCACCGACGAGAAGATCGCCACCGCCGGGCAGCAGGTGGCCACGCTGGCCAGCGGTGCGCTGAACACCGGCACCGTGCCGGTGGGCCCTGGAAAGGATATCACCCTTACCCTGCCCAGCGACGCCGCCGCACGGATTACCCACAACATTGCCTACACCGCCGATTTGACGCCCGGCGCCACCAAGGGTGAGACACTGGGGACGATTACCTATACGCTGGACGGCAAGACGCTTGCCACCGCCCCGGCGATTGCCCTGGCGGACGAAGCGCCTGCCAGTTTTGTCACCAAACTCAAACGCAAACTGAGCAAATACATATGAGCGATACGCCCCCCGACCATCTGAGCAACGACCCCAAATCGCCGTTCTTCAACGAGCCTGTGCTCGAACGCGGCATCGGGATCCGCTTCAACGGCGTTGAGAAGACCAATGTCGAAGAATATTGCGCCAGCGAAGGCTGGGTCCGCGTTGCCGTGGGCAAAACCGTGGACCGCCACGGCAAGCCACTGACGATGCGGCTCAAGGGCAAGGTGGAAGCCTATTTCAAGGAAGCTACCGCGGATTAAGCGCCCGGAGGCGCCTCCGCGGGATTTCAAGCAAGCCCGCGGAGGTGTATCATTACGCCATCGGCATGCATGATCGCGTTATCGTGGAAATGCCCGTTACCGAGGAGGCAGGGTTTAAATGAATCATAAGCACCGCAACACACTGCACGCGCTGTTCGCGCATCCGGTGAGCAGCAATATAGAGCCGCGGCTGGTGTATGCCGTGATCGAGGACCTGGGCGGGGAAGTGACCCATGGCGGCAACGGCCATGTGAAGGTGAAGCTGAACGGCCATACGCATGGTTTTCATGACACCCAGCATGCGCTCTCCAAGGAGGAAGTCGTGGAAATGCGCAAGTTTCTGGACGCGGCGGGGATTGATCCGGGGCGCGACTTCCCGCTCGAAGCCGGGGTGTGAGCAAAGCCCTGCCTATTTTCTATTTTGGCCGGGACATGTCCAGCCGGGTCTGGGGCTGGATTTCAGCATAGGCTGTGGCCCCGCCGGCGCGAAGCAGGATGCCGGCGCCGAAAGTGTCAAACACGCCGCCCGGGAGCAAAGCGGGGTCTATGTGAACCCCCACCACCTCGCCCAGCACCAGCCAGGTAGGAACCAACACGCCGGCGGCGGATTTGAGCTGAATGATATCAGCCAGCTTGCACTCGAAATTAACCGGGCTCTCGGCCACGCGCGGCGGGGCGACCAGGCGCGAGGGCGCCTTGGTGAGACCGGCCAAGGCGAATTCATCAACACCATAAGGCACCGTGGCGCTGCTCTCATTCATGGCGGCGCCCAGGGCGCGGGTGGTGAGGTTCCACACGAACTCCCCGGTTTCCCGCACGTTGCGCAGCGAGTCCTTCGCGCCGATGCTGGAGAATCCGATGATCGGCGGGTGGTAATTAAAGGCCGTGAAGAAACTGTACGGCGCCAGATTCACCGAACCATCCGCGCCCTTGGTAGCGACCCAGCCAATTGGCCGCGGCCCCACGATGGCGTTGAACGGATCATGCGCCAAACCATGGCCTGAGGCGGGTTCGTAGAAATACTTCTCGGTATCCATCCCCGCAGCATATCCCTGCCGGGCGGGCGCGATCAACTCACGCGGTTTTTGATCCAATATGCCATATCCAGCGGCTGGGGCGGGTTGTGGAAATCATACAGGTCGCCGTTCAGGCTCAGATCAAATTTCACGATGCGGTCCCGGCCTTCGGTTTTGGCCTTGTCCAGCGCCTGGCCGGCGCGGCGCACCAGCTCTTGCGGGTTGTTAACATCCGCCAGGCTGGTGAAGGCCGCCACGCCGCAACTGACCGTGAGGAAGCCGGAATCAGCGCCCTCGTGGAGGATTTGCAGCGCCCGCACGGCTTCGAGAATGACGGTGGCGACACGCTCAGCGCCTTTATCATCGGCCAGCGGCAGCAGTACCGCGATTTGTCCGCCCCGGTGGCGGGCCACGACATCCCCGGTGCGGCGGGGGATGGATTTGACCGCTTGCGCGACGCGGCGCAGGCAGGCATCACCCGCGATGCTGCCGTAGGCCGCGTTGTAGGCGCGGAAATTGTCGATATCGATGAGCGCCAGACCCAGCGGCAAGCCGCTGCGCACCGCGCGCTTGAATTCATGCACCAGGCTGAGATCAAACTGGCGGCGATTGGAGAGGCCGGTGAGGCCGTCCTCCAAGGTGAGTTCACGCAAGGCTGTGTTGGCGTGCAGAGCGGCGGCGGTGGCCTCGCGCAGGCGTGCTTCGGCCTGATGCCCGGCTGTGATGTCCACCAGAACACCGCAGACGATGCCCGGCATCAGGGAGCGCCCGCTCATGATAACATGGCGCATCTCGCCATCGGCACGGCACAGGCGCAGCCTGAGTTCAAATTCGCCGCCTCCGGCCAGCGCGGCCAGGAGGGCGGTGGAGAGGGGTTGGCGGTCATCAGCGTGAAAGCTTGCCAGCACCGCATCCAGCGAGGGGAGAAACGTTGCGGGGGAAACGCCGTGCATGCGGTACATGGCGGTGGACCATTCGAACACCCTGCCCGCCCGGTCCACCTGCCAGTGGCCGAACCGCGCCATGGCTTCAGCCAGTTCCAGCGTGGCGCGGGCGGCCGCGGCGCGGTCGTTGGCTTGATCAATCTGCCGCCGCATCCCGCGCCCCATGGCGCCCGCGCGCAGAGGTTTTATACCTGCCAGCAAGACCCACAGGCCAATGCCCGCAGCCAGCTGCGCGGCGGTGGCAGCCAGCACGAAAGCCGCTGCCCCGCCCCGTGCGAGGCCGAACAGCAGCAGCGCCTGCAAGCCGGACGCGGCTGCGAGGACCGCAACGAGAAGCCAGCGGCGGATGCCCAGAACCAAGGTGCCGCGCGCGCGGAAGAGGTAAAGCAGCGCCAGGGCGGCAGAGGCGTAAGTCAACGCACTCATCAGCGTGGTGAGTTCAGCTTGCCAGATTGCCATTGCGTTCAACCTCCATGCGTTCAACCTCCATGCGTTCAACCTCCATGCGTTCAACCTCCACGGCGGATTGGGCGTTGCGCCGCCAAATTACCGTGCCAGCGTCCCGTGCGGTGGTCCTGAACATTCAGGCCGCCTCAGCGTAGGGCGCGAGAGTTTAACATTCAGCTAATCAGCCCTGATTCAGGCGCGCGTGGCGAGAACGCCCAGCAGCTCCACCTCGCGGTAGCCGCAGACGCGGTTGCCTCCCATCTCCTTCGCATCGGCCAGGGCGCGGGCGGCGCGGCGGGTGAGTTCCATGGGGTTGTAGAGATCGTCCATGCCGACGAAGGCGGCGGCACCGCAGGAGGCGGTGAGGATGCCCGCCTCCTGCCCGGCGTTGGGCAGGCCAAGGGCGCGCACGGCCTCAAGGATTTGGGTGGCCACGCGCTGGGCTCCGGCGGAGTCAGCCAGGGGCAACAGCACCGCGATTTCGGTGGCGCCGTAGCGGGCCACGACATCGCCGGTGCGCCGCGGCACCGCCTGCACCGCCTGGGCCACCACGCGCAGGCAGGCGTCAGCCTCCAGCGCTCCGTAATAGGCGCCGTAGTTGGGGAAATGCTCGATCTCCAGCAACACCATGCCCAGCGGTTTGCGGCTGCGCACGGCGCGCTTGAATTCATAGCCCAGGCTGAGGTCGAACTGGCGGCGGTCCGCCAGGCCGGTGAGTTCATCCTCCAGCGGCAGGCCGCGGCTCCCGGAGAGCGCTAGTTGCGCCTCGGCGCGCTTGGGCTCGGTGACATCCACCAGCACGCCGTTCAGCTCGCCCACCTGCCCGTCCCCATCCAGCGCCGCGGCGCCGCGCAGAATGACGTGGCGGATCTCGCCATCAGGCCGGCGCAGCCGCGCCGCAACCTCGAACTCGCCCTGGTTGGCGGCGGCCTCCTGCAGCAACACCCCGATGCGCTTGCCGTCCACCGGGTGGAAGGCGGCCAGCGCACTCTCAAGGCGCGGGGTGTAATGCTCGCGCCACAGGCCATGAATACGATACATTTCATCCGACCAGCACAGGTGATAATCCGGCACACTGAGCTGCCAGTGCCCGACATGCCCGCTCCGCTCAGCCAGAGCGAGCCAGTTGCGCGCCGCGGCCACGGCGGCCTCCGCCCGCTGCGCGCGCGCCAGCAGCCGGGTGTTGAGGATACGCAGCTGGCCGCGCTTGAGCCGCGACACCACGGGCCAGAAGTTGAGCGGCACCGCGACCAGGCAAAACGCCGCCAGTATCCGCAACGCGGGCAGGGCGGAGGTGAAATTGAAATGCGCGGCTAGGCCCAGCAGCATCTGCACCAGCGCCCCGGTGCTGAGCACCGCCAGCAGCGCCCCGCGCCGCCGCCCCAGCACGGAGGTCTCGCTCGCCATGGCGAGATTGTTCACGGCGAAGGCCATCGCGATATATGCAATCGCGCCAAATGTGTTTGCGAGCATTTTGTTCCACCTCGGAAAGAACCATGCCGGATTGGTTAATATCCGGTTTCATTCGTATGGTAGGCGGAACGAGGTTAACCGGCGGCTAACGGCTCGGCGGAAATAATCACCTGTGCGAAGGCGTAGGGGTATTCATCGGTCAACGAGAGGGCGATATGCGCCGCGTGCCCCGGCGGCAGCATGGCGCGCAGGCGGGCCAGGGCGCCGCCGTGCAGCTCCAGGGCCGGCTGGCCGGACGGCAGATTGACCACGCACAAGTCCGACAAGAAGACACCATCACGAAAGCCGGTGCCCAGAGCCTTCGCGCAAGCCTCCTTCGCCGCGAAGCGCTTGGCATAGCTGGCCGCGCGCGCATGCGTGCGCCGCTCGGCGCGGGCGCGCTCAACCTCGGAGAACACCCGGCGGGTGAAACGCTCGCCGAACTTGGCCAGGCTGGCCTCGATGCGGCGGATGTCGCACAGGTCGGAACCGAGGCCGAGGATCATGTTCTGGCGCGCTCGACCTGGGCGATGCCGGGGGCGCCGCGCAGCCCGCCGATGACCTGGCCGAGATGGCGCGAATCGCGGACTTCGACATCGACGAGGGCTTCGAAAAAATCCTGCTGGCGATGGATGATTTTCAAGTTGGCGATCGCGCCGTCCTGCTTGGCGACGGCGTTGGTGAGCGCCGCCAGCACGCCGGGGGCGTTGCTGGCGATAACGGTAATGCGGCCGGTGAAGCGGCCGGATTTGGGGCCAGCCCGGTTGAGATGGGCGGTGTCCCAGTCGACGTCGATAAAGCGTTCCGGGGTGGCGGCGAAGGTTTCGAGCGTCGCGCAGTCCTTGGTGTGGACGGTAATACCCTTGCCGTTGGCGACGATGCCGACAATTTTGTCGCCGGGCAGCGGATGACAGCAGCCGGCATAATGTACGTCCATCCCCGCGACGAGGCCGGTGACGGCCATGCCGGCTTCCGCCTTGTGGTTCGCGCCGCGTGGCGAGCGGGGGTTGAGCGACTGGCCCATGAAGGCGGGCAGCATGCGCGGGGCGCGGGCTTCCTTCAGTTCGGCGTAGGAGGCGTAGACGACATCCTTGGCCCCGAGCGCGCCGGTGGCGACCGCGACGAACAGGTCGTCCAGCGACGCCTGTTTGAGGATTTTTGCCGTTGCGTCCAGCACTTTTTCCGAGCCATCGACGCCTTCCTGGCGAAAGGCCTTGGCCAGCGTGGATTTGCCCGCATCGCGGTGCTGTTCGCGCACCTGCTGCGTGAGGAAGCGGCGGATGCGCGCGCGCGCCTTGCCGGTGACGACGAAGCGCTCCCACGCGGGAGAGGGCGTGCCGCCGCGCGCGGTGAGGATTTCCACCTGGTCGCCGTTCTGCAGCTCGTAGCGCAGCGGCATGAGCCGGCCATTGATGCGCGCGCCGACGCAGGAATCGCCAATTTGGCTATGCACGGCATAAGCGAAATCAACCGAGGTGGCGCCGCGCGGCAGCTGGATGAGCTGGCCCTTGGGGGTGAAGCAGAACACTTGGTCCTGGTAGAGCTCAAGCTTGGTGTTTTCGAGAAACTCATCGGGCGCGGCGGAGTTTTCCAGAATTTCCAGCAAATCCTGCACCCAGCGGAACTGTTTGATGTCAGACTGGGAAGCGTCGGCCTGTTTGTAGAGCCAGTGGGCGGCGACACCGTTTTCAGCGACCATCTGCATGTCGGCGGTGCGGATCTGGATTTCGATTTTCTGGTTGCGCGGGTGGCGCAGGGTGACCCCGGTGTGCAGCGACTGGTAGCCGTTGGCCTTTGGGGTTGAGATATAATCCTTGAATCGCCCGGCGATGACGGGATAGGCGGCATGGATGCCGCCCAGCGCAACGTAGCAGGCCTCGCGCGTCGGCACGATGATGCGGAAGGCCATGATGTCCGACAACTGCTCGAACGCCACATTGCGGCGCTGCATTTTTTCCCAGATGGAATAAGGCGATTTCTCACGCCCGGAGATTTCCGCGACATCAACCCCCGCCTCGCGGCAGACGCGCAGCAGCTCCTGGCGGACTTCCTCGATAACATCAGCCCCCTGGCCGCGCAGGAAGTTGAGGCGGGCCTGGATGGTGTCATACGCCTCGGGATCGATCTCGGCGAAAGAACGGGTTTGCAGCTCGGTCTTTACCGATTCCATGCCGATGCGCTCGGCCAGCGGCGCGTAGATTTCCATGGTCTCGCGCGCGATGCGCTGGCGCTTGTGCGCGGCGCCGATGGCGCCGATGGTGCGCATGTTGTGCAGCCGGTCCGCCAGCTTGACGATGAGAACCCGGATGTCCTTGCTCATGGCCAGGACGAGCTTGCGGAAGTTCTCGGCCTGTTTGGTGCGGTCCGATTGCAGTTCCAGACGGGTCAGCTTGGTTACGCCATCAACCAGCCCCGCGACCTCCGGCCCGAAACGCTTCTGCACCATCGGCAGGGTGACTGAGGTGTCTTCCACCACGTCATGCAACAGAGCCGTGATGATGGAAGCACAATCCAGCCGGTAGCCGGCCAGGATGCTGGCCACCGCCAGCGGGTGGGTGATGTAGGGTTCGCCGTCGTCGCGCTTCTGGCTTTCGTGCGCCTTGAGGGCGACGGTGTAGGCGTCGTCGATCAGCGCGGGGTCGGCCTTGGAATCATACGCGGTCACGCGTGAGAGCAGGCCGCCCAGTTCCGGGTGGAACCCGCCGGCCCCCACGCCCTCGGGCGCGCAACAGATAACTGGTCCCCTGCAGGCATTCAGCATGATAGGGTCAGCTTAGGGCACCGATGGTGCGGTGCAAAGCACTGAATGCGGCCGGAGCCGCATGCGGCGAAAAAACTTATCCGGCTCAGCGGCGGGTTTTACCGCCGAGCTCGGCCTCGATGGCGGCCTGGATGTCTTCCGGGGTCATCTCCTCGGCTTCGGCGGCCATGGCGGCGGCTTCTTCCTCGGCGGAAACGTCCTGCAGGCCGAAGATATTCTGATCGGTCGGGATCAGGTCCGCCACTTCCTCATCGATCGGCTCCGGCTCGGGCACGCGCGAGAGGGATTTGACCAGATCCTGCTCGAGATCCGGCAGGGCCAGGGTTTCCTCGGCGATTTCACGCAAGGCGACGACCGGGTTCTTGTCGTTGTCACGGTCGATGGTCAGCTGCTCGCCGCGGCTGATGTTGCGGGCGCGCTGAGCCGCCAGCAGAACCAGCTCGAAGCGGTTCGGCACTTTCAAAACACAGTCTTCAACGGTGACGCGGGCCATCCGAAATGCTCCAGGCAGAAAATTGAACGCTCGCCTTACTCTGCGCGCTTGTGTGATGCAACCCTTTACGGACGCTCCTCATGCCAGGGCTGTATGCCTTGCGGAGGGAGTTCGGCCAGCAGGGTGGCGACGCTCTGGTGCAGGACGGGGTGGCGCCAGCCCGGCGCGACGTCAAGGATCGGGCGCAGCACAAAGGCGCGCTGGTGCGCGCGCGGGTGCGGCAAAACGGGGTCCGGGGTGGCGCGGATGGCGCCGTTGAGGTCGATGAGGTCCAGATCCAGCGTGCGGGCGGCGTTGAGCCCGGCGCGCTGGCGGCCGAAGCGGTCCTCGACCTCATGCAGGCGGGCGAGCAGCTCGGCCGGGCCAATCTCACCGAAAAAGCGGATGGCGCCGTTGCAATAGTCAGGCTGCTCGGCGCGCGGCTGCGGCGCCGTGCGATACCAGCCGGAGAGAGCGACGAAGGAAAGCCCCGGGATCTCGCACAGCAGCGGCACGGCGGCGCGGCATGTCTCAATCGGGGAGGAACCATCCACCCCGGCCAGATTGGCACCGATTGCAATTAGTATCATAAGCCAAAGTGCTTCAACGGATTATCTTCCAGAAAATACAAAGTACATGCAGAATTGTCTTTATTCTAACACTTTTTTCAATATTGTATATTCGTTTAACTAATTTTTTACTCGCAGGAAATAATCCATATGCTCTTTGCCCCACAGGAACGTACCGCTTTATTCATAGATGGCGCCAATTTCTACGCCGCGACCCGCAGCCTGGGGCTTGACATTGATTACCGCAGGTTGCTGGATTTTTTTAGCGGAAAATCCAATCTGGTAAGGGCTTATTATTATTCAGCCCTGCTGGATACTGAAGAGTATTCACCGCTGAAGCCCTTAACAGACTGGCTGGCGTATAACGGGTATAGCCTTGTCACCAAGCCGGCGAAGGAGTTCACCGATGCGCTTGGGCGGCGGCGGATAAAGGGCAATATGGATATCGAGCTGGCGATCGACATGCTGGAGCTGGCGCCGAAGATCGACCATGCCGTGCTGTTCTCGGGCGAT
>NZ_JABEVC010000068.1 GCF_013044125.1 Acidocella sp. | reverse complement strand
GTTGAGCGCCTGGAGCGCCCCGGTATTCGTCATGATAGAACCTACGGCCGACATATTGAAAACTCCTTGGGTTGCGGTTGCCGTACCCATTTATTCGGGGGTGGGAGGAGAAGTTTTCCTGCAAGTGCAACTTTAAGTTTTTTGATGGGGGAAATATTCATGGCTGGAGGTTCAGCACCGGGCCGGTGGCGGTGATTTGGGCTGAGAAACGGCGGCCGCTGGAGGGATTGGTGAAAAGGATCGTGTCGCCTATGCGCCCGGTCTCGGTGGCAACGGCGTTGAGCGAGAGCGTGACCCCGCCGCTGATGACCTGGACCGCGACGGTCTGCCCGGATTTGACCATGACAGGCTCGGCAATGTCCGCCGGGTTGAGAATGCCGCCCGCCGAGACCGACATGATGGCGCTGGCGCCGAGAAGCTGGGCGGGGTCGTAATAAACCTGCCGCCCGGCATAAAGGGAGACGGGTTCGCGGGCCAGGGTGATGTCGCCCCGGCCCAGGGTTTGCCCGGCGGCGATGGGGCGCGCGGCGATGACGACGTTCTCGGTCTGCGCCACGGTGACGGTGACATAAAGCGTCCAGGCCGGGGACGGGCAATGCGCCGCCGCTTGTTCATAAGGCGCGGTGCCGCTGATGCTGACGCTGAGCGGGAGGGTGCAAGCCTGCATGTATTGCGCGCCGGCCACCGGGCCGAGGGTAAGGCTGGCGCCCGGCGGGGCGATGGCCTGAGCCGCCTGGGTGATGGCCTGGGCCACCGCCTGCGGGCTCTGCGGCGCGGCAACCGCGGGGGTTGCCAGCAGCAGTGCGCCCAGAATAGCAGACAGCCGCCTCATTCGGCGGCGCTTTGCAGGGCGGATGCCGCCGCAACGGGCACGGCCCAGGGCGGGGGCGCGGCCTCGGTGGAGGGCAGCGCCAGAGCGGCGGCGCGGGCGGCTTGGCCCTGCGCCAGGGTTGCGCTCAGCTCGCTCACCGCGTGCTTGAGGGCACGCTGCCAGGCGGCGAGGCGGTTTGGCAGAAGGAGCGCGCCCAGTGAGGGGGGAACGTCCATCCGCTCGTCCACCAGCAAATGGCACCCGGCGGCGGCGGCGAGGAGGATACGGTAATGGTCCGCGTCCGTCTCGCGCTCGGCCGGGCGGATGAGGATTTGCGGCGCCAGCTCGGCCATGGCCTGCGCCCAGGCGTATTCCGAGGGTTGCGGCGCGATGCGCGCGATGGAGCCCGCATATTGAGCGCCTTCGCGCTCGACCACGATCCAGGCCACGGATTCCAGCGTCTCATTGATGAGATCCGCCAGCCAGGGCGGGGCGATGCCTTCGTCGACCCATAGGACGCGGGGCTTGGTGTTCAGCCCGGTGCCGATTTTTAAGGAGGACCAGATGGGCGCGGAGAGCGTGGGCCGCCAGAGAGTGACCGGCTGGCGCGGGTGGGCCAGTTTGCGCACGCGCCGCACCAGACCGGGCGAGGTGGCGAAAAGCCGCGCGGCGCCGGCGATGACCGGCTTGGCATCAGCTGCCGGAGGGGTGGTGAACACGGCGCTATAAGCCGGGCTGTGGGGTTGGGGCAGCTGTTGCGGGTTGATGCGCGCCCAAATGGCGGGGGCGCGGCGGCCGAGGTCGGCCGCGCCGGGCAGTTCCTGCGCCCAATCGGCCTCCAGCGCGCCGGTGCTGCGCAAGGCGCGGGCGGCGTTGAGCAGGGCTTCGCCCTCCAGGGCGGAGCCGGTTATCAGCAGGGAGGAGGGGTCCGCCGGGCAGGAGCGCACCAGCCCCAGCCGTTGCTCGGCGTTGAGCAGATTACCATGCAGGGAGAGCGCCGGGTGGTGATAGGGGTCTGCCCAGGGCAAGGCGATGGCCGCCGGTGCGGCATCGCGGCATGTATTTCCGGCATCGGGCTGGACCGCCTCGGCCGGGGCGATGAAGGAGATATCCGGTGTCCAGACGATGCGCGCGCCCTGGGCGCGGAGCTGGGCGCAAAGCACGATCCAGAGGGCATCGCCGGTGAGGTTGGGGAAATGCAGCGGCGCGAGGGCGGCGGTGCGGCCCAGCAGCGCCGGCGGCGCGAGGGCGCTGACCTCCTGATCCACCGTGAGCCAGCCGCCGGGGCCGGGGTCTTCGGGGGTATGGCACGCGCCGAGGCGGCTATCGGCGCCGGGGACGATGGGCCCCTGGACCGTGAACTGCCGGGCGGCCGGGCCAAAGGGCACCAGCGTGCGCGCGCCGGCAAGCACGGCGCCCGGGTCCGCCAGGCGGGCGCGCAGACCCTCGGCCCAATGCGGCACCTGAGGCTGGGCGCGGATGTCAATGATGGCGGTGAGCGGGGTGGCCACCATGGCCACCGCCTGCGCCAGCGCCTGCGCCGGTTGCAAAGCGGGCACGGGCGGCACGGCCAGGACCTTGCCCTCCAGGGCCTCGGCCTGCTGGGTTACGGCGGTCAGGTAGGTGGTCATCTGCGGGTTCAGGTTCGCGCCGGCCAGGATGATCGGGCCGGAAAGTTCATTGGCGCTGAGCAGGCCGGTGAGCCATTGGTCAAGCTGCGCGACCTCGCCGCCATCGCACAGCATGATGAGGGTGGTGCCGGGATCAGGCGCCAGGCGGACATGGTGGAACAAGCCGAGATGCTGGCGGTTTTGCACCTGGGCGGGAAGGCCCGCGCGCGCAAGGTGGGCGGTGATGGCCTGGGCGGCGTTGGCGCAAAATTCGGTGGCGGGAATGCTGTCGCGCCGGCTTTGCGGGCAGCGGGTGAACAGCGCCTCGGGCAGGCGCTCCACCTTGGCCCCGGCCTCGGCGAGGCGGAGCTGGAAGTCATACTCCTCGGCGCCGGCGCGCGCGGCATCAAAACCGCCGAGGCGCAGCAAGGTTTTGGCGGCGTACCAGACCCAGTCTCCCACATAAGCCGCCTGGCGCAGGCGGGTGATGTCCCAGGCGGGTTTCTGGCGGACCCAGGGACCGCCCTCGCGCGGGACGATCTCGTCGCAATAGATCATATCCGCCTGGCTGGCGGCGGCGGTGAGGGCAAAGCGCAGGCAGGCATCAGGGGAGAGCGTGTCGCCCGCGTTGATGATGGCAACATAATCCGCCGCGGCCGCTGCCTGGTTTAGGGAGTCGCACAACAGGCGCGAGGCGGCGGCGGGCGCGGGGGGGATGGCGCGCGCGGGAATGCCGGGGATTTCCACCGGCTCGGCCGCGAGGATGGCGATATGTTCGGGTGCATGCCATTGCTGGCGCAGGGCGTGCACAGTGTCATTCACCCCGGAGGCACGGCCCTGCGGCGCAACGATGAGGATGGCAAGGCGCGGCAGCGGCGGGGCGGCGGCGCGCAAAGCTTCCAGCCGGGCCTTGCCGCCTTCGTCCAGGCGCTCGGGCGGGCGCAGGCCGGCGGCGGCGGCATCCGCCGGTGCCGCGAGGACAGGGTTGAAAGCCGCGCCGAAAGCCGGGACCACGCGGCCGCGGCTGGCGCCGATTTCGGTGAGGAATTCAACGATGCCGCGGGTCTCATCGGCGAAAGAGTCCCATAGGGCCGCTGAGATGTCACGCGACTGGACGGCGTCCCAGACGCGGGTGGCCAGCATGTCCAGCGGGTGGAAAAGACCATCATGCGATAGCGGGGTGCTGCGGTTGAGCTGGCCGGTGAGGTGGCTGGCTGCCTCGCGCAGGCCGTTGGGCGCAAGGCTGGCAAGGGGAAGGCCGGTGTCCTGCTCGATGCGGCGCAGCTCGGCGGCGGGTTTGGAGAGCAGGTCCTGATAGGTGAGCCAGCTGCGCGGGAGGTGACGGGCCTGACGCTCGCCGCCGGTGACGTAGCTGAGCCAGAGCAGCAGCGCATGCGCGCGGCTCAGCCCGTTTTTATGGCCTTGGCTGGCGGCGGCGGTCCAGGGATCGCGGAAAATATGGACCACATGCGGGTTGTGCCCGGCCTGACGGGCGGCGCGCTCATAAAGCGGCAGGGTGCGGCACAGATGCGGGTGCTTCAGGCCCCAGACTTTATCCTCCGGCAAAAAGCGGCGGCGCAGGATTTCATCGAGCCGGGAGAGAAACGGCGCGAGATCGGCGCGATCCTCCCAGCCTTGGGGCAGGCCGCGCACATCGGTCCATTCCACGCCGAGACGGTTGAAGAGGTCGACATCAAACTCAATCAGCTCAGGGATTTCATAGAAGCCGAGCGGGTTGTGCTCGTTGGGGTCGGCCTCGTTGAAAAATTTCACGCCCAGACGCTGCAACGCGCCTGAGAGCGCCGAGGTGCCGCTGCGGTAGTAACCGACGATGAAAATAGCATCTGACACGGGGCGGCTCCTTAAACGTAGTTGAACAGGCTGAGGCTCTGCACGGTGCCGAAGGTCTTCATGGCGGCTTGCAGGGCGGTGAGGGTCTGGTCCAGATTGGTGATGGCGAGCGGGGTGTTGACCGCGGTGGCGTTTTGCACGGCGGTCTGGATCTGGGTGGACTGGTTGGTGT
Organism: Acidocella sp.; assembly: GCF_013044125.1. Classification (GTDB taxonomy): domain Bacteria; phylum Pseudomonadota; class Alphaproteobacteria; order Acetobacterales; family Acetobacteraceae; genus Acidocella. The sequence goes on along the minus strand of NZ_JABEVC010000068.1, from coordinate 2,444 downwards.
TGCTGGTGCCCGCGTTGGTGATGGCTTGCAGGGTGACGCCGTTTTGCGCCTGCGCGGTGACGACGTTCTGTTGATACTGGGCTAGGCCGGCGAGACTCTGGTTGAGCACCTGGTTGGTCTGCGCCACCTGCGAAGGGGTGCTCCCCGCCGAGGAAAGCGCCTTGTAGATGGTTTGCAGCAAGGCAAAGGCCGATTGCGGACGGCTGGGCGAGAGGGTGAAACTGTCGCCCGCGGCGGGGGTGCCGGTGATCTGGTAGTCAACGCCGCCAAGCTGCACCGTGTTGGTGCCGGTGGTGGTGTTGCTGGTGAGCGTGCCGCTGGCCACGGCGCTGCCGCCCTGGCTGGCGGTGTAGGCGCCGCCCGCGCCGAAGCTGACGGTGATGGCCGAGGAGCCGGACTGGAATGCGGCGGCCGCGGCGGCATTGGAGATGCCCTGGGAGATGAGCTGGCCGGTGCCGGCGTTGCTGGCGGCGGCGGTGACGCTGCCCGTGCCGTCTCCCGCGAGGCCGGAGACGAAAACCTCGCCGTTGGCGATGGTGGAGGCGTTGGTGTTGGGGGTGATGGCGGCTTGGCTTTGGGCGCCGTCGCCCATGTAGATGATGCTGCCGCTGCCCGAGGTTTGAAACGGGGCGACACTGCCGCGCGAGCCGCCGAACAGATAAGTGCCGTTAGAGGCGGTGGTGTTGGCCAGCGCGAGCATCTGATGCGCCGCCGACTGCACCTGGCCGGCCAGGGCGTTAAGGTTTTGCGGGCTGGTGGTGCCGTTGAGGGCCTGCTCGACCACGGACTGCACGCTGTTGAGCAGGCTGCCGGTGGCCTGATAGGCGTTGCTGACGCTGCCGAGCTGCACCTGGATGGCGGCCTGGGTGTTGCTGTTGTTGGCCAGGGCGCTGATCTGGTCGTTGCCGAGCGCCGCGGCCTGGTAGGCGGCGGGGTTCTGGTCGGGCGTCTGCACGGCCAGGCCGGTTGAGATCTGCTGTTGCAGCGTGTTGATCTGGGCTTCCTGCTGCGCCAGGCTGGTATTGAAGCTGGTGTAGAATGAGAGATTCATGGCGGGCTCCTTCAGGTCCGGGTGCGGCCGGGGGCTGGCCGGTCGCGCTCGGCGCGTTGTTCGGTTTCGCGCGCGGCCAACTGGGCGGCCTTGCGCAGGGCTTCGGCCAAGGCGTGACGCTGTGCCCGCACCTGGCCGAGTTTGGTGATGGCGGATTCAAGCTGTGCGGCGGCGAGGCTGGCGGCCTGCATGATCTGCCCCTCGGCGCTGTGCGTGGCGGCGGCGAACTGGCCGGCGCGCCTGGCCTGGGCGGCGGGGAGCACTGCGCCGTCCTGCCAGCTTTGCGCGAGGCGGGTGCGGTAGGCGGCCAGCAGGCCGCGATGCTCCACCGCCTGGCTCAGCATGGCATTGTGGCGGCGCACGGCTTCCAGCGCCTGGGTTTCCTGTTCGGCGGCCAACATGTCCAGCCGGGCGAGGGTGCGGGGTTTCATGGGGTTTTCCTCATGGCTGGGGCTCCGCGAGGGCGGCTTGCAAGGCGGCGAGGCTGGCGGCGAGGCTGATGCCTTCGTGCATGTCCTGGCGCAACACGGCCTCCATCGCCGGAGCGCGGCGCAGGGCTTCGTCGAGCAAGGGGTCTCGCCCGGGGGTGTAGGCGCCGAGGTCTATGATGTCCTGCTTTTCGGCGCGCCGGGCCCACAGCGAGCGGAACCGCGCCGCGAGTTTCTGATGCGCGGGGGTGACGAGGCTGGGCATCGGGCGCGAGAGCGAGGCTGAAATGTCAATCGGGGGGTAAATCGCGGCCTCAGCCATGGCACGCGAGAGCACGATGTGGCCATCCAGCACGGAACGGGCGGTATCGGCCACCGGGTCGCCGACGTGATCGTCGCCCTCGACCAGCACTGTATAAATGGCGGTGATGGAGCCTTGCGCCGAGGTGCCGTTGCCGGCGCGCTCCACATAGGCCGCGAGCGCGCCGAACACGGAAGGCGGATAGCCTTTGGTGGCGGGGGGTTCGCCGACGGCCAGGCCGATTTCGCGCAGCGCCATCGCAAGGCGAGTAAGAGAGTCCACCACCAGCAGGACGTGCTTGCCCTGGTCGCGGAAGTATTCCGCGATGGCCGCCGCGCGGTAGGCGCCGTGCAGCCGGCCCAGGGCGGTGTCATCGGCCGGAGAGGCGACGACGACGCTGCGCGGGCGGGCGTTGCCCAGATGATCCTCGATGAATTCACGGATTTCACGGCCGCGTTCGCCGATCATGCCGACGACGACGACATCGGCGCGGGCGTGGCGGGCCATCATGCCGAGCAGGGTGGTTTTGCCGACGCCGCTGCCGGCGAACAGGCCGATGCGCATGCCACGGCCCATGGTGGCCAGGGCGTTGATGGCGCCGACCCCGGCATCGAACATCTGGAAGATGCGGGTGCGCGCCATCGGGTTCAGCGGCACGCCGAGC
>NZ_JABEVC010000067.1 GCF_013044125.1 Acidocella sp. | reverse complement strand
GGTTTTCTGGTTGAAGTCGCTGCGCTTGATATGGCCGGTGGCGTTGAAGCCCACGGTGTATTGCTTGCTCAGCATGTTCACGCCCGAGGCGTTGAAGGTCACGTCCAGGGTTTCGGGCCGGGTGACGCCGTGGAAGGTCAGCTCGCCGGTCACCTTGGCCGTGTCGCGCCCGGTGCGGACAATCTTCTCCGACTTGAACTCGATTGTTGGATACTTCGCCGTGTTGAACCATTCCGGGCTGTTCAACTCGCCATCCAGCTTGGTGTTGCTGGTGGAGATGGTGTTGGCGGGGATGGTGATGTCAAACGAGCTGGAGGACAACGCCTTCGGGTTGAGGTTCAGCGTGCCCGAAACATTGGTGAACTGGCCGTACCAGGTGGTGAAGCCCATGTGCGAGACCGCGAACAGCACGCGGGTGTGAGTGGGCTCGACGGTGTAAGTTGCCGCGGGAACGGCGGCGGGGTTGGTGTTGAGCGGCGGGATGCTCTGCGCGTGAGCAAGGGCGGGAGCGGCGAGAATTGCCGCGCCGAGCGCCAGGGTTTTAATGTTCATTTGTGTAAGCTTTCGTGGTTCAGGCGGCCAGGGCGGCGATCTGCGCCTGCGCGGCGGCGATGGCGGCGGGTTTTAGCTCCGGTACGGCGACACCCTCGGCGCGGATGATGGTGACATCGCTCAGACCGATGAAGCCGAGCGTGGCTTTCAGCAGGGTTTCCTGATGGTCAAGGAAGGCGGTCGGCGAACCGGCGCTGTGCACGCCGCCGCGCGAGGAGGCGATGAAAACCTTCTTGCCGGCGGGAACCAGCCCGACAGGAACCCCGGCCTCGTTATATTTGAAGGTTTTGCCGGCCACGAGCATGCGGTCGATCCAGCTCTTCAACTGCGTGGGCAGGCTGAAGTTGTACATCGGCGCGCCGATGACGATGATGTCGGCGGCGAACAGCGCCTCCAGATACGCGGCGCCGGTGGCGATATCGGCCTGCACGACGGCATCAGCCGGCGGGTGGCCGAACATGGCGCCGATATGCGCGGGCGAGAGATGTTGCAGCGGCTGCTGCGCCAGGTCCAGATAGGTGACTTCCACCCCAGGGTAGAGGGATTTCTGCTGGGCGACGATATCAGCGGTGAGGCCGCGCGAGACGGAATTGCCGCCGAGCACGCTGGAGTCGATATGCAAAAGCTTCATGGCGAAATCTTTCAAAGTGATCCGATGGCGCGGATATAGACTCTTCAAACCACCATAAAAACTGTATATATTATAATAGATACCATCGTTATTAACGATAGATTGGATAAACCAAATGCTGGACGGCGTTTCTTTCGATCAACTGCGCTGCTTCATCGCTGCCGCAGAGGATGGCAGCTTTTCCGCCGCCGGGCGGCGGCTGCACCGCGCGCAATCGGTCATCAGCCAGACCATCGCCAATTTGGAGGCGCAGGTGGGGGTGGCGCTGTTTGAGCGCTCTGGACGCTACCCGGCGTTGACCGAGGCCGGGCGCCTGCTGCTGGCCGACGCAAGAGTGGTGATGAACACGCTCAACGCCCTGAAAGCCCGCGCCAGAAGCATGGCCTCGGGCGTGGAGCCCGAACTCTCCGTCGCGATCGACGTGATGTTCCCGATGGCGGTGCTGACGCAGGCGGCGGCCTCCTTTGGCGAGCGATTCCCCGCAACGCCGCTGCGCATTTATGTGGAAGCACTGGGTGGGGTGGCCAAGGCGGTGCTGGATGGCCAGTGCCAGCTGGGCGTGATCGGCACACTGCCGCTGAATGTGCCGGAGTTGGTGAGCGAGCGCCTGTTGGGGGTTAAGATTGTATTTGTCGCGGCGCCGGCGCACCCGCTGGCACGGATTGCCGGGCCGGTGCCCCAATGCGAGCTGGCCCGGCATGTGCAATTGGTGCTGACCGACCGCACGGAGCTTTCCCGCGGGCGGGAGTTCCGCGTGATGTCGCCGCGCAACTGGCGCCTGGCGGATCTGGGCGCGAAACATGCGTTTCTGCTGGCCGGACTCGGATGGGGCGGCATGCCGCTGGCGATGGTTGCGCGCGACATCGCCGAGGGGGCGCTATGTGAAATACGAATGGAGGATGAGCCGGACGGACGGGAGGTTATGCCCATGTCAGCCACCTACCGCGCCGATACGCCGCCGGGACCGGCTGGACGCTGGTTTGTTGAACAACTGAAACTTTTTGCCGCCGAGGAGCCGGCGAATCATCCGCTGCAAACAGACAAAAAACTGGGTTTGGTGGGTGCTGTAGGGATCGAACCTACGACAAGCTGATTAAGAGTGGCACCAGATTAAATTCACGGCGGCGCACTGTAACGCAGCAAAGCGCAAGAAGTACGGTTAATCAAAACGTTACATGATTATCTTGAAGTCAGTTCACGCACTGCAACGCAGCAAAACGCACGGGTTTCTATTTCAAAAGAGTCCGCAGAGAGTCCGCAGAAACTTGGTTAGAACAAGGTCGCCTGCATGGGGCTTCGCAGTATCCCATCGACTTCGCGCATGAAGGTCGAGCTACCCTCATCAAGGTAGCGCAGAAAATCGACCCTCACGGCGTCGGGCAGGTTATGCGTCGCCACAATCCGCTGAAGCCGATCAGTCATGGTATTTTGCAACCTGCCAAGAACCCATTCTAGCGCCTGTGTGACCTCTGCCACTGGCACCAGTTGCCGGGTCTCTTTGGCTTCCTCCCGCAACAGCGCCCTGATTTTTGCAACCTTAAGCTCATCATCAAGCGACATGCCAGCCCGTGGCGCGTTCACGGGGCTGGCGATCATCTCCGCATGTTTCCGGTTCCTTTCGCGGGTGGCTGCCTGGGAAGCCTGGTCTCTGGCCTGGATATAGCCAACCACGGCCTCAGGATCGAATTTCCAGGGCCGATCCTTTGAACCGTGCTGGATAACCGGAAAGCCAGGGTATCGGCGCACCCAGGTTGATAGCGTCGGCACTGACACAGAAAGCGCTGCGGCCATCTCTTTCAGGTTCAGCTCAATCACACTCGCCCCTCAACAGAGCCAGAAACATAAACCACATTTTTTCACCATAAAAGCGCCCCACCAACCGGGGTTCGAATTACCCCGGTTTAGCAAAATGCCCAGGAGGGACCCGCGACTATTTGCCGATTTCAACAACAGCCCGCTCGAGCTCTTCCGGGAAGATCCGCGCGGCATCTGCCATCACCAACTCATCAAAGGGCAACCGCACGCGATAATTTGGTGCTTTGCTCACGAAGCGCATCAAGCACACCACGCCGGTATCTGTCCTTCGATATACGCCCGGCTTCAAGCCCGCATGTGTGTTTCCCTGCCGCACTGCAAATATCTGCCCTACGCGGGTTTTCTTGCTCCAACCTTTCTTCCGGTTTGCCCGATACCCTTGTTCACCGAATGCGCGCAGCACTGAGAGTATCTTCACGATCTCGCCGCGACTCTGGTTGCCAAACTGATCCATTTTTGCCGCATCGCCTGGCATCATAAAGCCGCCCGGCTTCAAATACTGTGCCGATGCCAGCGCCTTCTCAGACCGTTTCAGACTTCGCCCGCCGCCCATAATTTGCGGGCCAAGATACTTTTCTGCCGGCGTTCCCTTGCTGCTAAACTCTCGCAGCAAGACTGCGGAGCTCATTGTCTCCACCGTTGCGGGAACCGCCCGCACCGCATCGATTGCCCACTTCGTCGGCCGGTCAAAATTCGCCCGCATATGATCCTGCATCGCCAGCTTGCACCGCACCGCCGTCCGCGACAATGCAGCAGAACAAGCTTTAGGAAATTTCTCCAAATACCGTGACTTCAAATCGGCATTGATCGCCGCCGCCATTTTCTCGAACGAAATGAACTCCATGATTGCGCACCCTATCCAAAAGAATTCTAGCAATGCCAAGCATAGCACATTCCTCTTCAGTTTGACCGTTTTTCTTGCCGCTTGCCGCCCGACAACAGCACAACTTACAGTTTACTATCCTATAAAAGGGCCGCCCTGTTTCAAGCCGATCTGCAACCCCAAAATGCACCATTTTACACCCTTACTTATATCATGCTGTTTTTTTGGTGTATAAGGTGTACATGTGTACAAGGCGTCAATTTCATTTTAATTTATGTCTATTTTTCAATGTGTTGCCGAGTAAAATTCGCCATACACATCGCCCCAATTGGCATACACATTAAACCGAATGTGTATAAACAGGGACCACCTCAATTACCAAATATCGGCAAATTTCCGCCAATTTGACCATTCACACCCTAAACCGCAGCCATCTGGGCCGAGGCAAAGCCGCGCACCGCTCGATTTCCAGAGCGGCGCGCAAAAATCAACTTATAATTGATCTTCCGAGAATACGACGGCCACGAAGGAGCCGTTTTCGCGCGAAAAAATGCCACCCCGCTGCCCGCTTAATCGGGCAAAACTTCCTCACCGCCAATAACCGATCCTGGCACCATATAAAGCCGCACTGACTTACCCGAAAACGGCGGCGTTCGTGTCACCATTGACTTTCCCGCCGGATCGCGAAGAATCATTCCGGCATCGCAAAGCGCCTTGATCGCCGGCCGGAAGTCCAAGCCATGCAGCGCATCGCGCATTCCGGCATCGGTCAAATAGTAAATAAGTTCCTTGCCAGCTCCACCGGCCTTTTCTTCAACTCTGCGCCACCCAGCGGAGTTCTGTGTCTTTATTCGATCCAGAACGTCCTCAATCTCCACTTCGTCATGTTCATTTTTCCGTGGTGCAGCCTTATGCCACGTCTCAAAGCGTCCCGACCCATGCCGTGAGATAAACTCCGCCAGTTGCCGCCGCGCCTGCATGTCCTCACTGGCCCCCGCCGTGCCACGATCAGCCAGCCAACTCTCGAACATTGTCTTCAGCGCACGCTCAGCTTCACCCTTTGGCCAACCCGTTATCCCGGCCGCGCTCGCCAGCTCGCCAGCCACCGCGACAAGCCCATATCGCCGCGCCACACTGCGCACCTGTCCGCCAGCATCCGGCAACGCCCGCAACCATCCAGCCACGAAACCATCCACTTTCCCCTGAATAGTTGAAGAGAATTCTGGATCACGCCTGGATTTATCGATGATCCACTCTAACCAGGCGATACCAGCATGGCCAAAATTCTCCCGGCAAGCCTGCCGTAGCGCCTCGGCGAATTTTTCAGCCGATGTGTCACCGTGCAACTCATCATAAAGCCCCCAGCCTGCGCCGGCATCGGCTTGCACATCAATCAGCCGCACTTGCTGCCCCGCTTTGGTACTCAGCCGGGCTTCCGTGTTTTTATCGGCCAAACCAACCTCGCCAGAGCTCAAAAATAGCAGTCTCCACCGGGCAGAAGCGCGCGCGCTGCCATCGCGTCCCGCGCGAGATTTTCCGTTTCCGTTACTCAACATATACGAAATTTCACCAATTTCCTTGGCGTCAATTTGGCCCATTTCATCAAGCAACAGCAATGTATCGCTATACTGGGTTGCTGTTCCCTCGAGCCCGTTCCCCGTCGCGCGCCAGGACCGCATAAAGCCGCTTGCCCCTTGCAATTCATCGCCACCCCAAACCGATGCCGCAACCCGCAGCGCCGTTGTCTTGCCGACTCTGCTTGGGCCTTTCAAATTCCATCCGCCACCATCCTCGCCCACCAGGTCAAGCAATGGCCCGGCAAACGCGATAGAAACCGCAAACACCAGCCGCGAATTGATGCAAGAAAACCGCCCGATTGTTTCCCGCCACCCCGCGAGCGTTCCCTTGCGGTTGAATGGCGCGCGGTCTCGCCCATCCGCCGCCAATATCACATCTTCATCGGCCTCGCCGATCACCACCTCAGGCAAAACAAACACCCGCCGGCCATTCACCGCATGCCATCCCGTCGCCCGCACACAGCGCGCCCGGCGGCTGGATTTTACCACATTCAGATATTCCGCCAGCTTTTGGCGTGACCATGAATCTCCCGCCTGGGTAAGCCCACCGATAGACAGCCGCAAGCGAACTTCCTTGCAATCCCCGGCAAACAATTCACGGCCAAACACCTCTGCCTGCGCCACCCCGTCGCGGTTTCGCCATGTAATTTGCAGCCCCCACCCGCCAGCTTCATCACGGGTTTCCGCCCGCACCTCAAACGGCGCGCATATCCATTTCAAACGCTCATCACTTGGAAAATGCAGCCCATTTTCCAGCATCTTGAACTTGCGTTCTAGCCACTGCGGCCCCGTATTCCGCCCCGCATCATCGGTTTCACTTGGCGCGGCGGGCTGCGCTTCATCAATCGCGGCCTTCACTGTACTTTTTGGTTTTCGCCCCACTCTACACCTGGCCCGTCATCGCATCATTAAAATCAGAGCCAATCGGCGAGCGCGCCACCTTCACCGCCCGCCCCTCGCGGGCAAAGCGATCAATCGCGCATTGCAACGCCGTGCTGGCCTGGCTCCCCGGTGCATCATTATCCGCCGCTATCGTCACTTCCCGCACCGCCTCAGGCAGCACCAGGCGCGCCATATTCCCAATCGACACCGCCGCGAGTATCCGCCGCTCAGGGCAGGCTATGGCGATGCTCAGCCCGGTTTCGAGGCCCTCGGAGATCACCACCGACTCACCATCCGCCGCCTGCGCCAGCGGCACGCCACTGGCCCCGCGCCATAGCCTTATGCAGCCGCCACCCATGCTGCCCAGCACCTTTTTAGGCGCGGCCAGATCAGCCTTGCCCCAGCCTTCCGGCGTTTGCGCCAGCCAGGTCCTATGCACGGCCGCAAACCGTCCATCCGGCCCCGTCACCGCCGCCACCATCGCGGGCATCTCCCGCCCAACCTCGGCACAAGCCAGCGCCGGATGAAACCGCAGCGCGCGCGGTTGCCGCCCGAGCTCGCTCAGGTCAATGCCGCGCCGGCGCAAGTAGAGATCAACCGGCGTTTTGGCAATTCTCGGCTCTGCGGCCTCAAACACCCTCCAGGCGAACGCCGTTCGCCGTTCCTCATTCTTGTCATTCGCGGCGCGCGGTGCTGGTGCTGGCCGGGCTGGTTCAGCGGCGGCACCATCGCTCAACCCAAGCCAGCGCCGCGCCCAGGCGAGCGCCTGGCGCTTGTCGCCGCGATAAAGGGCTTGCGCCACCAGGTCGAGCGCATCACCGCCCAGGCCGCCCGCAAAATCAGACCACACACCCGCCTTAGCCCCGCGCAGGCAGATCGAGAGACTGCGCCCAGCCTCGCCAGCCAGCGAGCCAAGCTTCAGCTCACCGCCTTCACGCCGCCCGGCCGGGAACAGTTCACGCGCCAGCGCCTCGATGCGCGCCGCCAGTAGCCGGGCGATGTCGCCAGCGTCACCAATGGGGGACATATCTCACGCTTCCATCATGGTTCAATTCGACGATGGAACCATCTGCCCAAACCTCAGCCTTGCCAAAATGAACCTCTTGCAATGCCCGCTCATAGCGGCGCAGCGGCAATTCGATATTGGTAAATTGCCCTGCAATCCCCTCCATTGTCCGCCTTACATCAACAAAAGCGGGGATCAGATCAATTTCTCCGAGAGACGGATGCCTGCCAGGAGATGTTGCAGCAAAAGCGTTTTTAAGGTGCTCCAACTTACCCGGAATTTCTTCCATGTTGGCCCAACTGAAATCCGCCAGCACCTTTTTGATAGCCTGCGCATCAGTGCAATCCGATCCTCCCCAGAGCACCACTGGCCGCATGTCGCGTATGTCCTTTTTCACGCGGCTTTGTCCGATGTCGAGCGCCGGCGGCGCGTTGCCACCCACGCCTCGAGCGCCGCCATGGTGTATCCTCGCCGGCGCGTTGTCAGCTCTATGAACTCCGGGCCGCCGCCCTCTAACCGGAACTTCTGAAGCGTCCGCTCAGAAAGTCCAAGCCACTTCGCCGCCTGTCCTTCGTTCATAATCCCCGGCGAGGTAGAGCCCCCCGCCTGGTTGTCCGTCTCTTTTGTCATAGGGTAATCCTTTCGTGCAAATGCGTTAGAGAGAACGCCAATAGATCGATATTGCGCCCCGTTGCCTAGAAGGATTAAAGGGAGCTATTAATGCTCCCGCATATCTCCCTCCCTATCAGTGGCCAGAAAGCCGCCGCGTGGCCAACTCTCGCTTGAACCATTTTATTTTCGATTCATCACTCGCATCACCGGGCACAAGATGCAGCACAGCTTTAATCGCCCTGGTCATATGCGTGCCGCGCCTCATGTCAGCTTGCACCCGCGCGAGAAGTATATATCTCACATCATCAATCTGCCTGCCGGGCTTTGATTTTTGAACTGGCGGATCATCCCGCCGCTCTCTGGACTCTCTATCCCTCCGGTACAGATTTTCCTTAAACTCTAGAGATATCCTTCTAAACTCTTCTTCTTTTTGTTTTTGTTCTTCAGTTTGGTCGAACAAATTACAATCTAGAGAAATCGCCTTCCCCCCAATCATCGCGATTTCTTCAAGGCGCAGCAACTTTTCCCCAAAGGGATCATTGAGGCGCTGCAACTTTTCCACCAAGGGATCATTAAGGAACTGCAACTTTTCCGCTATGCTATCCAGCATGTGGGAAGTAGGCATGGTGCTGGAAAAAGCTTTTTCTAAAAGCAACCCATACTCAGATTTAGATGCTTCATCAAAAGTCATTTCCAAAACCGAGAGCGGAACGCCCAATTTTATAAGCTCTTCGCCAAACTTTGAAAACTCTTCAGGTATAACTTCCATTTTTGATCCTAGGGATTTTAAGGTTGCTCACCCCGGCACCATGCCGGGCAAGGTTCAATTCCCGCCACGCCACGCGCGCGGCTTCATCGCCTATGCAGATAGGCGATAGCCCAGGACTACGATTCGAATCGGTCACACCGCCCTCCTATTGGCAGCTCCTATGGAACGGGCGGGGTGGCAGTCTCCCATAGGAGAAGAGACATGACGGCGCGCACCGCGCCACCCCAAACCGAGCTAGAAGGTTATTTCAGATCGAGTCAAGATAGAAAATTTGCCGCTAGAAACTTCATGTTTCGTGATTTTACTGGCAATCAATGCGCATGCCCCCTGCGAGGCGATAGCCCTAAAGTTACACGGTGCGCCTCGAAGAGGCATCACCCGTGCCAGCCCCTCACAACACCTCAGCGGTCCAAATCAGCCGCCTTACTTCCGGCAGATTAACCAGGTCTTCCGCCAGCGACATTGCAAGGAGCGCGGCCCCGGTTTTGCTGCGCTTCACCAAAAGCGCCTTCGCATACAACCCCGCAGGCGTTAAGGCTGGCAACTTTCGTGCCCGGCGCAGTATGTTCCGCAATTTCCCATCCTGAGCGCTCAGGCGCTCTCCCATATCCGACGAAAAAACCTCCTGATACATCGCGGCCATTTGCTTCTCCATGTCCAGCACCTCCCCGATCATATCAAGCAGCTCCCCATCCTTGTGCGGAAGCTCAGAATTCGGGCAAAGATCCGCAGGGCCAGGACCCCTCTTCATCTTTTCCACCCAATCGGCGGCGCTGAATGCCGGCAAAGGCGCGGCATGCGCCGGGTTATGGTTAGGGGTAGCCTTTCCACCATCACCCATATCACGCATTCCCTTCACAATTTTCGCGCACAAAGCTCAGGTTCATGCCATCCGCCGCCAGCCCGCTCATGAGCTGCGCCACGGCCTCGGCATCGCCGATCAGCCCCACCGGATCATGGTTTTTCGCGGCCAGGGCGATACAAAAATGCGCCAGCGCATGGGCGGCCAGCGCCTTCAAGGCGTATTCATAGGCGCTGGCGCAGGGCTCCGCCGCCAGCCGCGCCGCCGCTGCCTTAACAGCCCGGCCAGATTGCCCGCCACGGCGGCCGCCTGGGCCGCTGCTCACCTGTTGCGCCAGCAGCGCCAGGCGGAAGCTGGCGAACGCCGTGGCAAGCCCGCTGCGCCCCCGCACATCCGGCAGTTTCACATCCCGCAGCGCGGCCATCGCCGTCGCCAGCCTTGCCGCCAGCACCGGCGGCAGATTGTCATTGAAAGCCGGGCACACCCGGCCAGATGCCTGTTGCATTGTCTTAACCCCTTTGATCGCATTGCCGGGCATAGGGGTTCTGACGCCGCTAAAGCCCGGGGGTTCAGAACGCCTCAAAGGTAGCGCCACCGGCTTTTGGGCTTGCGCCTTGGACATGGCACGGTGCCCCCGGGTGGGATAGCGGTAGTAATGGTCTTGGCTAGTCTTTGAAGGAGGTTCTGAAGCTCCGGCGTAATCCTTGCGTCATATTGCGCCATCGCGTCAAGCCCTAAAATGCGAGAGCCGGGCCAGGTGCAGCGGAGACAACACCCAACCCGGCCCCCAAGCGGCAGATGCCTAGGCTACCGCTTGTCCCTCAGTACGAATTTTCGACCTTCTGCCCCGCCAGCTTGGCCCAGCTATCTGCCCGCGCTTGGTTTGCTCGGGAAATGGCAAGACGCTTCTTTGTCTCCGCTGAATACCCCAACGGAATATGACTTGAAGCTCGCTCCACCAAATTCGGAGCCACCAATATGGTGATATCCTCATAGGCAGGATCGAGATTTACGGGCGACAGGTTAGCGATCTCCGGCGGCTTCGTATAGGAATTATCCGTGTAGAAAAACTCTTTCCCGCATTGCTCAACTTCGAAATTGTATAGCCCGGTCGCCGCCTTCAACTGCTCATCTTCATCCATAAACGCGCAAAACTGTTCAGGAATTGTCCTATAAAAAGCATGAAACCGCTTTAGCAGGTCATTCTTCTTGCGCGCCAGAACCGCCCGCTTCGCGGCAAGCTCCGCAACCATGATCTTCTTGCGCGATTCATGAAGTTTGGCCGACAACCCGGCGATCAACTCATCCGCCTGGGCCGGAACGCGCCCCAGCTCAAGCAGCCGGGCATCCGCCTCTTGGATTTCCTTAATCGGTGACATGAGCATGGTATGCTGCCGGAAATGCGAAAGCCGCTTTTCCTCATGCCGGAATTGCTCCTTCAGAACCTTGATCCCATCGATCGCGCCCTGCAGGGTCTCCGGTTGTTCATCAACCGGCCGCAAGGCGAGCAACTGTTCCAGGCACGTCATGATATTTTCCCTTCTTCAAAACCATTGTTCAGCTTCAACTCTTCACACCGCCGCACCGGCCCGGCATCCAGCCAGGGCATCGAGGCCGCGGCCTTCGCCGCCACATCCAGCACCCCGCGCAGCGTGGTGAACCGTGGTGAATTCAAATCCGGCAATTCCAATACCTCTCTCATCAAACCTTACCCTTCGTTTTCCCCGTTGTTGTGCCCGCAAACTTCCGCACCAGCCGCCGGTTGCGCGCCAAAACCTTCAGGCTTTGCGCCTCCCGCTTCGCCAGCCACTTCTCGAGCGTGGCCTGGCGGAAAAGCATGGTTCGGCCGATCATCACGAAAGCCGGTCCCTCCCCACGGTTCACCAGCTTCCGCAACTCGGCTTCGCCGATGCCGATTTTTTGCGCGGCGGCCGAGAGCTTCAGCGCATCCGGCGCGATCATCTCAACCGCCTGCGCCGCCAGAGGAATGATCGGCTTAAAACCCCGGTGCATCATCGCCCAAGCCTCCCCGTTCTTTTCACTTGCAGCGCCTTCGCCAAGCGCCCGAACGCCGTTTCCGGCGCGGTGACACCATCCACAAGCCCCACCTTCAATGCCGCCGCCCCTTGGAATGTCCTGGCCTCGAGCGCCTTGATCGCCGCCGGCTTCATCTTCCGGTTCCGCGCCACCGTTTTGACGAAGAGCTCGCCCACCGTGTTAACATCCGCCTGCATCAACTTGCGCGCCGCCTTGCTTAGCGGCAGTTCCGGCATTCCGTCCGCCTTGCGCGCCCCGAACTGGATCACCGTCACCCCAACACCTTCCGATGCGAGAGCCTTGGAAATATCCAGCACCATCATCATAACGCCGATTGAGCCCGCGCCGCCGGTGCGCGGCACTGTGATCCAGTCCGTGGCCGAGGCAATCGCATAGGCCGCTGAAAAGGCGTTCTCGCCCAATATCGCCCGCACCGGCTTCGTGCCCCGCGCCTGGTAGATTTTATCCACCAGGTCAAAGCAGCCGCACACATCGCCGCCAGGGCTATCAATATCCAGCACGATCGCCTGCACCGCCCTATCGCGCAACGCATTGGTGAAGGCCGCGCGGATGCCGTCATAGCCGGTCATCCCCATGGCAGGCCGCAGAACGCCCAGCCGGTGCACAAGCACCCCGCAAATTTTGATAACCGCGATGCCATTGATAACATCATACCCCCTGTCCGTGCCGCCGGCGGCCCAATGGCGCACCGGCCCCGTGCTTGCCTCGCGCAAAGGCCGCAACTGCGCCGCCATCAAATGCGCTTCAATGCCGCCCAAACCTCCCGGCAAAAGCGAGGTCAGCGCATCAACCCTGTCCGCCCGCAGTGCGAGCAACGTATTGAACATATTTTGCCGGGCAAACGGGAAGCTTAACAGGCTCGAGCTCATGTCGTCACCTCAACTTTCACGATGATTCGCCATGGTGCCGTTCGTGCCCGTCCTGGTGACAGGCTTGGCCACGAGGCCGCTTCCCGTGGCCTTCACCGTGGTCCCGGCCGGAAAGCCGTTCAGCGTAATATCCGCCCGGATCGATCCCGCCTGTGCTGCGCTGGAGCTGCCAGCGCTCCCCGGCATACCAGGGATCGGCGTTTGCTGGTTAAGCACGGCCGCCGTTGTTCTATGGGCATTTAGATATGGAGCCTCACGCGAGAACAACCCCGCATTGGTATCAGTTGTTACCTGTTGGCTATTCGTTTCGGAATTGAACTTTTCCCAACGATCAATCGCGTCCTGAATCGCTTTCGTGATATCGGCCCAATGTTCATAAATTTCATACGAGGCAAGAGCGATGCCCGCCAGCGCCATCCCAACCGGATTATCCAGAAGTATCAGAGAAAGAACTTTGATCGCCTTCGCCGCCGCCATCATGCCCGGTGCGAGCGAGGCAACCTCAACCAGCCCCAGCGCCGCCCCAACTGTCTTGGCTCCGCCAAGGTCAGTCACGATGCCATGCACGTCATGGCCGAATGTTTTGATGTCCTTGGTCACACCTTTGATGCCGCCCATCGAAGCCAGCCACGCTTCAAAGTCATTCGCCATATCTTCAACCGCGCCGCTAATGTCAGTGTCGATCCAGTCCTTATTCGCGGCAATCCAGTCCGTCATTTTATCGATGATCGGCGTGAGCACCGGCATGAGCTTGGCCCCCAGCTCATCGGTGAAGCCGCCCACGGCGGTCTCCATCTCGCGCCAGGCCTCATTGAATTTTTCAGAATTCAACTGGTCCGCGCCGGTAGGCGTGTAGCCAAGCTTCGCGAATTGCGCCTGAAGCGCCGCGATCTTATCCGGCCCCTGATCCAAAAACGGGATCATATCCAGCCCAGACCGGCCAAACATCAATTGCGCGATATACGCCTTTTGCGCGGCGTCATGCGTGGCATAAAATGCCTTCTCGAGCGCTGGCAAAGCGGCGGCGGCGCCAATCACGTTCCCCTTCGTGTCCCGCAGGGAAATATGCAAATGATCGAGCAATGACCTAAGGTTTTTATTCTGCCCCGTCCCGGCCTCACCCAGGTTCTTGTTCAGGATTGTCAAACCCCGGTTGAAGCTATCGGTATCAAGCCCGGTTTGCTTCGCGGCATAGTCCAGCGTTTGCATCGCGCCGGCGGTAATCCCGATCTTTTGCGCCGCCTGGTCAAGCACCTCCGTGCTTTCCGCGAACTTGTGCACCATCTCGAAGAGCCCGGCGAGAGAGCCCGCCGCGCCCAACCCGGCAAGCATCGGAAAAATCTCCCCGATCTTGCCGCTAAACTCGCCAGCCTGCGCCGTGAGTTCACTAAAACTTCCCTTCACCTCTTTAAGGCGCGGGCTGAACTTCGCCCAGAGTTTCTCCGGCGGTGACATTGTTACATGCGCCTTGCGCGCCGCCGTCTCCAATTGCACCAACCGCCCCTCAACACCGGGACCGATTTTGGCAACCTTCTCCGCCGACTGCCCAAAGGCGGTAATCTTTTCCTGCATCTTCAGGATCGGCGCGGATGCCTTATCAACCACCGCGATCACTGTCTCATAGGTCGCGGTCATCTGGCATTCTCCTTATAGATGCGGATCAATTCAGAGCGATGCTGATACATTTCAAAAATGGTTAACTTCATGACGTAGTCAATATCTTTCCAATGATACGCCGTGTCATAAAAATCACTTACGACACGCGCACCAACATCCGCCTTGAATTCACCGGCTACGAAGCCACCTCCGGCGGGGTCATCGCTAAAAAACCCAGAACGATTCCCATGGCCTCCTGAAGGTCAAACCAGCTCATCTGTTCAACCGACGACGGCGGGATTTCTGCGAGGTTCGAGATCAGCCCGGCAACCGAGCGCATATCGGTGGACCGCTGCACTTCGTTCCCGCGTCCCACCACATTGAAGGGATAGCCATGCTGGATCAGATCGCGCCCAATCGGCCGGCGGAATGTCAACTCAGTAATCTGCGCACCATGAGCACTGATCGGCGCGGTCAACTTCAAAACGCTCATTTTAATCTTCTCCAAAATTCCTGAACGAAAACGGCAAGCAACCCGCTATCTTCAGCAGGTTTGCCGGAAGCCACTCAAGGGTTAATTTGGAGCGTCAAAACGGGCCAAGGCGGCAATCACGCATCAAGGCGCATTGCGCGGCATTGGCGCGATGCTATGCAGTATCAAGCTTTAGATATGTTGTAAGCGCATAGCATAAGCGCGCCAATGCAATTTTAAAACGAAGGCTTGGCGGCCCCTGGCTATCGAATGATGAAGTGAACAACCACCCAGAAGATGAACGCGGCGGCAATGACGTAGGACATCAATGAGGGTCCCGGCTTTGCACCGCCTGGCCGCCGGTCCGCACTGAACTGCTTGGAATAGCTCAGGCCCGTCCCTGGAATTCCAGTTGTTACGCGCTCGCCACGCTTCCCAAAGTTCACGGTTGAACCAGGCTTCCCCACGGAAAGGCTTGCGCCGGACTTTGATAAGTTAACCCGGATGCCCGGCGCGATCTTAAAGCGTTTACGGAAACGAAAGCCCATGACATCCCCCATGCTTCATGGGCGGACTATGCGGCCCCATCGCGCGCCCTGTCCAGCGCATTCGGAAGCTTCAACACGTTCGAGGCTTGGGCATCCCCGCATGCCACGGCCAGCACATGCGCCGCCCAGACATCGAGCGCGCGCTTGCGCTCAGGCAGGAATTCAAACCGCTGGTAGACGGCCGCCACGCCCTGGATCGAGCCTGTCACATGGTTCAACACCCGGTCCGCCACATGCGGCGGTATGCCCAGCTCCGCCAGCTTGGAAACCCCGGTGCGCCGGAAGTCATGAAACCGCCAATCTGTCCGCGTCCGCACCGTGGCCGGTTTGGCCATTTTCTTAGCGCCCGGCGAACGCCGTTCGCGTGAAAGCGCATTCTCATCGTCAAGCACTTCCGGGTCGAGCGACCGGCGCGCCCGGCCGACGCCCGAGGCAGGCGTTTTGCCCGTGGTGCTGAATATCAAGTCATTATCGAACACATCATCCGTGCCATCCCCCCGCCCTGCCCGCTCGGCCCTTCGAGCCGCCGCCAGCATGTCCCGGCGGTCCCGCAGGGCGGTCAATATCTCGCGGGCAGGATCAGCCAGGTGGACCACATGCGCGCGCCGGTTTTTTGACCGTGGCGCCGGTATCGTCCAGGTCGATAGGTCCGGCGCAAGTTCGGACCATCGCATGCCAGTCACCTCAGAGAGCCGCTGAAGGGTGAGCACCAAAATCTGCACCGCCGGGCCGAACGGATAGGGCTTCGCCGCTGCCGCGCGCCATGTGTCGGCCAGCTCGGCATCAGTCAACACCCGGTCCCGCGACTTCACGCGGCGCTCTATCACCACGTTCGCGAAGGGGTTTGCCTGCACCAGGCCGCGCTTCATCGCCCAATTCCAAGCCGCCTTCCCGCAGGCCCGCGCATCTATGGTTTGCACCGGCACCCGTTCAATCTCGCGGTCAATAATAATCTGAAGCGCCGCCGTGCTGATCGATGCCGCCGGCGCGTGCTCGAGATCGCCCAGCAACCGCCGCACCACGCGCGGGGCTTCACGCCGGTAGCTCTCGCTCCGGTCCTTCAGTTTGATCGCCTGCCAGGTGTCAAGCAGCCGCGCCACGGTGAACTCATCGGCTTTGCGGCGTTCCTCGGCCCTCTGCGCCTGCTCAGCCTCAGCGGCTTCCAGGGCCGCGCTGGCGCTTCTGCGCTCCGCAACCGGGTCGCCGCCGCCCTGGATCGCCCCGATCAGCTCCAACGCTTTCCGCCTGGCCTCGGCTGGCGTCACCACACCCATTCGCCCGATCGTCACCCGATTGGTTCGGCCGCCCCGGCTGTATTGCACCAGAAACACCTTCACCCCGTTCGCGGTCACGCGGACCGCGAAGCCCGGCAACTTCAAATCGAACACCAGGACATCCTTTTTACCCGGCGGGCAGGTGAGCGAATCGATAACCGACTTTGTCAGATCATGGCGCATCGGCCGAGCATAGCCGGATTCGGCGAAATGAGAACGCCCCGGCGGCTTTGTACACCGCGTACACCTTCCATACACTTCAGGTGTATAAGATATTTTGGCTAGTTCTTTAAAAAAAGTTATATATTATAAGTAGTTAGAATACATATACATATATAAGCGCCTGCCCATACACCTGTACACCCGCAAGCGCGCATGTTCACGCGCGCGCCCGCGCACAAGGGAACAACCTGAGAACAGCAGGGTTTCCGCCGATTTCCAGCGCTTTTCAGCTCCCCCATCATCCGGCGTATCCGGCCAGACTGGCGGCATTCAACATAAACCGAGTCCGCAGCCGTTACGCGGCTTCAGTCCCGTTTCAGGACTGAAACCAAAAAAGCCGCTAAGTCATTGAAAAGATGGTGGGTGCTGTAGGGATCGAACCTACGACAAGCTGATTAAGAGTTTGACGTTCCGTATTATTTCTAATTGTCTGTTAGTATTAGACGCTAGGCGATTGCTTGAGTTTCTAGGGTTTTCCTGATATAATCATTTGCAGAGATTATCGGCAATTTGAAACCCCGTGCTCCCCCGGTGCTACCCGGCCCGATACTGGGTAGCACCGCATTAGGAACCGCAATGAAAGCCAAGATTACAATCCGCTCCGTTGACGCCATGCAGCCCCCCGCCAAAGGCGAGGCGATGCTATGGGATTCAGAAATTAAAGGTTTCGGGCTGCGGTGCCGTTGCGGCGGTGAAAAGACCTATATACTCGGCTACCGCGCGGGTGCAGGTGGCAGGAAGGCCCCATATCGCAAGTACACCATCGGACGGCATGGGAGTCCCTGGACTCCCGAACAAGCGCGCGATGAAGCCAAGCGTATTTTGGGGCAGGTGACACAGGGGGCTGATCCGGCAGCCATTAAGAAAGAATTGCGCGCCGCAGAAACCATGGCAGACCTAGCCGTGCGCTTCATGGATGACCATGTGCGGGCAATGCGGAAAGATCGAACGGCGGCTGAATATCAGCGTTTAATTGATAACGCCATTCTGCCGACACTAGGAAAACTGCGGATCGTTGAATTAACGCGGGCTGATGTCTCGAAGCTACATCGCAGTTTGCGGGGAACACGGTATCAGGCAAATCGAGTATTGGCTGTTCTGTCGTCGATGCTAAACAAAGCGGAGTCATGGGGGCTACGGCCAGATCATAGCAACCCGTGCAACCACATTGAAAAATATAAAGAAACGGCACGCTCCCGGATGCTCTCGGCGGATGAATTGGCGCGGCTGGGACCTGCTATAGCCGCCTGCGATGCGGTTTATGCACGAGCCGCTATAAAGTTACTGCTATTCACGGGCGCGAGAAAGAATGAGATTTTAACGCTACAATGGCAGCACGTCGATTTTGAGCGGGGAGAGGCAAACTTATCCGATTCTAAAACAGGAGCCAAAACACTACACCTGCCACCGCCCGCCTTAGAAATTCTACAATCTCTTGAGCGTGTCGCGGGCAATCCTTTTGCCATCATCGGGCAAAAGTCAGGAACGCATTTAGTGAACCTCGAAAAGCAATGGTACGGCATCCGCAAGGCGGCGGGACTCGATGACGTGCGGATACACGATTTGCGCCACGCTTTCGCCTCGGTGGGTGCCTCAAGTGGCGAGGGACTGCATATGATAGGCAAGTTATTAGGACACTCCCAGGCGGCTACAACAGCGCGTTATGCCCATTTGCAAAGTGATCCGATGAAAATGGCGGCGGCTGGTATTGCCGGAAAACTTGAAGCGGCAATGCGAGGCAAGAGCGCGGATATTGTAGAATTAAAACGTGCATAGCCGCTATGCGTTTTACAACAAACAGTGAGCTAGATTCGCATAAAACCCTAAAGGTTTGAGTTTATGCGAAGCTAACTCACTGTTTTATTGGATAACATATCCTGATTTATTTATTTATTTATATATATCAATAGGTTGTCGTGCTTATCGGGGGCTACATAAAGACCTAACGTATAGGCGTTTTTCCTTTTTCGTGCTATTGTATTGTTTGCAATGGTGCATAATCGAAAGGAACTTTATATATTCATGTCTGAAACTCAACTTTTACGCCGCCCCGAAGCCGCAAAATACATCGGGCTTTCAAAACAATTTTTAGATCGTGCCGCCTGTGTCGGCAATGGGCCACCCATGGTGCGCCTCTCGGCAAAAGCCATCGGCTACCGAAAATGCGATCTTGATTCTTGGATTGAATCCCGAATCGTTATGAGCACTTCGCAGAAAATAAATTGATGCCATGACCACGCAAAAAGAACCCCGCTCGATCTGATAAATCGAGCAGGGGTTATATTTTTTTCACACTCAAAAATCGAAAGTCTCTACATGTTAAATATAGACGAAAAACCTAGTATTGTCAATACCGTAAACGATATTCGAGAGCGTTTATTTGCATCTAATTTTCAACCTGTCGCGGTGCAAACAGGAGGCAAAAATCCTTTTCAGATTGGTTGGCCTACGAATATCGGAATATCAGGTTCCGCAACGGTTGATGCTTTAAGCACCGGAATTTTATGCACTGGGCTTCGCGCTATAGATATTGATTGCGATGATCCGCAGGATGCTGAAAAGATTTATGCTCTTGCCATTGAACGCTGGCACGATGCGCCAGTGCGAAGCCGTCCAAACAGCCCGCGTAAGTTATTGCTGCTCCGTGCGTCAGAGGGTGCGCCGGGAAAACGGAGTATTCAAGGCGCGGACCATTCAAAAACGTACAGCCGCGCTATAGAGATTTTAGGCAGTCAAAATTATTTTGTCGCATTTGGCACGCATCCGAGCGGCGCGGAATACGTTTGGGACAGGACCCCCGGCAAAGATTTTGAACGCGATAACCTGCCAGAAGTCACCGAACAAGAGATTAGCGAGTTTCTTTCAGAGTGCAGGGCAGTTATTGAAGCCCCGGAAGAACGCCACCGCGCGGCGGCTGGTGACAGTGGTGAGATACCGAATCAGGATACTCTGCTCGCTCCTGGCGGCGTTGAAGCCGTGATTGCGTTGCTAGGCATGATGCCAAACACTGAGGCCGTGCATGGCAGGCGTGGCGATTGGGTAGGCTGTATTGCCGCTGCCTTTGGGGCGGCTGGGGATAAAAACCGTGCTCTTGTAGAGCCTGCAATTTTTGATTGGTGCCAGAGATATGATGATGTCATTGCAGATGATGCGGCGGAGGAAGCGATTGCATCAATAAATCCGCCGTATAAATGCGGCTGGCAGAGACTGCTGAAGCATGCCGAAAGTGAAGGCGTTGACGTGTCGCAGTGGCGCAATGAACTTGCAGCAAATTCCTTTGATGCTGATACTGCGCCGCCGCCCGCCGCGCGGAAAAGGTTTCAATCGCGCCAAGTTTCAGAGTTCTCTCTTGATGCAACACCGGAATTGATCGCCGGGTGGCTGGGTCACGGAGAACTTGCCGCGATGATTGGCGCGCCCTCTGCGGGCAAGACTGCCATAGCCGCCGGAATGGCCGTTTCTCTGGCAACCGGAAGGCCGTGGATG
>NZ_JABEVC010000066.1 GCF_013044125.1 Acidocella sp. | reverse complement strand
GATTGGTCCCGTTTGGCGCGTCAGTGTTTTTTGGTTGCTCGACCTATTTTGTTGCTGTGTTTTTGCTCCATGGCTACGGCGACGAATTTTTGGCAGTCCTCGTTGGTGTTGCGGGTTCTGTGGTTATGGCATTTTTGCTCGGCCTGTTAATTCTCCGCCGGCGGGGGTTATATTTTTCTCTGCTGACTCTCGCGGCATCGCAGATTGCATTTGAGGTCGCCTATAAGTGGACGAACGTAACTGGCGGCGAAAATGGATTGCAGGATGTTCCATTGAGCATTCTGAATACGCCGATGCGCTTACATATCTTTGTGCTGGCATCTACGGTCGTTGTTATGGCGGGCTTATGGCGCTTGGCGCATGCACCGTTTGGCCGTGCACTACAGGGGGTGCGTGATAATGAACAACGCATGAATTGTCTGGGCTATAACACCGCGATGTTAAAGCTCGTTGCATTCTGTCTCTGTGGTGGCGTTGTGGGTCTGGCGGGTGGTCTGCTCTCTTTGCTGCTGCGCGGCGCTTATGCGGACAACCTTGGCTGGGAGCACGCTGGCGATGCGTTGTTGATGACGGTTCTTGGCGGCGTTCACCAGTTTCTTGGGCCGCTCTGGGGAGCGATTGCCTTCATTACCCTGCAGGACCAGTTGAGTGCCATTACCTCGAATTGGTGGCTGATCTTTGCGCCAATTATTATAATTTTAGCGTTGGCCTCACCGGAGGGCATTCATGGTTTAGTGCAACGGTTAATGAAACGCTCGCGTTGGACGCTGGTGCGTGATGGTATTCCGATGCGCCCGGACATTATCGCCGCTTACCGTCCAAACGATGTTGCACTGGACCGCAACCAGGCGATTTTGACAGTACGTGGCCTAACCAACAGGTTTGGTTCACTTTATACGGCACGTAATATCGATCTTGATATCATGCCCTGTCAGTTGCACAGCTTTATCGGGCCAAACGGAGCAGGTAAGACGACTTTTTTTAATATCCTTACGGGGATGCTGCGCCCGACCGAAGGGAAAGTTACATTTCTTGGCAGCGATATTACAAGAATGCCGATTTACTCCAGGGTACGCTTGGGGATGAGCCGTTCGTTCCAGATTGTGAGCGTTTTTCCTAACCTAACGGCTTTCGAGAACGTTCGCCTTGCCGTGCAAGCGCGGGTACGCCATCAGCACAGTTTTTTCTGGCGCAATGCCTATACGGATGCCACGATCAATGCCCGGACCTGGACGTTGCTCGCGGCGGTTGGACTGGAAGATCGCGGGGCAGAAACCTGTATGAACCTGTCGCATGGTGAACAAAGACTTTTGGAGATCTCTATCTCGCTGGCCACGGATGCGAAACTGTTACTGCTCGATGAGCCTTTGGCTGGCTTGGCGGAGGCTGATCGCAAGATTGTAGGTGCCTTGATTCGCCGCCTGGCCGATGCCCATGCCGTGATGCTGATTGAACATGATATGGACCGCGTTTTGAGTCTATCTGATCGCATCACGGTATTGCACCAGGGAGCTTTGATTGCTGACGGTAAGCCGTCAGAGGTGGCTAATAATCCGGCTGTTATCTCAGCGTATCTTGGTGAGCCAAAGGAAGCGCAAGAGGTGCAGACGATCGCTAAAGGTGACGTTGGCAAGCCGGTTCTTGAGGTTAGAGGGCTATGTGCCGGTTATGCGGGGAGTTCAATCCTGCATAACCTGAATTTCACCATTCACGAGGGGGAAGCCGTCGCAATCCTCGGCCGCAACGGTGTTGGGAAAAGCACTACGCTGAATAGTCTGATGGGAACTGTCGATATTTCAGCCGGCGAAATTTTTCTGGATGGAAAAAACATAGCAGGTGCAAAGACATTTGAGATAAATCGTCTCGGTCTTTCGTTGGTTCCTGAGGGACGTCGGCTATTTCCAAACCTCACGGTTTTGGAAAATCTCCGTATCGCGGCTCGCCCTGGCGGCGCGACGTTGGATGAGATTTACGAACTGTTTCCAAAGCTTAAAATTCTACTTAAGTCGCGCGCCTCTGCGCTCTCCGGAGGTGAGCGGCAGATGGTGGCCGTCGCACGAGCACTTATGGCTCCCAGTCGTGTAATCCTCTTGGACGAGCCTTTTGAGGGATTGGCACCAGCCATCGTTAAAGAGGTCATGGCGGCCATCGTGCGGCTGCGACGTAAGGTAAGCTTGGTGATTGTCGAACATCATGCAGAGTCGGTGCTCTCCATTGCGGATCGTGCGATTGTGTTGGTTAATGGTGAGGTAGCTTTCGAGGGTACTGCGGCTGCGCTTGCAGCAGACGAGCCTCTTCAGGCTAAACTCCTCGGGGTTGGGGCAGGGTAATGCGCCCTGCCATCCCTGAAAAATTTTCGATCTAGGTCGTTGTTACAATGAGGTCTCAAGATAGCACTGTTAATTGGGCCTGATTATTTTTAGAATAGTTGATTTTAGTATTTTTGACGGTTCGCAGTCGCGAATGGAGGGTTGAATGTCGCTTGGTGGGTCTCTTCCTCGTTATGAACTCTATATCAACGGGGCTGCGGTGCCGCCGGCATCGGGTGAGTACTTTCCGACCCAAAACCCGTATAGTGGGGAGACCTGGGCGCTGGTAGCGCGTGGAGGTGAGGGCGATGTTAATGTTGCTGTTGCAGCAGCACATCTGGCTTTTACTCAGGGGCCTTGGGCAGAGATGACAGCGACCGAGCGTGGGCGCCTGTTACGCAAGCTGGCGGATTTGATTCCAGCTAAGGCCAGGCACTTAGCTGAGATTGAGCGCAGAGATAATGGAAAACTTTCAGCCGAGGTGATCACTCAGGTTAATTACCTATCTGACTATTTTCATTATTATGCTGGTCTTGCCGATAAGGTTCATGGTGATGTGATTCCTACGGACAAGAAAGACGTCTTGGCCTTCACGAAATACGAAGCCAAGGGCGTTGTCGCCATCATCACGCCGTGGAATTCACCGTTAACCCTCACGAGTTGGAAGCTGGCGCCGGCCTTGGCGGCGGGATGTACAGTTGTCATTAAGCCATCTGAATTTACGTCTGCGTCGATGATTGAGTTTGCAAAATTGTTTGATGAGGCTGGCTTCCCACCAGGTGTCATTAATGTTGTAACCGGCTTTGGCGCGGAGGTGGGAGCGCCGCTTGTGGCTCATCCCAATGTGGCCCATATTGGCTTCACGGGTGGAGAAGTTGCCGGACAGAAAATTTATGAGGCCGCGGCGCGTGGCCTTAAAACAGTGACCCTCGAACTGGGGGGAAAGTCACCCAACATTGTTTTTGATGATGCCGATCTGGACAAGGCTGTAAAAGGCGTGGTCTCAGGTATTTTCGCGGCATCGGGGCAAACCTGCCAGGCTAGTTCACGGCTTTTGGTTCAGGAAAATATTCATGATATGTTTGTACAACGCCTGATTGATTTTGTGGGTACCGCAAAACTGGGAGATCCTGCGCTGCAGGATACTCAGATCGGCCCAATAGCGACCAGGCCGCAGTTCGAAAAAATTATGTCTTATATTGAAATTGCAAAGGCAGAAGGCGCAAAATGTATTCTTGGCGGTACATCGCGGCCGGATTTAGGTGCTGGGCAGTTCGTTTCGCCAACTATCTTTGTTGGTGTCAACAATAAGATGAGAATTGCGCAGGAAGAGGTTTTTGGGCCGGTATTGTCTGTAATTCCGTTCAAGGATGAAGCCGACGCGATAGCTATTGCGAATGATGTTAATTTTGGTCTCGTTGCAGCTGTTTGGACGCAGAGTTTGAAACGCGCATTGCTTATCGCAGAAAAAGTTAAGGCAGGTACGATCTGGGTAAATAATTATCGCGCCACCAGCTTCACCTCTCCTTTCGGGGGCTTTAAGCGCTCCGGTATTGGACGTGAATCTGGCGTCGATGCGATCAAGGAATATCTGGAGACAAAATGTGTCTGGGTATCGTCGGATCTTGACGTTCCGAACCCCTTTGTTCGCCGTTAATTAAACCTGCGTTGTGACATATTGAAAAATACGAGTAATTGTAAGGAGTATGAAGAAATGTCCGAAGTAGAAACCAAGAAAGCAATCACGGAAGTACAGCAGAAAGAGCTTGATGATGCATTTGAGCGTGCCAGAAAAGCGCTGGCAATTCTGGAGGGCTATAGTCAAGAGAAGGTTGATCGGCTTTGTCAAGCAGTAGCTTGGGCAGTTGCAAATAAGCAGACGTTCACGCGATTGGTGGATGAAGGGATCGCAGAGAGTGGTCTCGGTGATTCTGTAAGCCGTATGGGAAAGCGTATGAAAATTCGCGGTGTACTCCGCGACGCTTTGCGCCAAAGAAGTGTTGGGATTATCGAGGAATTGCCGGAGAAGGGTATTGTCAAATATGGCAAGCCGGTTGGCGTTATCGCGTGTATCGTACCCACAACGAATCCAGATCTTACACCTGCAGGAAATGCGATCTATGCGATTAAGGCACGTGATGCAGTTATTTTCTCGCCGCACCCGCGCTCAAAGAAGACATCTTTTGAAACCGTTCGTTTAATGCGTGAGGCGCTTGAACGCGAGGGGGCGCCGGCAGATATCTTACAGTGCCTGACCAAGGTGAATATTCCGATGTCTCAGGCGCTGATGGCGCGCGCTGATCTGATTATCGCCACGGGTGGCCAGCCAATGGTTCGCGCTGCGTATAGCTCGGGAACGCCTGCCTATGGCGTTGGCTCCGGCAATTCCACCATGATAATTGACGAGACGGCAGATATTGCAGAGGCCGCGCTCAATACGCGTCTCTCAAAAACCTCCGATTTTGGCTCCGGTTGCTCGGCTGATGGTAATTTGATCATTGAGGCTTCCGTCTTTGATAAGATGCTGGCGCAGCTCCAAGTTGAAGGCGGCTATCTCGCCACCGATGAGGAAAAGGCGGCGTTGCGTCGCGCAATGTGGGACGATGAGAATCACCGTACCGTCAACACGGTTGCCATTGCTCCGCAGCAATTGGCAGCAGCGGCTGGTTTTTCAATTCCAGAGGACAAGAAATTCATTATTGTTCTTGGCGATGGAATTGGAAAACAGCACTTGTTCTCAGGTGAAAAGCTGACAACCTTGCTCGCGGTGTATAAATACGACGGGTTCGACCAGGCGTTGGATATGATGCGCGCGGTGTATGAAGTGGGTGGAAAAGGACATTCATGCGGTATTTATTCCTTTGATGCGGATCATATTCATAGATTGGCCGTGGCGGCGCCGGTTAGCCGGATCATGGTGCGCCAGCCGCAATCCAAGGCGAATGCGGGTGCATTCAATAACGGTATGCCGATGACTTCGAGCTTGGGCTGCGGTACTTGGGGCGGCAATATCATTTCCGAGAACGTGCATCTGAAGCATTACATGAATACCACCTGGGTCTCCGTGCCGATCAAGGAGGATAAGCCTTCCGATGCGGAGCTATTCGGAGACTTTTACGATCCTGCGCTCGAAGCCTGAGAGAGTAGAGCATCATGACCAAAAGCGAAGAACTGGTGCAGAGCGCGTCCGACTGGTGGTCGACGGGCATCATCGATATTCATCCAGGCAAGATCGCCATTAGAGGCTATCCAATTCAGGAGTTGATCGGAAAGGTTCGATTCCCGGAGATGATATGGCTCATGCTGCGGGGCGATTTACCGACGCGGGCGCAAAGCGATCTTTTGGAAGCAGCGCTTGTGCCGGGTGTGGACCACGGCCCCCATGCGCCCTCGATCGCAATTGCACGAATGAGTGTAACATGCGGACTGCAGGTCAATGGCGCGATGGCCTCCGCCATCAACGTCCTTGATGACATACACGGCGGCGCTGGTCAGCAGTGCATGGAACTCTACCGTGAGATTGATAAACAAGCAGGCGAGGCGGGTGAATTGGTTGAGGCCGCGGGTATTGTGATTCGCCGCCATCAGGACGCCGGCGAGAAGATCGTTCCCGGGTTTGGCCACCGCTTTCACCCGGTGGATCCGCGAACTGCACCGCTGTTCAAGTTGGTTGCCAAGGCGGTGGCGTCTGGCGTGGTTTCAGGTCGTTACGCCGCAATCGGCCAGGCTGTGGAGACGGCGCTTGGTGCAATAAAAAATCGTCATATTCCGATGAATATCGACGGCATAACAGCGGTTATTTTCTCAGAGCTTGGCTTTGAGCCTGAACTCGGACGGGGAATATTTATTCTTTCCCGGTCTGTGGGTATATTGGCGCACGCCTGGGAGCAGAAGCAGCAGGGCGGGCGCATCAAAGGGCCGATGCCTAAGGAAATCCCGTACACTTATACGGGGCACGCACAACGCGCCGTGCCTGAACGTGACGGCGCTGCGGATAGCTGAAACGTTGTTTCGGCAAATGCATTGGGCATTTCTGGTCCATTGATCAGAGATGACAGCCATGCGGTGAACGGGCTGGCCAGAAATTCTGCCGCGGCGATCGCTTTCGGGGTGTTCTGGTTGCCCGCGGCAGAACAAAACGCCTTGGTAGGTTGCGAATGATCATGGAAAATCTTGAATTTTTGTGTGATCATTTGTGACGCGGGACAGGGTGGGTACATATGTGGTGTTTGCAGCGGCAAGAAGAGAACATAATTGGGGCGGGCCGTTGATCCTTTGAGCGTGGATATTCAACAGAAAAGATCCATGACAATGAATGGCGCAAGTGCGATGTCGCCGCGGCGAGTCGGTTGGGAAATTTTTTCGGCGATCGTTTTCAACTTTATCGTATATTTTTTAATTGGCTTGCCTTTGGCTGTTTTCCCGGGCTTTGTGCATTTCACGCTTGGCTTCAGCGCCGTTCTTGCTGGTTTTCTTATCAGTCTGCAATATGCTGCGACTTTGGTGACACGCGCCCTGATCGGGCGCCTCTCTGATGTAAAAGGTCCAAAATCGGCTGTGTTAACGGGCTTGGCTTGCGCCATCGCCAGTGGTGCTTGTGTTTTTGTGGCGAGCACGAGTGGTTCAGCGGAAGCTGTGCTTGCCTGGTTGAGTTTTAGCCGCATTTGGCTAGGGGCTGCGGAAAGCGGCACAGGGACAGGGTGCGTTACCTGGGCCATCGGGCGCATAGGGCCGGCGCATATGGCCGAGGCCATCTCCCTGTCTGGTGTTGCCGCTTACGGCGGAATCGCGCTAGGTGCCCCAGCCGGAGTAGTCTTAAACCATCTTGGCGGGCTTGCGGCGTTGGGCGTGGTGACGATCGGCCTTGCCTTCGCAGGGCTGCTTCTCAGTGCATTCAAACCTGCGGCACAGGTTGTCACAGGCGCGCGAATGAAGTTTGCCTCGGTGTTCCGGCGCATGTTGCCATATGGTGCGGCGTTGGCGCTTGGTTCCGTCGCATTTGGCACCATCGTAGCGTTTATAACCCTGTATTATGCAAGCCACGGCTGGAGCGGCGCCGCCTACGCATTGAGTGCATTCAGTATTGCTTTTGTGTTCGTGCGAGCATTTTTTACCCGTGCTGTCTTGCGATTTGGGGGATTTTCTGCAGCGAAAATTTCATTCTCTGTTGAAGCCGTAGGTCTCCTGGCCTTATGGCTGGCGCCAGCGCCCTGGGTTGCCATGTTGGGTGTTGTTTTAACCGGCCTGGGCCTGTCCTTAATCTTTCCCGCGATGGCGATGGAGGCACTTAAGACCGTGTCGCAGTCAAACCGTGGTGCCGCGATAGGCGTTTATACGGTATTTCTGGATTTATCCTTGGGTGCAACGGGGCCGTTGGCTGGTTTGATGATTAGTCATTATGGCTACCCGTCAGTATATTTGATGGCTGCGATTGCGGTTGTGTGCGCATTGTTGCTGGTATTTCGCTTGTCTGCCTTAGCCAGGAGCGTGCGTTGACGTTTTTATACCGGAAACGGGACTGTCAGTTGAGTTGTACAGGTGGGGCTGCCATCGCGCAAGGGGCGGCGCTGTTGGACCGCATGCTAGAAGAACACCCGGACACGGACGCACTGTTCTTCTGCAATGACGATCTGGCGCTGGGCGCTTTGTTCCGCTGCCTGCGCCGCGGCATCGCGGTGCCGGAGCAGCTGGCGCTGGCGGGATTCAACGATCCGCCCGCCTCGGCCTGGACAACCCCAGCGCTGAGCACGGTGGCGACACCGCGTTACCAGGTGGGCCGGGATTCAGCCGCGATGTTGCTGGAGCTGATGGCGGGACGGGAGCCTGAGATGCCCCGGAAGGATCTGGGCTTCACGCTGCATGTGCGGGAGACGAGATGAGATGCTGGAAGGCATCGGCAGCAATGGAGAGGCCATTTTCCGGACGGCTTTGGATTTTCGGGCCATTCTGTAAAATTTTGAATGAAATCAGCCGGCTGGAGGGATGCCGGTGTTCAACGCAACGTGATGCCGGGAACCCGCAGCCGCAACGCCGGCAGCAGCGGCTCCAGGGCCGGCAGGCTGGGCGATGTGGTCAACCGGGCGTCATCGCACCCCAATGGCCTGAATTTTTGCAGCACCCAGCGCCGGACACCATAATTTTCCAACGTGCAGGCAATTTCAAGCAGGTCCTGCGCGTCGAGCAGCGCAGGATGAACCGTGGTGCGTAATTCATAGCTGATGCCGCTCGCCAATACGGCCTCCAATGCGCGCCGGGCGCGCGGGCCGCTGCCGGGGCTTGCCGTGATGGCGGCATAGCGCGTGAACGGCGCCTTGATATCCAACCCGACCCAATCGAGCAGCGGCAGAACCCGTTCCAAGCGCTGCGGCAGCACGCCGGACGTGTGCAGCCCCGTGGCAAAGCCCATTTCGCGGGTTTCGGCCAGCGCTTCGGGCAGCTCCGCCTGGGCTGTGGGCTCACCGCCGCTGAAGACGATGGCGTCTAGCAGGCCCACCCGCCGGCTCAGCCAGGATTTCAGGTCAGGCCAAGCCTGCGCCGCTTGCGCCGCGCGGGGGAGCAGATGCGGGTTGTGGCAGTACCTGCAGCGCAAAGGGCATCCCTGAACAAACAGCACCGCGCAGAGTTGGCCTGGATAATCAACCGTGCTGAATGGAACCAGCCCCGCGACCTGCAGGGTTTTATGGTTCAACTGGCGCGGTGCCGCAAAAAGCAAAGCTGCGGCGGGCCTCGTGTTCGCCCTGCTTGCCGATATTGAAGGAGGCGACGGGCCGGTGGTAGCCCATCACCCGCGTCCATACCTCACAGGGCTGACGCTCTTCATCCGAGAGGCGGATTTCATTTGCGGCGTATGTTGTTTGCGGGGACTGCTGCATGGTCGTTCTCCGGTCAGGTATTGAGTGTCAGGCGCAATAACGCAGGCGTTTAGCCGCGGTTTTTTCTTCATCGCAGATCGGGCAGAAGCGCTGTTCGCCCTCTAGGTAGCCATGCACGGGGCACACCGAGAAGGTCGGCGTGACCGTGATATAAGGCAGGCGGAAGCGCGATAATGCGCGGCGCACCAGTTCCCGGCAGGCGTCAACGCAGGGCAGGCGCTCGCCCAGGTAGAGATGCAGCACCGTACCGCCGGTATATTTGGCTTGCAGGTCCTCCTGGTGCTCCAGCGCCTCGAAGGGGTCATCGGTGAAACCGACGGGAAGCTGGGAGGAGTTTGTATAATAAGGCTTTTCTTCCGTCCCGGCTTGCAAAATACCAGGGAAACTCTTGCGGTCCTGCCGGGCGAAGCGATACGTCGCGCCTTCTGCCGGCGTTGCCTCAAGATTATACAAATGCCCGGTCTGCTCCTGAAAGCTAATAATGCGTGCGCGCACATGGTCGAGCAGGCGCGCTGCGATCTGGTGGCCGTGCGGAGTCGTTATATCGTGTGAATCCGCCGTGAAATTTCGGATCATTTCATTGACGCCGTTGACGCCGATGGTGGAGAAATGGTTCTTCAGCGTGCCAAGATAGCGCTTGGTATAGGGAAAAAGCCCGTCATCCATGTAGCGCTGGATCACCTTGCGTTTGATCTCCAGGCTGTTGCGCGCCAGTTCCAGCAGTGAGTCGAGCTGCGCATACAAGCCTGCTTCGTCGCCTTTATGCACATACCCCAGGCGCGCGCAGTTGAGCGTGACGACGCCAAGTGAGCCGGTTTGCTCGGCCGAGCCGAACAGGCCGTTGCCGCGCTTGAGAAGTTCACGCAGATCAAGCTGAAGCCGGCAACACATTGAACGAACCATCTGCGGTTCGAGATCTGAGTTTATGAAATTCTGGAAATACGGCAGGCCGAATTTCGCCGTCATGGCGAACAAAAGCTCCGCGTTCTCCGAATGCCAAGGGAAATCCTTGGTGATGTTGTAGGTGGGAATCGGGAAACTGAAAATCCGCCCCTTGGCGTCGCCCTCGGTCATCACCTCGATATAGGCGCGGTTGATCGCATCCATCTCGGCTTGCAGCTCGCCGTAGCGAAAGTCCATCTCCTCGCCGGCGATCACGGGGATGTCGTCGTGCAAATCCGCCGGGCAATTCCAGTCAAAGGTGACGTTGGTGAACGGCGGCTGGCTGCCCCAGCGCGAAGGGACGTTCAGGTTGAAGATGAACTCCTGAATGTTCTGACGCACCTCGGCATAGGAGAGCCGGTCCTTGCGGACAAAGGGGGCGAGGTAGGTATCAAACGAGCTGAATGCCTGGGCCCCGGCCCATTCGTTTTGCAATGTGCCCAGAAAATTCACCATCTGGCCGATCGCGCTCGATAGATGCCGGGGCGGCGCGGCCTCCACCTTGCCCTCCACGCCGTTGAAGCCTTCGTGCAGCAGCGTGCGCAGGGACCAGCCCGCGCAATAGCCCGAGAGCATGTCCAGATCGTGGATATGAATATCCCCCTCGCGGTGCGCGGTGCCGATCTCCTCAGGGTATATGCTGTTCAGCCAGTAATTCGCGGTGAGCTTACCCGCGCTGTTGAGGATCAGCCCGCCCAGGGAGTAGCCCTGATTGGCGTTCGCCTGAACGCGCCAGTCCTGCCTGTCGAGATATTCATTGATTGAGGCGACCGCATCGACCGCGGCGCGCCGGTCATGGCGGATCTTGGTATGCTGCGCGCGGTAGATCACATAAGCGCGCGCGGTGAGCAGCTGCCCCTCGCGCATCAGCGTCCATTCAACCTCATCCTGGATGTCCTCGATCTCCATCTCGCCTTCGGGGAACCGGTCCAACAGCGCCGCCAGCACGGCCCGCGTGAGGCGCGCCGCCTCGGTTTGCTCAAACTGGCCGCTGGCGCGCCCCGCGCGGGCGATGGCGTAGCAGATGCGCTCCGAGTCAAACGGGGCAACAGCGCCATCGCGCCGCCGCACTCCCTTCCAGGGAAGAGACGTCACATCATCCACGCAAACCCGGTCCTGCGGCATCACAGCTCTTTCTCAGAAAAGACGGCCCTTCGTGGACCACCGGCCGGGCGATTCGCCTTGACCTAGATCAACGATCCGGCGTGCAGTACGCTAATCGGTTCGAAGTAACGAACGCCCGAACTTCCCACATAAGCAGCCCAGCACCAGCCGCGCCCTGGCTAAAGTTGTCCTTGCCCGGCTGGCCGAGGCCGGAGTCATGCAGCGCTCACCATGTTCTGTTCCACCTCATGCGTGATCCGGCTTCGTACCGCCGCAATTTCGTTAGCATCGCGCATGGCTTCACCAATTAAAATCAGTACCGGCCCGCTTGCCGCGAGCGCTGCATGGAGGCGAGGCAAGGTGGCGATGGTCCCAGGCACGCTACGCTGGCTGGTCAGGCTGGCGTTTTCGATCAAGATCGCCGGCATGTCCGGCGGCATCCCGGCCTCGATGAAATGGGCAGCGATGCCGGG
The DNA here is from genome assembly GCF_013044125.1 of Acidocella sp. Lineage (GTDB taxonomy): Bacteria > Pseudomonadota > Alphaproteobacteria > Acetobacterales > Acetobacteraceae > Acidocella. The sequence continues at coordinate 15,406 of NZ_JABEVC010000066.1, read as the reverse complement.
CAGTGTTTCGCCGCCCATGTAGACCACGAGGGTTCCGCCAGATTTTGTCAGCGAGACGAAATCATGCGCGGGCAGGCCGCCTTCCGCGCCGTGGCCGGTGAGAAAATGCAGCGAGCGCGCCACGCCGCGCCGCGTGAGGGAGAGGTTAAGCGCGGCGGCGGCGGCGGTGGCGGCGGTTATGCCGGGCACCACCTCGAAGGTGATGCCATTTGCGCGCAAGGCATCCATCTCCTCACTCGCGCGGCCGAACACCATCGGGTCGCCGCCCTTGAGGCGCACCACATTGTGGCCGCCGCGGGCTTCCTCCACCAGCAGGCGGCAGATTTGCGCCTGCGAGGCCGAGTGTTTGCCGCAGCGCTTGCCAACATCGATCAGCCGCGCCGCCGGGCCTGCCATGGCGATGATCCTGGGGTCGGCCAGGCTGTCATAGAGGACCACACTGGCCGCCCGCAGCAGGCGCGCGGCTTTGAGCGTGAGCAGTTCGGGGTCGCCGGGGCCGGCGCCTACCAGAAACACATGGGTCATGTCACCAACTCCAAGGCTGTTGTGGATTGCAGGATGGCGGCCAGTTCGCCCTTGCAGGAGCCGCAATTGGTACCGGCCTTGCAGGCGCGGCCGATCGCCGCGACATCGCGCAGGCTGCCATCCCGGATGGCGGCGCGGATGTCAGGCTCGCTGACGCGGTGGCAGATGCAGACCATGCGGCCGGTCCCGCCGCCCGGTTTGGCATTGGCCATCAGGATGCCAGCACGGCTTGCCTGCCAATTGCTCACGTTGAACAGATCCGCCAGGGTTGCCGGGCCGGGCAGCAGTTCGCGCCGGGGGGCGATGAACAGGCAGGCCAGCAGCATGTTGCGGCGCAGGATGCCCAGGCGGTAGATGCCGCGCCCGGCGTCCATCACCTCGATGCGCTCCGCATCGGCATCGGCGCCGCAAAGCCGTGCCGCCCAGTCGGAGAGTTCCGCGCCGAATTGCAGCGGCTTCCAGCCGGCCAGGATGAGGCGGTGCATGCCCCCCGCCAGAGGCACGCGCGCGGCACAGAACTGCCCGGCGGGGCGGGGCTGGGCGCGGGTCTGGACGATGGCGTGCCAGTCAGTCTGCAGCCGTTGCACCGAGGCGGGCTCAAATTTGGAGGCGGGCTGGCCCGATAGCGGGTCGTGCTCCGGGCCGATGAGCTGGTTGATGGCGCCGGTGGTGCTGTGCGCGCCGGTCCAGTGCATCGCGGCGAAAATCTCGCCCGCGCGCTGCCCCTTGGAGATTTCGGCGGGCAACACGGCGCTGCCGTGGCGCGTGGTGACGCGCAGCAGGTCACCCTGGGTGATGTTCTGGGCCTTGGCATCCTCGGGGGAAAGCGAAAAGCTGGGCTCGGCGGCGCTTTCCATCAACGCGGGGACGAAGCCGGTGCGGGTCATCGTGTGCCACTGGTCGCGCAGGCGCCCGGTGTTGAGGATGAAGGGAAACGCCTGGTCGCGCTTGTGGGGGGCGGGCAGCGCCACCGGGAGGAAACGCGCCAGCCGATCAGGTGTGGAGAAGCCGCCGCGTGCGAAGAGGCGTTTGCCGCCCCAGGTGAAGGGGGCCATGTCATCATAGGCGGCGTCGCTCAATTTCGCGCGGCCGGAAATGTCGAACAGGCGCCCGCCCTCATTGCCGCAACCCGAGAGGGCGGCATGTTCGCGGAAAATATCCGCCGGTTTGGTGTAGGCGAACTGGGCCGCGAAGCCCATGCGCCGGGCCAGTTGTGTGAACATCCACCAATCGGGTTTGGCCTCGCCGGGTGGGGCGCGGAAGGGGCGCTGGCGGGAGATGGTGCGTTCGGAGTTTGTTACGGTGCCGTCTTTCTCGCCCCAGCCGGCGGCGGGGAGGACGATGTTGGCCAGGCGCGTGGTCTCCGTCGGCCAGCAATCAGCGGCGACGACAAACGGGCAGGCCTCGAGCGCCGCGCGCACCCGCGCTGAGCGGGGCAGGCTTTCCGCCGGGTTGGTCGCCGCGATCCATATGGCCTTGACGCGCCCGGCCAGCACGGCATCGAACATGTCCAGCGCCTTCAGCCCGGGCTTTTTCGGCAAACGCGGGGCGTTCCAGAAGGATTGCAGCATGGCCCGGTCCTCGGCGTTCTCAAAACGCAGATGTGCCGCGAGTTGGTTGGCCAGGCCGCCGACCTCGCGCCCGCCCATGGCGTTCGGCTGCCCGGTGAGCGAGAAGGGGCCCATCCCCGGTTTGCCGATGCGCCCGCAGGCGAGATGCACGTTGAGAATGGCGTTGACTTTATCAGTGCCGTTGCTGGACTGGTTAACCCCCTGGCTGAATAATGTGACCGTGCGCGGGGTTTCGCAGAACCAGTGCAGGAATGTATCGAGGTCGGCATCCGCGATGCCGAGCGACGCGGCGGATATATGGGTTTCCTCTGCCGCCGCGAGGGCTTTTGCGAAGCCTTTGGTGTGGCAGCGGACATAGGAGGCGTTGATTTTGTCCTGCTGGTTGAGGGCGGTGAGCAGGCGCAGAAACAACGCGGTGTCGCCATCCGGGCGGATCGGCAGATGCAGATCCGCCAGTGCCGCGGTTGCCGTGCGGCGCGGGTCGATGACCACGATTTTTGTGCCGCGCGCGGCGCGGGCCGCCAGGGCGCGCTCGAACAATACCGGGTGGCACCAGGCGGTGTTGGAGCCGGCGAGTACGAGCAGGTCAGCCTCGTCGATGTCATCATAGCAGCCGGGCACAATGTCTTCGCCAAAGGCGCGGATGTGTCCGGCGACGGTGGAAGCCATGCACAGGCGCGAATTGGTGTCGATATTGGCGCTGCCGATGAAGCCTTTCATCAGCTTGTTGGCGGCGTAATAATCTTCGGTGAGAAACTGGCCGGAGCCGTAAAAAGCGACGGCATCCGGCCCATGTTGCGTAATCACGGCGGAGAATTTCGCCGCCGCCTCATTCAGCGCCTCATCCCAGCTCACCTGCCGCCCGCCCGAGGTTGGCACCAGCAGGCGGTTGCTGTCATCCAGCGTTGCCGCCAGCGTGGAGCCTTTGATGCAGAGCCGCCCGGCATTGGCGGGGTGCGCCGCGTCGCCGCTGACGACACCGGCGTTCACCTCAACGCCGCACCCCACGCCGCAATAGGGGCATGTTGTTTTCATGCAGGCACACCCAGGGCCAAAAGCACCCGGCCGTCCTCCACCTTCACCGCGAAATGCGGCGTGCAGCCTTTATCAAGCCCTTGCGCCTGGCCTGATTCCAGGGAGATGACCCAGTTATGCAGCGGGCAGGTGACCGAGGCGCCATGCACGATGCCCTGGCTCAACGGGCCTTGCTTGTGCGGGCACTGGTCGCGCAGCGCAAACACTTGGTCATCCGCCGTGCGGAAAATCGCGATATCGCCCATCCCGGTTGTCACGGTTCTTGCGCCCAGGCGGGGAATTTCCGCCAGCGCGCCGATATCCACAAAGTCGCGTGCGATCCGCATCCCGTCCATTATACCAGCTCCGCCATTGCGTTGAATTTTTTGCCCAGTGCCGGGCTTGTGGCTTCTTGCGTCCAGGGGTCGGTCTGCGCGAATTTTTGCGCGTGGAGAAAATCCTCGAACAGGGAGCGCCGCAGTTCGGCGTTGTCCACGATTCTCTCCTGCACATATTTCAGGCCGGCACGCTCGATCCATGGCGCGGTGCGCTCCAGGTAGCGCGCCTCCATGCGATAGAGTTGCAGGAAGGCGCAGGCATATTCCATCACCTCTTCCTCGGTGCTTACCTTGCACAAAAGCTCGGTGGCGCGAACCTTGATGCCGCCGTTGCCGCCGACATGCAGGTCCCACCCGGCTTCGGTCGCGACCACGCCGAAGTCTTTTATGGTCGCCTCGGCGCAGTTGCGCGGGCAGCCGGAGACCGCGAGTTTCACCTTGTGCGGATGCCAGGATCCCCAGGTGGTTTTTTCCAGCGCGACGCCCATGGCGGTGGAATCCTGTACGCCAAAGCGGCACCATTCAGACCCGACGCAGGTTTTCACCGTGCGCAATGATTTACCGTAGGCATGGCCGGAGACCAGCCCGGCCTCGTTCAAATCCTGCCAGACGGCGCGCAGGTCTTCCTTTTTCACGCCCAGCATGTCAATGCGCTGGCCGCCGGTCACTTTCACCGCCGGGATGTTGAATTTATCCACCACATCGGCGATGGCGCGCAGCTCGCCCGCCGTGGTGGTGCCGCCCCACATGCGTGGAATCACCGAATATGTGCCGTCCTTCTGGATGTTCGCATGCATGCGCTCGTTCACGAAGCGCGACTGTGCATCATCCACATATTCGCAGGGCCAGGCAGCGAGGAGATAAAAATTCAACGCCGGGCGGCAGGAGGCGCAGCCGTTGGGGGTGGTCCATTCCAGCGCCTGCATCACGGCGGGAATGGTTTTCAGCGCGCCGCCCTTGATGCGGCGGCGGACTTCATCATGCCCGTGGCTGGTGCATTTGCACATCGGCTTCACGGCGTCAGGCGTGTAGTTTTCACCCAGCGAGAGTTTCAGCAGCCCTTCCACCAGCCCGGTGCAGGAGCCGCAGGAGGCGGAGGCTTTGGTGCGCGCGCGCACATCCTCCACCGTGCACAGCTCATGCGCGGCAATGGCGTTGCAGATGGTGGATTTTTTCACGCCGTTGCAGCCGCATATTTCGGCGTTGTCCGGCATTTGCGCCAGTGCCTCGTGCGGGTCGCCCGCGGCCATCACGGGGCCGAAGATCATCGTGTCGCGTAAATCGCCGAGCGGCGCTTCATCCTTGAGGAGCTGAAAGTACCATCCGGCATCGCGCGCATCGCCAAAACAGACGATGCCGACCAGCCTGTCATCGCGCAGCACCAGGCGTTTATAAATGCCGCGCGCCGCATCACGTAAAATAATATCCTCGGTGGATTTGTCACCCATGAAGGCGCCGGCTGAGAACATCTCGATGCCCGAGACTTTCAGCCGCGTGCCGGAGGCAATGGGCATGAAGCCGCTTTGCGCGGCGCCACAGATGTGATCGGCGGCAACCTTCGCCATGTCCCAGATCGGCGCGACCAGGCCGTAGCATTGTTTGTTGTGTTCCACGCATTCGCCGATGGCGAAAATCGCCGGGTCGGAGGTGCGCATCGCATCGTCCACCAGCACGCCGCGGTCGGTGGCGATGCCGGAAGCCTTGGCCAGATGGGCGTTCGGGCGGATGCCCACGGCCATCACCACAAGATCCGCCGAAATGCGCCTGCCGTCTTTCAGCGTGACGGAATGCACGGCGCCATGTTCACCCTCCCCGTCGAAAGACTCTGTGTGCGCGCCAGTGTATATCGTCATGCCGCGGGCGGTGAGCGCGCGTTCCAGCAGATGCGCGGCCGAGGCGTCCAACTGGCGTTCCATCAGCGTGGGCATGAGATGCACCACGCTCACCTCCATGCCGCGCAGGTTCAGGCCATGCGCGGCCTCCAGCCCGAGCAACCCGCCGCCGATGACCACGGCGGATTTGCCTGGTGCGGCGATGCTGAGCATTTTCTCGACATCGGAGACCGAGCGGAAGGTCATCACGCCCGGACGTGCAACGCCGGGAAGCGGCAGTACGAATGGGTTTGATCCGGTTGCCAGCAGCAGATAATCATATTTCACAACAGTTCCATGCTCGCCGGTGACGGTGTGATGGGCGCGGTTGATCGTGGTGACGGCTTCACCCGCGATTAGTCTGATATTGTGTTCAGCGTACCATTCCAGGCTGTTCAGCACGATCTGTTCGAAATTTTTATCGCCCGCCAGCAAAGGCGAAAGCATGATCCGGTCATAATTCGGTTGCGCCTCGGCGCCGAATACCGTGATCTCGAACATCCCCGGCGCGCGGTGCAGAATTTCCTCCACGGTGCGCATTCCGGCCATGCCGTTGCCGATAACAACCAGTTTTTTGCGTGCGGCGGTCATCATGTTCATCGTCGCAACTCCTTGATGTGAAAAATGAAATTGAAAGGATCAGGACGGCCTAGATTTTTACCCGGTCCATATCGGCAACCCCGCGTGAGAAGCTGGCGCGCCATTCTTTTTTCACGGCGTTGATGCCGATGAAGGCCACCAGCGCGAGACCGGCGAAGATGAGGAAACCGTCCTGGTAGGAGCCGGTCCATTGTTTGGAGTAACCAAGCGAGGAGGCGAGGTAGAAGCCGCCGATGCCGCCCGCGCAGCCGACCAGCCCGGTCATCACGCCGATTTCGTGGCCGAAACGCACCGGCACGAGTTGGAACACAGCGCCATTGCCCAGGCCCAGCGCCAGCATCGCCACCACGAAGGCGGCAAGCGCCATGGTGAGGCTCGGCAGGCCGATGCCCACCAGCATCAGCATGGCGGCGGCAACAATATAGAGGATGGAGAGCGCGGTGATGCCGCCGAATTTATCGGCCACCCAGCCGCCGGCGGGGCGGAACATGGAGCCTGTGAACACGCAGGCCGCCACCGCATAGCCAGCCTGCACCGGCGCAAGCCCGTATTGCGTGTGGAAATAAATGCTGAGCGAGGAGGCGAGGCCGACAAAGCCTCCGAAGGTGACGGCGTAGAAGAGCATGAACCACCAGGTATCGGCGAGCGTCAGTACTTTCAGGTATCCGGCCAGCGTCTGGCGGGGTGGCTGCACCGGAGCATCCTTGGCCAGCGCGATGAACAGCGCGAGCACGGCTGTCATCAGCAGCGCCGACATACCGAATACATTGATCCAGCCAAAATGCAGGCCCAGCGCAGGTGCAGCGAGGGCAGCGATCACGGTGCCGAAATTGCCCGCACCGGCCAGGCCCAGCGCCTTGCCCTGGTGCTCCGGCGGATACCAGCGCGAGGCCATCGGCAGCGCGATGGCGAAGGAGGCGCCGGCCATGCCCAGCACCACGCCAAGCAGCAACACGGCGGCGAAACTTGGAACACCCAGGAGCCAGGCGGCTGCGAGACCGAGGATGACCACGATTTGGGCAAAAATAGCGGATTTTTTGGCGCCGAAATGGTCGGCCATCACACCGTTGAAAACACGCAGGAAGGCACCGGCCAGCACCGGGGTTGCGACCATCAGCCCTTTATGCGCGGGGTCGAGCGCGAGCGCCTTGGAGATTTGAATGCCCAGGGGCCCCAGCAGTACCCAGCACATGAAACTGCAATCAAAATACAGAAACGCCGCGAAAAGGGTTGGAAAATGGCCGGACTTCAAAAAGCTTTTTTCAAGCGGAAGGGACATGACGATAACTCCGCGACGCACGCTTCAAGCGCCGCCAACTGCGAACCGTCCCTTGGCCCGCGCAGAAGATATTGGGGTTTCCCCCGGCTTGGCAGGTGCAATCGCCATTGATTGCTCTGCGAACGGCCTTAACCGCTCAGATGCAGTAAAGCAATTTACGCGCCAAGTTGAAGGTTGTGGAAAGAAAAGGTGCAATTTAGAGCATCGGAAATCGTATTGGCGTAAATATCATCACTTTAGATAAAAAATCAGCGTATACAGCCTATTAATTATCGCACGCCGGTGCGGCCATCGCATTTTTTGGCGCTGCAGGTGTTGTTCCCTCTGTCGCCGGAAACAAATCCGGCCAGTAAAGGCTTGGTGCATATCCAGGCTGCCTGGAGGGGCATTTTGCCAATGCAGCATCTGCTGGGCAAACCAGTTGGCCCGCGCCCCGTCTGGGTACTGCCGGGTACACAGCGGCTCCCCGGTTTCCGGGTTGAGCCCGCATCCAGCCCGTCTTGCGCGGCTTCATGTCCAGCAACGTCAACGCCCATAATTCCAGCGCCGTCTCTATCGATACAACTGCCATCCATGAGATCCAAACCATGATGACCCATTGATTCAAAAATCAGGCAGCCTCGCAACAAAAGAAGCCAAAATTGTAATGTTATAGTGTTTCCAATTAAGAGTGGCATGTTATTAACTCGTCGATGGATTTCCCTGAGAAGATTCTCTGCCGTTTGAGGGTGGCGAACGCCTTCTCGATTGGGTTGAAGTCAGGGGAGTACCTGGGCAGCGGCAGTAGTTGAAAGCATCGCTTACGGAAGACGGGCTGATTTGGGTTTATGGGCCAGATGGCGAAGGCGCCGCAGCCTTCTCCGACTTCGGCGTCGAAAACCTCGAGGATATTATCAGAGAACGACGACACCTAAAAAAGTAAGGCCCGCGTCATTCACCGGATGCATACGCTTCATGGCCCCAACAAGAATCCATCCCACTGCCAAAGGCAAGTGGGCTGGAGGTTGTCAAAGAGTCGGGTACACAAAAATGTTCATTGCAAATTCACATGGAAATTCGACGTCATTGTGCAGCTCTTTTGTGTTTCCAGTTTTTGGAGTCTACTGATTATTTCCTGTTTCGGGGCGGGGTAGCCAAGATAATACCCCTGCACGAGTTCGCAGCCAAATCCCCTTAGCAGATGCAGAACTTCTGCGGTTTCAACGCCTTCCGCCACTACCTCGAGACCAAGTGATTGACCCAGTTTCAGGATCGTTTGCACCAGTATCTTGTCGTTAGCCGATTCTGTGATACCCGTGATGAAACAACGGTCAATCTTGATCCTGTTGACACTCAACTTCCGTAGGGATGCTAAGGACGAGTAGCCTGCGCCGAAATCATCCACTGCGATGCGCACGCCGACCTCGGATAAACGATTTATCTTAGTCTGAACGGAGATGGTATCCATCGCTGTTTCTTCGGTGACTTCGATTTCCAGCATCTGAGCCGGCAAGTTAAGGACTTTCAATCCATTCAGCACACACTCATCTATCGGGAGATTGGACACATCGCGCGGGGACATGTTCATGGCCACCCAGATATGCTCAAGATTTAAGCTGCGTAATGTCTGAATCATGCCACAGACTTCGTCGAAGATGAAGCTCATCAGCTGTTCGGAATGCCCGGCCTTGGCAGCGATTAAGACTAGATCCGCAGGTGATATCCAGCCATGTGTGGGGTGCTTCCAGCGCAGCAACGCTTCGTAATTTATGATATTTTTACCATCAATGCTAAATACCGGTTGGTACCAAACTTCCACCTCTTTTTTAGATAAGGCACGCTGCAAATCACGCTCGACATCGCATTTCATGGACAGACGCTCGCGCAGGTATTCATCAAACATGCGGTAACGATTGCGGCCGCTGAATTTAGCGGCGTATAATGCCTCATCCGCGCTGGTCAGCATGTTAGCGATATTCACGTCCTGCGATTGATAGATACCGATGCTGACGCCCACCCGGCTGGTATCAAACTCAGCATATGGTGCTTCTATCGCGGCGATTAGTCTTGTGGCCAGTACATGAGGCGACTCACCGGATGCCTGTTGTGCATAAAAAACCGCAAATTCATCGCCACCAATACGGGCGACGGTAAACTCCCCGGCCAGGACCTCGCGTAAGCGATGCGAGACTTCAACCAGAACTTTGTCTCCAGTGGCGTGTCCGAATCCATCGTTGACCAGTTTGAAACCGTCAAGATCGAGCAGCATCAGGCAAAATGTCGCAGGCCCGCTGGCAGCGTATTTTTCTACTTGCTTGCTAAAGCCTGTACGATTAAAAAGCCCGGTTAATTCATCATGTGTGGCTCGGTGGCTCATCTGCTCGGCAATGAGAACAGATTCAGTATGCGCCTTTTTCAGAGATTCTGCCATGGCGCTGGCATCATTCTTCAGCCTGCTGGCGGCGCGGAAGCTGGCCTCACTTTGGCGCGATACCGAAATCAGCATGATCAGATAGAGCAGGACTGTGGCCGCAAGGGAGTTGTAGTTGAAACCACCCGCGTAAAGCAGGCAGCCGATAACCGAGAGCAACGGGGGGATGGTGAAGCTGATTGGCACAGGGGCGTAGGCTATGCCGGTCGTCACCGCACCTGCGGTAATTCCGCAAACAACGGTGAGATAAAACACCGTCTGGGGAGTTGTGTAACCGTTACAGAACAGAAATATAAGCGACCATAACAGTCCAGAGACAAGGCTGGTGATCCAGAAAAGATGCAGATATTTTTCAACAGACAGCCCCGCGAAGGCAGCGAAGCGCCTCGAAGGGCCCTTTTCACCAGCTAACGGCGGCAAAGGTGTGATGCAAAGGATGACCCGAATAATATTAATAATGAATATGGCCGCAAACCATTTCCCGCCCAGGACGCCATGCCCGTAGCGGCGCGCCACGAGCATGACTATAGCCCCAACCATGCTGCCTACCGGCAGGGAGATCAGAGTTGAACGGCGGATCGAGGCGACTTGATCCCTCCTGATCAGCACTTCATGTACCACCGAGTCAGTCAACTGTGCCTTGAGCCCTGACCCTGTCATTCCTATTCCAAAATCCTTAACCGACGGGGCGCAGAGTAAGCGTTATGCCGTTAAAGAACGCTTAATGGGATAAAGCATAAAACAGTCTCAGAAAGGGGGACAGCAAAAAGTCGGCACCCAACTCAAGTGTAAATTCCCAGGGGGTACGTGTCTCATCATCATTGGCACGGAGGGTCTGCGGCATCTTGGCCTCAGCGATTTGCGGGTCACGCCTGATCCGGTGCGTATTGCCACCGAAGGCGCGCTGTGGGGCGCCGTGGCGGCGCACGGCTTCTTGCAAGACGTGGTAATCGTCAGCGACGACGCCGGCCAGTTCGCTGTTGGCCGGCACGCATTGTGTTGGGTCCATGCCGAACGTCTCGTGCACAAACTCGACACTTTTACCGATCTCCATCGCGCCGCGCAGGCGCGTGTGCGCACGCTGATCTGGCGGTTCTACGCCGATCTCAAATTATACTCCCTGGACCCGAACCCACAGCGACGACGCGAGATGCGAGCCCGCTTCGATCGCATCTTCCGCCGCAAAACAGGCTTCACCACGCTCGACCGGCTACTTGAGCGGCTTCTCGCTAATAAGCCGGAATTGCGATGGTGCTCGATCGGCCAGAGATTCCGTTGCACACCAATGGCTCAGAGCGCGACATCCGCTGCCAGGTGACCAAACGAAAAATCAGCGGCGGCACCCATAGCGATGCCGGCCGCGATTGCCGCGATGCCTTTCTCGGCCTCATGCAAACTTGCGCAAAGCAGGGCATCGCCTTCTGGGATTATCTCGGCGATCGAATTGGTGTCACCAAGCCAGCGCGAGTGCCGGCACTCCCACATCTTATCCTCAGACAAGCATAGACAGCCTGACAAAATGCCCGGGGTTTTGCCCCGGTTACGTCGGACCCCGCCGCCGAAGAGGCGCTCTACGACTCGCTTTCGATGCGGCGCTTCGTCGGCATTGATCTTGGCCGCGAGCCGGTGCCCGACGAGACGACGATCTGCCGTTTCCGGCATCTTCTGGAGGCGCATGATTACGGCCGGCGGATGTTTGAATTCATTCACGAACATCTGGAGGCCAAAGGCTTGCGGCTTTCCGGCGGCACGATTGTTGATGCGACCATCATTCACGCGCCGAGTTCGACCAAGAACGAAGAGAAAGCCCGCGACCCGGAGATGCACCAGACCAAGAAGGGCAACCAATGGTATTTCGGCATGAAGGCGCATTTTGGCGTCGACCGCCGCGCCAAAGTGATCCATTCGGTGGTGGCGACGGCGGCCAACGTGCATGACGGCGCGGTGCTCGGCGACCTACTGCATGGCGAGGAGCGCGATGTCTGGGGTGATCAGGCGTATCAGGGCCAGAGCGATATCATCAAAGAGAAAGCTCCCAAGGCGCGCGACCGCACCAACCGGCGTTATCGCCACCGTGGCGTGGTGAACGAAGCCGAGCGGGCAAGGAACCGGAAAAAATCGAAGGTGCGCTCGCGCGTCGAGCATGTAATCGGCATCATCAAGCTGAAATTCGGCTTCACCAAGGTGCGCTATCGCGGCCTGGCGAAGAACGCCAACCGGTTGTTCGCAACCTGCGGGCTGACAAATCGGTATATCCTGCGGCACAGGTTCCAAACGGCGTAGGATAATTGCGCCCAAACGCTGGCGAAAACGCCAAAACGTCGAAAAAACAAGGAAAAACCAAACGAGAAGCCAACCAAAAACATTTAAACGGCGCTACAAATCACGCTACGCAGAGGTTCTCTAAATCGCAACTGTAATGCTAGATCGGCAAAGGTCCTTCCTTCATGCGTTCCATGGCGAAGCGCGAGGAGACGTTGCGCAGAGGCACGGCGGCGATGAGCTTGCGGTAGAAGGCGTCGTAGGCGGCGATGTCCGGCACGATGACGTGGAGCAGGTAGTCCACATCGCCGGACATGCGCCAGGCGCCGACGATCTCGGGTGTGGTGGCGACAGTTTGCGCGAAACGGGCGAGCCATTCGCCAGAATGGTCGGCGGTTTCCACGGAGACGAAAACCGAGACGGGCAAGCCGAGCTTGTCGGCGTCAAGCACCGCGATGCGAGCGCAGATGATGCCCGATTCCTCCATGCGCTTGATGCGCTTCCAGCAGGGGGTAGCGGTGAGGCCGACTTTGTCCGCGATGTCGTTGAGGGAGAGCGAGGAATCCTGGGCGATGAGGCGGAGGATGGCGCGGTCGATGTTGTCAAGCTCGGTCATGCGGGTGGTGCTGCCTGGGGTTGTGGCGTGGACTATTGCGGCGGGTTGGGAAACAGGCTAGAGGGTTGGCTGGGTCACGCCCCCCCAATGGGGCGCTTTTCTTCTGTAAGGGAGAGTTATTATGGCAGATTTTTCTGTTGCCGCAATGCCGGCGGTACGTCCACAGAATCCTAATTTTTCATCGGGGCCTTGCGCCAAGCGGCCAGGCTTTACGCTGGCAGCACTTGCGGGCGCGCCGCTGGGCCGCAGCCATCGAGCCAAGGGGCCGAAGGCGAAGCTGGCCGAGGTCATCAGCCTCTCCAAACAGATATTGGGCATGCCGGAAGGCTGGCGCTTAGGGATTGTGCCGGGTTCGGACACCGGGGCCGTGGAGATGGCGCTGTGGTCCATGCTGGGCGCGCGGCCGGTGGATGTGCTGGCGCATGAGAGCTTCTCCGAAGCCTGGGCGACGGATGTGGTCAAGCAACTGAAGCTCGCCGATGCGCGGGTGATAAAGGCTGATTACGGCGAGTTGCCCGATGTGGCGGCGATTGATTTTTCGCATGATGTGGTTTTGGCCTGGAACGGCACGACCTCTGGCGTGCGCTTCCCCAATGGCGATTTCATCCCTGATGACCGCGAGGGGCTGGTGATTGCCGATAGCACCTCCGCCGCCTTCGCCATGGATCTGCCATGGGCGAAACTGGATGTGGTGACCTGGAGCTGGCAGAAGGTGCTGGGCGGGGAAGGCGGGCATGGGATGCTCGCCCTCAGCCCGCGCGCGGTGGAGCGTTTGCTCACCTATAAACCCGCCTGGCCGTTGCCGAAGATTTTCCGGCTCACCTCCGGGGGCAAGCTCTCGGAAGGGATTTTCGTGGGCGAGACGATCAACACACCATCGATGCTTTGTGTTGAAGACGCGCTGGACGGGCTGCGCTGGGCGCAGGGCGTTGGCGGGCTGCCAGGGCTGATTGCGCGTTCGCAAGAAAATCTGGCCGCGATTGCCGCCTGGGTTGAAGGCAATGAGCGGGTGAGGTTTTTGGCGCAACGGCCCGAGACGCGCTCCTGCACCTCGATCTGCCTGGTGATCGCGGCGCCGTGGTTTAAGAAACTGGATGCCGAAGGTCAGGCGAAAGCGGCCAAGGCGGTTGCCTCGCTGCTGGAGAAAGAGAAAGTGGCGCTGGATGCGGGGGCATACCGCGATGCGCCGCCGGGTTTGCGGATTTGGGGTGGAGCGACGGTGGAGACATCGGATATTGCCGCCCTGCTGCCCTGGATCGATTACGCGATCGACGCTGTTTCCACCGAATTTTAAGAGGTTTGCATAATGGTTAAGGTTTTGATTAGCGACAAATTGTCGCCGGCCGCGATTGCGATTTTTAAAGAGCGCGGTGTTGAGGTCGATGTGAAAACGGGGCTGACGCCGGTCGAACTGCGGGCGATCATCGGCGGGTATGATGGTCTGGCGATCCGCTCTGCCACCAAGGTAACAAAAGAGGTTTTGGATGTTGCCACCAACCTCAAGGTGATTGGCCGGGCCGGGATCGGCGTGGATAATGTGGATGTGAAATCTGCCACCTCGCGCGGTGTGGTGGTGATGAACACGCCGTTCGGCAATGCGATTACGACGGCGGAACATGCGATTGCGCTAATGTTCGCGCTGGCGCGGCAATTGCCGGAGGCGAGTGCTTCGACCAAAGCTGGCAAGTGGGAGAAGAACCGCTTCATGGGCGTGGAGCTGACCGCGAAGACGCTGGGGTTGATCGGATGCGGGAATATCGGCTCGATCGTGGCTGACCGCGCGGTGGGGCTGAAGATGAAGGTGCTGGCGTATGATCCGTATTTGACGGATGCGCGCGCGGTGCAGCTGGGCGTGGAGAAGGTGGATCTGGATACCGCGCTGGCGAAGGCGGATTTTATCACCATTCATACCCCGCTGACGGATGCGACGCGCAATATATTGTCGCGCGAGGCAATTGCAAAGACGAAGAAGGGTGTGCGCATTGTGAACTGCGCGCGCGGCGGGCTGCTGGATGAGGCGGCGTTGTATGAAGCGCTGGTGAGCGGGCATGTGGCGGGCGCGGCGCTGGATGTGTTCGAGGTGGAGCCTGCCACGGACAGCCCGCTGTTCGCTCTGGAAAATGTGATCGCGACGCCGCATCTCGGGGCTGCGACCACTGAAGCGCAGGAGAATGTGGCCTTGCAGGTCGCTGAGCAGATCAGCGATTTTTTGCTGACCGGCTCGGTGAGCAATGCGCTGAATATGCCGAGCGTGAGTGCGGAGGAAGCCCCGCGGTTGCGTCCCTACATGGAATTGTGCCGGTTGCTGGGGGCTTTTGCCGGACAGCTGACGCAGGCGCGCGATGGCGTTATTTCGCGCGTGCTGATTGAGTATGAAGGCGCGGCGGCGGTATTGAACCATCGCCCGCTCACCGCTGCGGCGCTGGCCGGATTGCTGGGGCCGGTGATGGAAGGCGTGAACATGGTCTCGGCACCGGTGTTCGCCCGTGACCATGGGATTGAGGTGGCCGAGGGTTCGAACGACCATGTCGGCGATTATCAGAGCTTGGTGCGTATTTCAGTGACCGCGGGGGGGAGCACCCGCGCGGTGACGGGTACGTTGATCGGCAACGGCAAGCCGCGGCTGGTGGAGATTAAGGGCATTAAGGTGGAGGCCGACTTCGCGCCGCATATGCTCTATGTGACCAATAAGGATAAACCGGGCTTCATCGGCCGGTTTGGCATGTTGCTGGCGGATGCGGGGGTGAATATCGCGACCTTCCATCTGGGCCGCGCGGCGGAAGGCGAGGATGCGATCTGCCTGGTCTCCACCGACGGGACTACGCCCGATGACGTGTTGGCGCAGGTCCGCGCGCTGCCGCTGGTGATGCAGGCGACGACGCTGACGTTCTGAGCCGGCGCGAAGCGGGAGAATTGGAAG